>JAURMD010000059.1 GCA_030830875.1 Thermoplasmatota archaeon | reverse complement strand
CTGCCCCGACGTGCTCCTGCGTGTTCACGCACAGGAGGCACCGACGTCGACGTCGTGCGGGACCACCTGATGGGCATGGACGCGGGGCGCACGTGGCTTACCGAGCAGCGCCTTCGCGGGCGCTGATGAAGCGAAACGGTCGGCCGACCGCGTGCTTCGCCCGGGGTTTGAAAACGGGAAGGGTACGGGCCGGGCCATGGACGCCACCGTGGGCCACCCTCGACGCTGGTTCATCCTCTCCATCATGAGCATCAGCCTCGTCGTGGTGATGCTGAACAACGTCACGCTCAACGTCGCCCTGCCCGAGCTCTCGAAGGACCTGCAGGCCGACAACACCGAACTTCAGTGGATCCTCGACGCCTACGCCTTGGTCTTCGGCGGAGCGCTCCTGATGATGGGAGCGCTCGGCGATCGCTTTGGACGAAGGTCCTCCCTCCAGCTTGGCCTGCTCGTCGTGGGAGGGGCTGCTGCTTGGACGGCGTTCAATGCCGAGACCAGCACTGAGGTCATCGCCGCACGCGCGATGATGGGGCTCGGTGCAGCGATGGTGATGCCCGCCACCCTGTCCATCGTGGTGACCGTTTTTCCACGCGAGGAACGTCCCAAGGCCATCGGCATCTGGGCGGCCATGGCCGGAATTGGCGCACCGATTGGGCTCTTTGTCGGTGGATGGGCGGTTCAGACCTTCACGTGGCATGCCGTGTTCCTGATCAACGTCCCCTTCGCACTGCTCTGTGTGTTGCTGTGTGCGTTGATGGTCCCGGAGTCGAAGGACGAACACCACACACCCCTTGACCCGGTCGGTGGGGTGCTCTCCATCGCGGCCCTGGGGGCCCTGCTGTACACCATCATCGAAGCACCAAATCACGGGTGGACCTCGGCGTTGACCCTGATGTGGGCCATCGGCACCCT
Source organism: Thermoplasmatota archaeon (assembly GCA_030830875.1). Lineage (GTDB taxonomy): Archaea > Thermoplasmatota > Poseidoniia > Poseidoniales > Poseidoniaceae > MGIIa-L3. The sequence continues at coordinate 7,653 of JAURMD010000059.1, read as the reverse complement.
TCTCCTGCTCGTCGTGTTTGTTGCGTGGGAGCGCCGCATGAAGCATCCCATGCTCCCGATGTCGTTCTTTCGCGAACCGGGATTTACCACGGGTTTGCTCGCCATCAGCCTCGCCTTCTACGTGATGTTCTCCTTCATGTTCACGCAAATGCTCCACTTTCAACTTGTTCGGGGGCATGAAGCCTTGGCGGCGGCGGTCCGTTTCTTGCCGCTGCCGCTTGGGTTGATGCCGGCCGCCGCCAACAGCGACCGCCTCGTGGCCCGCTTCGGTCGGAAGCATGTCGTTGGAAGCGGTCTGCTGCTGGTGACGGTGGGGATGGTGTTGTTCTCCAGCACAGCGGATGTAGGCACGCCCTACTGGGTGCTCGCGCTGGTCTTCTTCGTGCTCGGCCTTGGCATGGGCTTGACCATGGCCCCGTCCACCGGGCTGGTGATGGAATCGGTGCCTGATGACAAGGCCGGTGTGGGGAGCGCGACCAACGACTCGAGCAGAGAAATCGGTGGCGCGCTCGGTATTGCCATCGGCGGCTCGGTGCTGAACACCTTCTACCAAGACGCTTTCGTGCTCCCTGAGGCCTTGAACGGGGTTGCTTTCCCTGTGGACCCCGCCTCTTCGTTCCCCGCCGCCATGCGTCTCGGTGGTGAACTGCTCGCCCAAGGCAATCCAGCGGGTCAATTGCTCGTCGACATGGGCCGGGAGGCCTTCATGACGGGCATGACCACCGCCACGGGCGTCTCCGCCCTGATTTCGCTGACCGCCGCCCTCTTCGTCTTCCGCTTCATGCCCTCGACGACAGGGTACAGCCGGGAAGATGAATGACGGAGGCAGGACTATCGCTTAGCAGGCTCCGGTCGATGCATGGCAGGATTTGAACACCCCGATGCCGTCCTGTGGGTTGCCCTCGCCGTGTGTGCAACGGTGCCGTGGATCCTCCGCAAGGTGGCCGTGAAAGCGGTGCGCTGGGCACTCATCGCGCTGCTGGCTGCGGACCTCGTGCTGATGTTGGCGACGTACCTCGGGTTCACCACCTACCATTACATGGGGCCGCAGCTCGGGTTCTCTCAAAGCGGGAACCCCCAGTCGTGGCTGCTTGTCGCTGCTGCGGTGGTCGTTGTGCTGCCCTTGGCCATCGACGTGGTTCTCAAGAAGGCCATGAAGCCGTGGCGAACGCTGGTGCTGATCGCCGCCGTCGTCCTGCTGGTTGCAGGTCCGGCCGTCTTCAACATCGTCAGCATCGAATCCTACCTCGCTGGAGGTGGGGGCTTTGGTCCGTACGAAGGGGAGTACGCGGGCGAAGTCATCGAGTGGGACGACCCGGAAGCGTGGGCGAGCAGCCTGAGGGCTGCTGCAGCTTCGACGCTGGCGATGCCAGCCTTCGTGGTCGGTGGACTGTTGCTCCTTCGAAGGCGGTTCGCTTCCTGAATCTCAAAGCACGTCGAACGGTGGCACCTGTGGCGCGAACCGCGTGATGCTACCGTCGGTGGCGATCAGGAACTTCTCGAAGTTCCACCGCACGTCTCCGGCATGGCCACCGTCATCGCTCACTTGGCACAACACCTCGAAAATGGGATGCCGACGTGGCCCGTTGACCTCCAGTTTCGCGCTGAGAGGGAACGTGACGCCGAAGCGTTCCTCGGTGAAGGCACAAATTTCCTCGTGCGTCCCGGGTTCCTGCCGTCCGAACTGATTGCACGGCATACCAACAACGGTGAGGTCGTCATGCTCGGCATGCAACCGCTGCAGGTCGGCGTACTGTGGCGTCAATCCGCAGGCGCTGGCCACGTTCACCACCAGAAGGCGCCCCCCGGCTGCAATGGAGCGAAGGGTGGTCGTGGTGCCGTCGATCATCGCAAGCTCATGGTCCAGAACCTCAGGCATGGGTGCTGCTCCACGCGCTCGGTTTTCAACCGCTGTGTTCAACCACAACGGTCAGCACGAAGGCTCAAGGACTCCGCACCCGAGTCCGAAGCATGCAGGTCCGCATGACGACGAGCGCCGGTGACATCCTCCTGAACCTCTACGATGGAAGCGCCCCCGACACGGTGGCAAACTTCGTCAAACTGGTACGTGACGGCTACTACGACGGTCTTCACTTCCACCGTGTCATTGAGCAGTTCATGCTGCAAGGCGGCTGCCCCCACTCCCGCGACCCCGGTTCCCGCCGTGCAGGCACCGGAGGCCCTGGCTGGCAGATTCCATGCGAGGCGTCCGCATTGGCCATGAAGCACGACCGCCCTGGCATCCTTTCGATGGCCAACGCGGGCCCGAACACGGGCGGTTCGCAGTTTTTCATCACGACCGTTCCAACCCCCTGGTTGAACGGAAACCATGCCGTCTTCGGCGAGGTGGCGGAAGGCATGGACGTCGTGCACGCCATCGAGCGCTGTCAGAAGCTCCCCGGCGACCGACCCGCGCAGCCGCAACAAATCGTCTCGTGCACCGTGGTCGAGTGAGGGAGCGCGGTGGTCCTCCTCGCCGTCCACGGCGGCGCGGGGGGCGACGGGCCGTGGGGCGGGCCCACACCAATGGACCCTCCTCGCATCGCCTGCATGGAGGCGCTGTTGTCGGACCTTGGGCCCCGCCTTGCTGAAGGGTCCATATCGGCCTTGGAGGCCGTTCGCCTCGCCGTCATGGCGATGGAAAACGAGCCGGGGTTCAATGCCGGAATTGGTTCCGTGCTCGATGAATCCGGGTCGGTCAGCATGGACGCCTCCATCATGCGCGGCGAAGACGGCGCGGCAGGCGCCGTCGTTGGTGTGCGCCGTCTTCGTCATCCCATCGAGGCCGCTCACGGATTGCTGCAGGGCGGTTGGCCCCTGATGCTCTGCGCAGAGGGGGCGGAGGACTACGCGGTGAGGGAAGGCATGAACCTCATCGAGCCAGAGGCGTTGGTCACCGACCTGCGCCGTGCCCAATGGCGCAAGTGGCGCGATGCGCGCCTTCATCCGGGGGCCACCGACGAGGACGATGCGGCGCTCGATCACGACCTCGGTGATGAGATCGACGGGCCCGGTACGGTGGGCGCCGTGGCCCTTGACCTTCAAGGACGGCTTGCCGCAGCGACATCAACCGGGGGGATGACGGGAAAACCCGTTGGCCGCGTCGGCGATACCCCCGTCATTGGAGCGGGAACGTGGGCGGACAAACGGGTAGCCGTATCCTGCACGGGCGTGGGTGAAGCATACCTCCGCGCCTGCGCAGCCCACGAGGTTGGGGTCGGGATGCGAACGGCAGGCGCTGACTTGAGCAAGGTCTGCGACCACGTGCTCGACCTCGTCGAACCCTTCGGTGGGCGGGGTGGTCTCATCGCTGTCAGTGCGGACGGTCAGGTCGTGCTCCCTTTTCGTGTGACCCTGATGTACAGAGGGCTGTGGAAGGACGGTACGGTGTCCACAGCAATCGGCCCTGACCCGTGAAGCCAACTCCGAGGTCCACCTTCATAGGGACCGGACGGTCGCCATCCAACGTGGGACGCACGAAAGCGACGCTGCAGGTGCAGGTCTTCGAAGCCTGCGCAACGCGCCTCACCGAGGCGCTTGAACGAGGGACGGTGGCGTGGCCGCTTCCCTCGCCACCCCTCGTCGATCCTGATTTCCCACCCCTGCCTCCCAACGCTCCTGCAGACGTCACAACCTCGGGGCTGGCCTTGTTGGAAGCCGACCGCGGCACCTTTGAGCGCCACTTGGATGAGGTCGTGGACCTCGTGGTGCCCCAGCGGATGAGCCTCTCCGACGACCCGTACGAAGTGCACGGCCTCTGGTTGAACCGGCGGGTGGACGACCTCGCGGAACGCATCGTCTACCGGCTCACCACCGCATGGCTATCGCAAGCCCTCGACAGGGAGGCGCCAAACACGGACCGCTGGTGGCTCGCTGTCGCGCTTCTGAATGGGCTGGCCCAAAACGCCCACGGACAAGCGGTTCACGAGGGGTACCACCTGCTGGAATCCATCGCGCTCGCACAGCGTCCGGGCACCTGGCACACCCAACCCGACGTTGGGCCCCAACACCTTGGATGGAACCCGCACGCTGTGGTGCCTCGCACCACCGACGTCGAGGCGCACACTGCAGGAACGGAAGCAGCCTCGTGGATGCTCGATCGGTTGGAAAGTGGCGACCTTGACCGTCGCCTGCTCCTCATCCGGTGGTGTGAACTCCTGCTCGAACGGCCCCCGTTGGTCGAACCGCTCGGCCTCATCGAACGCCTGAAGCGGCGCGCCAACGACCCCGAGGCCGAAGTGGCAGCCCGAGTCTGCACCTGCCTCGCGCGGCTCGTCGAACGCTCCCTCGAAGGGGGGCTGGACGTTGTACACGCGTTGCATGCGCGCGACGACCTCGAGGTTCGTCGTGCCCTTGCCGACGTCCTCACCCGCTTGTTCCGTCGCGTGTCGTGGGAAGCCGTTCCCTTGCTTGAGGCCATGCTCGACGACGATGACGAGAGCGTGCTCGCGGCCGCCAGCGCGACCATGCACGACCTTCGCTTCCTCGACGAAGATCGATGGATTGCCACAATGAAGGACGCCTTGAAGCACCCGGCTCCCGTCGTACGACGCAACGTGGTTGCGGGGCTGCGCGAGTACGTGGAACGACGAGGCGAGGACCAGGACGGCCTGCTCGCCTTGGCATGGTCCGACGGCGACGAGGTCGTGCGCACCCGTCTTCGCGAACTGCTGCTGCGCATGGACGAAGTGGCACCTGAACACCTTGAACAGGTCCTCCGACGCACACAGCAAGGAGCGGAAGCGTTGCTCGCTTCGATCGACGCCCGTCGAGACGGACGGGGCACTGCGTGGCGTGCCTACCTCAACGGTGAAGGTGACCGCCCCGTGGCGCTGGTGGCGGAACCGGTTCGAGCGGAGCCGCACGACATGACCGAAGTTCCTGCACCAGAGCTTGGCGATGCGCTGGACCTTCTCGACGACGACCTCGGCTTCCTCGACTGAGGTCATTCTTCTTCGTCGAGCACGTGCACCACGGCGGCGACGTACAATCCGTTCAGAACGAGCAGCAGACCGATGAGGCTGAGCGTGAGGCCCGCGGCTTCCGGCCAAGCCTTCGGCATCCATCCGAGCCCGCTGGCGCGAGCGAGGAGCAGGGCGAACAGTCCTGCGGCAACGACCGTTGGCCATGTACGGCGCGGGTGCTTCCAACGGTCGACCGTCGGGAGAACACCATCGCCGAACGTGCGACGAAACCATGCGAGGTACAGGCAGGCCAGTCCTGCAAGCCCAAGACCTCCTCGTCCGATGGCGGCGCTGCCCCACGGTCCATCAGGAACCAGGTCCACGAAAGTTTGGAGGACGAGGAGGCAACCGGCGATGGACCAACCGACCCAGCCCGAAGCCATGCCATGCTCAGTCGGCCCATGCTTGAAAGGGTGTCCGACCTTCCTTGCGCTGTGGCCCCCGTCGAAGACGCGCTCATCGTGGCCGGGGGCCTCGGGACACGGATGTTTCCTGCGAGCGCGATGCTCGCGAAGGAGGCGCTCCCGTTGGTTGACGTGCCCGTGCTGACCCACCTCATGCACGAAGCCGTCGAAGCGGGCGTCCATCGCATCCACCTGATCACCCGGCCCGGAAAGGACCTCAACGCGTGGGTCGAAGGACGAGGGGAGCATGCAGGGCTGCGACCAGAGGTCGCAGCCCGTCACCTCGACCCCGGAAAGGACGTGGAAGTCTTCGTCCACCATCAGGTCGAACAACGGGGCCTTGGCGACGCGATCGGATGCGCACTGCACGCCGTCAAGGGGCCCTTCCTCGTGCTGCTCGGGGACAACCTGCTCATGAACGAGCACGTCGGTGCGGACCACGTCCGTCCCTCCACGGCCTCACGACGCTTGGTGGACGCGTACGAACGGACGGGACGACCGGTGGCCGCGCTGATGCAGGTGGCTGAAGCGGACACGGCGTCCTTCGGCATCGTTGAACTGGACGGGGAACGAATCGTTGGCGTGGTCGAGAAACCCGCCCCCGGAACGGCGCCGTCCAACCTCGCCCTGTGCGGGCGCTACCTGTGGACGGAGGACGCACGCGACCTGCTCAACCGCTACGACGTGGACACCCACGGCGAACTGCAAAGCATCGCCGTGCAGCAGCACTGGATGGACGGCGACGGCCTCGTCGGCGTTGATCTGGAGGGCATGCAGTGGTACGATGCTGGCCGGCCGCTGGCCTGGTTGCAGGCGCAGGTGGACCATGCGCTGCGCCGTGACGACATGCGTGCGGACCTCGAGGCATGGCTCCGCGCCCGGCTTGGCTGAGCATCACGCGTCGGCCGCCGCCTCTGGCGCGGCCACACGGCCGGTACCAAGGCCGCGAAGGTTCCACAGGATGAGCGGTGTTCCGAGGACGGTCGGGAGCAACCACATCACGACGCCACCGCCAACGGCCGTCAAGGAAAAGGCCGTCACGGTGGCGATGGTCCCGGCGCCCATGAAGAGGCCGTGCTGACGGATGCGGTCTTTCCCTCGAGGAGCGGTCCCATGCTTCATCGCGCTTCGTTGCGTGAACGCCAAGGCAGCGCAGATCGCTGCAAAGACCAGCGGGACGACGGCTGTGGCCCCCGCCACGCCCGCATCGCCTTGGCCGGGCAACGCCATCGTCACAGCAACGGCCAACAAGCCAAGTGCGCCGATGACCCCCACGCCAAGCAGCGCTGCATCGACGCGGCCGATCACGCCGCGGCGGTTGTGACCAAGGCGCCACCCAACGAGCACAAGGTAGGTCGAAAAGAAGGCGATGAACAACAGAAACGAGGAACTGCCAAGCGCCCAGAGCACGGCCGCCGTCGAACCCACGCCCACCATGGCCATCGCGTAGACCTGCCCAACCTTGGCGTGGAAGCGTGGACCCTTTTCGGTCAGCAACGCCAAGGCAGCCGTGAGGAGGGCGACGCTCCCGGAGGCCACGTGGAGGACCAGCATCAGGCCACGAAGGTCCATCTCAACCGTCTCCATCTGGACAGCCGTCCTTACCGACGGATTGTCCTTCTGGGGTGCCTTCACAGGCATCGAAGCGGTCGTACACCCCATCCCCATCGTCATCGATGGACCCGTCGGCGTTCGTGTCGAGTTGCGATGTGGTGCATCCAAACCGGTCGACGGGTTCCCAAAACCAGTCGTCGGAGTCCTCGCATAAATCGGCTCTGAGAACCCCGTCAAGGTCGGGGTCGTCCTCAATGAGCGCGTAGGTCGGGGTCCCCAAGGTCATCCCGACCACCATGCCGAAGCCGGTCAGCATCACGGCCGCGTCGCGAGCGTAGTTCGCAGGAAAGTAGAGAGGGGTCACGATCGCAATCCAGGCGAGGTTGACGTACAGGCCCAAGCGGGCCGCCGCGCTGGTGCGGTAGACCTCCGTGAACGAGCCGGTCACGTCGTGGCTGAAGGACATGAAGGTCAAGATCATGCTCAGCATCGTTACCGTTGTCCACACCGCAATGTTCGACCGAATGAGCAAGAAATGGCGTTGCATGTCCAACGTGCCGTCGTCGCTTGCCTCGGGTGAAGCGAGTTCCATGAGGATGTAGAAACAGCCTGCCAGCAGGGTCAACGCGAGGGTGGAGAAAGGTGACAATTCCGCGGTCGGTACGTCGTAGGCGACGTTCCACTTGTAGAAGGCGTGCCAGGTGAGGCTGACGATGGCGATGAGCAGGAGG
>JAURMD010000058.1 GCA_030830875.1 Thermoplasmatota archaeon | reverse complement strand
TGCACCCCGTGGCCACCTTCAACACGACGAGCATCATGGTGCAGCGAGGCCTCGAACGCCGCTGACCCTCCCCCCGATGGCTCCTCTCACGCGTGAGCGCGCACGTGTGGTGGCCGTGATGAATCAGAAGGGCGGTGTGGGAAAAACCACCACGGTGATCAACGTGGCTGCCGCCCTCGCACAGGCCGGCAGCCGTGTGTTGATTGTCGACCTTGATGCCCAAGGAAATTGTGCAACAGGCCTCGGCATCCGAAAGGCCGACGTCGTGCGCAGCACGCGGGACCTCTTGCTTGAACCTGAATCGGCCGGTGCATGCAGGTATGCGACGTCGGTCGCCAACCTGCACCTCATCGTCGGGGACCGTCGATTGGTCGGGATTGATGATGTGCTCATTGCTGAACTCGGTCGCGAATCCAGGCTTGCAGAAGGATTGGCGCCGTTGCTTCCACATTACGACATCGTGCTGGTCGATACCCCTCCCAACCTAGGCTTGCTCGCCGTGAACGCCATGTGCGCCGCCGATGGGGTGGTCATCCCCGTGCAGACGGAATACTTCGCGTTGGAGGGCATCGCGATGCTCCTGAGGACCATCGAGCAGGTTCGGTTGAGATTGAACCCAAGGCTTGGTGTGGACGGTGTCCTGATGACCATGCACGCCCCCACCCTCCTCAACAACCAGATTGCCGGGCAACTCCGAGAGCACCTTGGTGACGCCGTGATCGAACCCCCCATCCGTCGGAACATCCGGCTCGCTGAAGCCACAAGCGAAGGTGAACCGATCCATGTGCATGCGCCACGGTCGAACGGTGGTCAAGACCACCTCAGAATCGCCCAAACCCTCGGCCGCCGCTGGGGATTGACGAAGGGGTGACGGAGTGTCGGACCCGAACGGAGGGCGTGGTCTTGACCACCTCATTGAGCAGAACGCAACGGAGCTTGCATTCCTCGATGCCTATGGAGCACGGGACGAAGCGCCCGAACTTGTGCTGGAGGAAATCGCTCGACGGCTCCGCCGCCTCGACGCTCGCGTGAGCGAGCGTGAGGTTCGCGCATGTGGATTGCACGTTGTGGCCAAGTCCGACGGGTGCCACCTAACATGGGCCTCGGCGAGGTTGCCCCTTGTGCCGAGCGACCTCGAACAACCCGGGATGAGGGAGGGACGCCTCAACAAGGAAAGGAACAACGCCAACGTCGTGGTTGTTGGTTGGACGCATGAAGTGCGTCGCTTTTTCGATCGCGCTGTCGAGCACGAGGGTTCAGGTTCGGCGTGAAACCAAATGGACCGTCAACGCAGCACCAGTCAGGGCCCCAACCGTCAGCAGAAGTCCCAGTCCGGGGGCGTCTTCGTCGGCCTCGGTGCAACCGGTTGCGTCGGCCTCGGGACCTCCCCATGACGTGCCGTCGAACCAGCACGAAGACCACACCTTGTACCAATCTGCGTCAGGGAAGTCCTCCGTACTGCCGTCAGCCCATGTCACTCGAACCCGCCAGTTGACGTAGGTGTGGTCGTCCTTTGGTGTGAGGCTGATCGTGTAGGTGGAGCCGTCGTCGGAGACCGTCGATTCCTGAGCAACAGGAGGGTCGCAGACCCCATCGTTCGTACAAATCTGGGTGGTGATGGCGACGGTCGATCCGTTGGCGACGACCTCGTCGTCAAGCACAAGTTTCAGGCTCCACACGGAGCCGGAGACGGAGGGGGAAGTCGCGTCATGGGCCGCAAACGGCGTCATCTCAGGGTCAGGCCCCTCGTCGTTGCCACCTGTCCCGCCAGCCGATGCGGTGCTGAGCAGTACGATGAGGCAAAGGCCCAGCCATGTTCGATTCGCCATGGTATACCCTCACAGTGGTCAGGAATGAAGGTGTGGGTGCCTCATTCCATCTCCCATAATTCGTCGCCCACCCAATGGACGGTTTTGACCGCCTTTCCTGAAGTTGCATCGCTCATCAAGGCTCCATCCATCATCGCCCATCCAAGGGCGAGGGGCCTGTGGTGGGTTTCGTCGCGGACCCACACTAAGTCCCCTTCCCGGATGTCAGGGTCCGCGTCGCTGACGCCTGCGACCATGCAGTCGGCTCCGTTCATGAGGAAACTGATGGCTCCGTGGTCCACCGACACCCAGCGTTTCGCATCAGGGTGCTCGATGAGGCCTCGCAAGGTCAAGGCTGCAATCGAATCCTCGTCAGGGTTGGTGATGCGAACCGCCTTCGGCGTTTTGTCGACGAACACGAGGTCCCAAGGTCCGTATTCCGCCTGCTCCAGAAAGGCTCCATCCACGTTCAAATCGATCCCCAACACCCGCTCCAGTTCTTTGAGGAGCGGTGCGATGGCCTTTCGTCGGACGGGCCGGCGCTTTCGAATGGTCCAGTCCTTCACCATACCCCCTCCTTCATGCTCCCCTCCTTGACGGTTGCGCGGGAGGGTCCAAGACCCGTGCGCTTCTGCAGCACCCATGACGCTGTGGTGCGCCATTCGGACGTTTGCAGCGCATGCCGAAGAACTTGGGAATTCCCTGCCCAAGGCGCCAATCGTGTTTCTAAAACCCGCATCGTGCCTCATCGAAGGCCCAATCGACGTCACCGGGCACGACGGAGAAGTGCACCATGAAGTCGAGTTGGTGCTCCGGCTTGACGCCAACCTCGTGGTCTCCCACATCGCCGTAGGCCTGGACCTCACCGACCGTGCTGCACAGGCCGCTGCCCGTCCTGAAGGCCTCCCCTGGGCTCGTGGAAAGGCGTTCCGAGGCGCGGCGCGTGTTGGGCCATGGGTGGCATGGGACAAGCCCCTCGACGACCTTCTCGACCTTCACCTCGAACTGAGCGTGGACGGCGAACTTCGGCAATCTGCGCCCTTGAGCAGCATGAGCCTCTCCCCGCGTGCACTCCTTGAAGACTTGCGAGCGTGGGCGCCGTTGGTCGAAGGTGACCTGTTGTTCACGGGCACCCCTGCCGGTGTTGGTCGCTTGCATCCGGGCGAGCATGTGAAGGCCGTGCTGGCCTCGTCGGCGGGCAAGGTCCTCTCCCTTCTTGAGGTCGAATGTGCCTGAGGGTGGCTTTCATATACGCCGTGCAAGTCGGCGTGGCTGCGAGGTGAGCATTCCATGGCCCAATGGCACGGCATCTCTCGACGAAAGACAACAGGCGGACGACGGGTTCAGGCCCGCGGCAAGCGCAAGACCGAGATTTCGAGCGAGAAGCAATTCGCGCTGGTCGGTGAACCCAAGCGGAAGATCTACCGAAAGGCTGGCGGCAACACGATGGTCCGCGTCATGGCCGAGAACCGCGTGGCGGTGGCTGACCCGGCCAAGGGCAAGACCTCGATGGGCACGATCCTCAGCGTGGTCGAGAACGAATCCGATCCGAACTACGTCCGACGAAACATCCTCGTGAAGGGCGCCATCATCGACACCGACAAGGGTCGCGTTCGCATCACATCCCGCCCTGGAAAGGACGGGGTCATCAACGGCGTCCTGGTCGAGTGAGCCCCGGCACGGCCGGACCACACGACGGGAAGCGGCACACATGGACCACGACCCAGACCGATTGGTGCTGTGGCCCTCCTACTTCGATGCCCGACGCTCCCGCAGGTCGGGAAGGCGAGTGGCGAAGGATGCGGCCGTCAAGAAACCAGATTTGGACGGTTTGTACGCCGCAGCACGCGCTGTCGGCCTTCGAAAAATCAAGCGTGAAGCAAACGTGTCGCGACCATCGGCCCCAAACGCCAAGGAAGGGCGATTGATTGTGAGCCGTGCAGGTGCCTTGGAAGATGCGGGCTCCGCCTCGAAAGAGGAAATCATGCAGATGATCGGGGGCACCTGGCGTGAGCAACGTCGCATTGACCACGAGGCTGAAACCAAGCAGCAGGCATCCAAGCAACAGCAAAGCTCCTCCGGAAGGGACGGGTCCTCGAGCAAAGGGCGTTCCTTCAAGCGGCGAGGATTCAAGCGCTGAAGATGAGGCCGCCTGACAGCCCTTTGAATGGGAACCGCTTAGTAGCCGGTGTGGCCCCCCGCACCACATGGAGCAGGTGTCACGACAGATCAACGTGGTCAATTCCCTCTTTCTGCTGCTGACCCCCATCGCGGCGGTCGCGGGGATTTGGTGGCACGCCACCACGATGGGCGTCACGCTGCTTGAACCCGTGCTGTTCGTCATCTGGTACCTCGCCTGCGGTTTGTCGATCACCGTAGGCTACCACCGCTTGTTCAGCCACCGGAGTCACGAAGCATCGTGGCCCCTTCGGCTGTTCTACGCGCTGTTTGGTGCTGGAGCCTTCGAAAACAGCGTGCTCAATTGGTGCGCAGACCATCGCATCCATCACCGCCATACCGACGATGCGGCGGACCCCTACTCGGCGAACCGTGGCTTTTGGTGGAGCCACATCCTCTGGGTGATGATCGATGAGGGCGGTCCGCGGTCACACGACCTCTCGCAGGTGAAAGACCTCCAAGCCGACCCCATCTTGGCGTGGCAGCACCGCTGGTACGTGCTCGTCGCCATTGGCATTGGTATGGGGCTTCCCGCACTTGTCGGATACGCCTTCGGCGGCGTTCCCGGCGCTGTCGGGGGCTTCGTTTGGGCTGGCCTTGCGCGTACCGTATTCACGCACCATGGCACCTTCTTGATCAACTCAGCCGCTCACATTTGGGGCACGCAGCCTTACGGCGATGCCAACAGCAGCCGTGACTCCCCAGCCCTCGCCTTCCTCACGTTTGGCGAGGGATACCACAACTTCCATCACACCTTCCAAGCCGACTACCGGAACGGCCACAAGTGGTTCCATTTCGACCCGTCGAAGTGGTGGATCCAATTCTTTGCGATGCTTCGCCTGAAGCGTGGCTTGAAGTCGACGCCGGATTGGCACATCGAAGACAAGCGACGTAACCACACCTTCGAAACCGCTGTGGCTCCTGTCGTCGAGCGAGACCCTGGCGTGATTGTCTCCCTGCGGACACGCATGGAGAACGCACGGACTTCGTTCAAGACCAGGTGCCGAGACCTCGACCGCTTAACGTTGGAGCGAAAAGAGGCTCGCAAGGCAAAGCACGACGCGAGAAGAAAAGAACTTGAGGATGCGATCGCTTCCATCAAAGTGGACATTGCCGCCATTCGTGACGAATTTGCAGCGATTTTGGCTGACGTTCCGCGACCGAGCAGCGCGTGATCACGTGAGCAGTGGGACCTCGTGAAGCCAACCAAAGGTGTCCGGGGCACGCTCTGATTGGATGGCCGTCAGGGCCTCGTACAACTCAACCGTCACGGGTCCGGGCGTGCCGTCTCCATAGGCATGCCGTTCGCCGAGGTGGGTGATGGAGCCAATCGGCGAAATCACCGCGGCCGTGCCGCAGCAAAAGGCCTCATCGGCGTCAAGTGCCGCCTCAACGGACACGCGCTCTTCCCGCACGTCGTAGCCTCGACTCCGTGCAAGTTCGATCACCGAGGCACGGGTGATGCCGGGGAGGATGGTTCCTGTCAGGGATGGCGTAGAGAGCACTCCATCGCGGACGGAGAAAAAGTTCGCAGCCCCCACTTCCTCAATCGAAGAGTGGGTTTTGGCGTCGAGGTAGATCACTTCAGCGAAGCCTGCTGCTTTGGCCGCTTTTGAGGGCAACATACCTGGGGCATAGTTGCCGATGGCTTTCACGCCGCCCGAACCTCCGGGGGCCGCCCGATGGTGATCTTCGGAAATGAGCAGGTCAATGGCCGTCATTCCCCCCTTGAAATACGGGCCGACCGGCGTACAGTACACCATGAAGGTAAACGAAGGGGCCGGCGCAACACCAAGGATTGGACCCGATCCAAAGAGGATCGGTCGCACGTACATCGCCCCTTTTCCGACCGGTGGGACCCAGTCCCGGTTCGCATCGACGACCTGTTCCACAGCATCGATGAAGATCGACTCAGGGACCGGTGGCATCTTCAGTCGGTCTGCTCCAGCCTGCATTCTTCGAGCGTTTTCCTCAGGCCTGAAGAAGACGAGCCGTCCTTCAACGGTCCTGTAGGCTTTCATGCCTTCAAACAGACCTTGGCCGTAGTTCAGCACACCAGCGGCCGGTGAGATGCTGAAGTCCCCGTAGGGCCGAAGGGAGCCGGGCATCCAAGCCTCCACTCCGGAGGCTTCTGTCACGTACATCCAATCCGTAGGCGTGAGCGAGAAACTGAGGTCGTCCCAATTGATGTCCTTCACCTCCTCACCTCCAATGCGATGCTTGGGCGATTCTTCGGCGGGGTATCAAGACTTTCTGTGAGCCCTGCGAAGCCCTGAAGGGGGCGCGACGCGGACCTTGCGGCATGGACCCTGAGCGGTGGTCGGGCCGGTTCGGAATCCTCACCGTGAGGTACCGGTCCCTTGGCGAGGGAGACGCCTCTGCCACCGTGCTCGAAGTCTTTGGCCGCGCGGAAAGCGGTGAAAGCCTCTGCCTGCTCGTGCACGGCCTCAGGCCGCACATCGAGGTGGGCCCAATCGGGAGGTGGTCCAACGGACTGGATGTCCCGGCCTCCCTTCAAGAAGCAGCGGAACGCTTGGCGACCAAGGATGACGTCCGAAGCGTCACAGGCCCTCAGTTGAAGTGGACCGATCTCGGTTGGAAGCCGGTGTGGACGGTTGAGGTGCTTCAACCTCACGTGGTCCCAGACCTTCGCCGGACCCTCTCAGGAGCATGGTCGCTGTTTGCGGCCGATGTTCCATTTGCCAACCGCTTGTTGCTTGACCTCGACCTAGGGATGCACGTTCACGTTAATGCAGAAGTGGTCGACCGGCGGGACGAAGTGGACGAGGAGTCCGCAGCCACCCTTGTCAGCAACGCAGGGGGTGGAGGACGGTATTCGGTCGACCTTACGTTGCGCTGCGATGCGGAGCAGCTCCTTCCGGCGGACCCGTTTCCTGTCCCGCTCCGCGTGCTGTCGTTTGACCTGGAGACCAGCATCACTCACGAAAGGGTCCTCTGTGCCGCCGCAGTAGTGGAGGACCTTGGTACCGGAAACCGTCACGTGTACGATTGGCGAGGAGACGAGCGCAGCATCCTCGAAGGTCTGACGTCCCTCGTCTTGGACTCCGACCCGGACATCATCACTGGATACAACATCGACAACTTCGACCTTCCTCGACTGGTCGACCGTGCCGACGTTCTTGGCCAACGCGGCGATGCAACGGCGCGGCTTGCTCTGATCGGATGGGGGCGAACACCTCGAGACGCCAACGACCTTCGTCGTCAACGCGATGCGGTGGTCCCCCGCCGCTCAGGGAACCGGGCGTGGACCTTGGGAGGTCGCTGCATCATGGACACGTGGTGGCAGGCTCGAATGGCGCTCAGGCCCCAACGAGAAACCCTCGGTTTCGTGAGCGCCTTGCTTTTTCCTGACGATGCAGAGCTGCGAAAAATGGACGTTGATGCCTCGAAAATGGACGAGGAATGGGCGACGAGACCTGACGTTGTCGTCGAGTATTGCCGAAGGGACGCGGCCCTGCCGCTCGACATCCTCGACACCCTCCAGGTCGTTCGACGCAAGGAAGCCGTCGCAGCCGTCGGCAAAGTCCCGTTCGAGGTCGCGGCCAACGGCAGCACGAGCCAACTCATCGATTCCCTCGTCATTCGTCACGCCGACCGAAGCAGCGTTGCCGTTCCAATGACGGGCAGTGCGGAACCCAAAGAGGGGCAAATTACGGGCGGCTATGTTCATGATGTGGAAGCAGGATTGCATCCATGGATCGCCGTTTTGGACTTCAAGAGCATGTACCCAAGCATCATGATAGGTCACAACATTTGCTACACGACTAGGGTTGACCCCGCGCATCCTGACCAGCCGGGAGAGGGTGACTCGTTGAACGTCGCCCCCACCGGAGTGCGCTTCTGGGGCGAGAACCACAGGGTTGGGCTCGTTCCCCACCTGTTGAGGGACCTGATGGCACAACGCGACCTGCACAAAGCAGGGATGCGTGACGCGGTGGACAATGAGGCCGCACGTGCCTTCCATGACGACATGCAATACGCGGTGAAGATCTTGATGAATTCCTTCTACGGAGTGTTTGCATCTGGCTTCTACCGATTCACACATCGCGACCTCGGTTCATCCATCACTGCTTGGGCCCGCCACAACATCAAGGGAGTCATTGGTGAACTTGAAGCGGAAGGACACCCCGTGGTCTATTCCGACACCGACTCCATCTTCGTTCGGGCCCCCGTTGACGAAGATGTGCCAGGTGCGTTACCGCACCATGTTCGAGCAATCGCTGCCTCCGGCGATGTCGACGCCCAACGATCTGTGAAAGCATGGGAGGGGGCCAAGGACGCCATGGTGACCTTCGGTCATGACCTCGCGCGTCGCTACAGCAAGGAATCGGCCGTGTTGGAGTTTGAAAAAGGCCTCAGCGTGTTCTTTTCTCACGGAGCAAAAAAACGCTACGTTGGTCAAGTGGTGTGGCCATCGGACGAGATGCTGATTCGAGGATACGAAACGCAGCGAACGGATTCATTCGCGTTCCTGGTGGACACGATGCACACCATCCTTGAGCACGCCCTCGCTGACGAGGGTGAGTCCCTCATCGCCCACGCCATAGCGCAAGTCGCTGCCCTCAAAGAGGGTCGTGTGGAAGCGCATCGACTGATTTTGGCCAAATCCTGCAAGGGAAAGGTACGGAAGGACGGCTCCGTGGATTTCTCCGAGGCGTACACCAATCCTGACAGCATGGCCCAAGTACGTGCAGCACGCCAACGGATGGCCTTAGGCCTCCCTTTCACCTCGGGAATGAAAGTGTCTTTTGTGGTCACGGATGCCGGCCACCGGCCGATGCAGGTTGCAGCGTGGTTGGAAGAACAAGACAACGGAGGCGTCGAAAGTTACGATGGGCGCTTCTACGCTGAACGGTTGGCGGCCGCGGTAGGACGCATCACGGAAGCGTTTGGCTGGTCTGCTGAAGACCTCATGCGTGGCAGCCGTCAAACGTCGCTGTTCTCCTTCTGAAGGTCAACGGGTGCATGGATGCACAGGGTTCATGACGATAGGTGCCCCCCCTACTGACATGGCCCGTATCGTCGTCGCAGGTGGGCTCGTCCTTCTCATGCTCACCTCCACGTTGGTTGGCTGCCTCGGCTCAGGCGACGATGACCTCGTGCTTGACGCGGTGTTCACCTTCTCCCCGGCCTCCAACATCAACGAGGGGGAGGTGGTCTTCTTCGACGCCTCAGGATCCTTGCCTTCGGACGGTTCCCTCACCTACCGATGGGACTTCGATGGAGATGGGGCAGTGGACGAAATCGGGCGCTCGGCAGAATGGCGTTTTCCAACGGTTGGCGAATCAACAGTCACCCTGACCATCACCGACGGCGTTCGAACCGCTGAAGCCACACGTACCATCATCGTGTACGAAGCATCAGCAGAGCCCCCACAAGCAAGCATCACCACGTACTCCTCGGAGTGGGACTACTTCGGTGAGGACGGCAACACGGGCACCTTCATTCTGGTGTGGTTGTGCGAGGACGACAAGGACCTCTCTGACCGACGCATCGAAGCAAGCGCCAACGTTCGTCTCGACGCCTCTGATTCCTCACCAGGGTCAAGCGATGATTGGATTTCGTCGTGGGTGTGGGACCTTGACCCCAACGACGACAGCGATGGGGACGGCGACCCTGAGAACGACGCCGACCTTGAGGGGGAGGAGGTCGAATGGCAGAACGTGATGCCTGGGGAATACGAGATTGTGTTGACCGTTACCAGCGGGAAAGGCATGAAGG
This sequence comes from Thermoplasmatota archaeon, assembly GCA_030830875.1. GTDB lineage: Archaea > Thermoplasmatota > Poseidoniia > Poseidoniales > Poseidoniaceae > MGIIa-L3. Next base: position 24,862 of record JAURMD010000058.1, on the reverse strand, counting down.
AAACCGATGAGACCAAAGTGTACGTCAACTACGTTGGCACTTGGCTTGATTTTGAGATCGGTGGCAACAGCACGTCAGGTTCAGCGGAAATCACGTTTGACATGCCTGTGGTGTACGACCGTGACAGCGGCAACACGATCAGCAAGGCGGTTGGTCACCTCACCTACCCTCAACAAGACGACGATTGGGTGCCGGGCACGGGCAACCAGAACAACAACCGGTTGGAACTTTATGTGTACGACGAAGACGACGATGAAGTGCTCAACTCGTCGAGCATCGGTGACGACCAGCGCACCGACGGCGACGACTGCAACGACGACGAAGACTACTGCTTGGAGCTCCCCATCTCCTCCTACCAAATGGGTGAATCAACGCATGGAGACGGTGATTGGACCATCGTGATCCACAACGACCGGTGGAACGACATCAAAGTCGAGCGATTCCGAATCATCCTGTACTACAAGACCTAAGGGACGGGAGAACGACGTCCATCGTCGACTCCGTCGCCTTCAAATAGGGGAGTTCAGTCGGCAGCCCACACAGGAGTGTATCATCATGCCTTCGCAGTGGGAAGACAAGAGCAAGCCGCACCGCAACATCGTGTTCGTTGGTCACGTTGACCACGGCAAGTCGACGACCGTTGGTCGCCTCCTTTTGGACAGCGGTCACATTGAGAAGCACGTCGTCGAGAAGAACGAGAAGAAAGCGGCTGAGAACGGCAAGGCCGGGTTCGGTCTCGCCTACGTGATGGACGGGCTCAAGGAAGAGCAAGAGCGTGGCATCACCATCGACGTCGCCCACAAGGAGTTCTTCACCCCGAAGTACTACTGGACGATTATCGACGCCCCCGGTCACCGTGACTTCGTCAAGAACATGATCACCGGTGCCTCCCAGGCCGACACCGCGGTGCTCCTTTGCGCCGCCAACGACGGTGTCAACGCCCAAACCAAGGAGCACGCCTTCCTGGCTCGTGTTCTCGGTGTGAAGGAATTGATCGTGCACGTCAACAAGATGGACATCTCCGGTGTCGACTGGTCCCAAGACAAGTACAACGCCGCGGTGAAGGAAGTGTCCGACCTCCTCAAGATGGCGGGCTTTGGTGGTCAACTCGACCGCATCCCCTTCATCCCTGCCTCCAGCCTGAACGGCGACAACGTGTTCGAGAAGTCCGGCAACACCCCGTGGTACAGCGGCCCGACCCTCTTCGAAGCCATCGACGCCACGGCGATGCCCGACAAGCCCGTCGACAAGCCGCTCCGCCTCCCCATTCAGGACGTCTACAAGATCGGCGGCATCGGCACCGTGCCCGTTGGCAAGGTCGAGACCGGCACCCTGAACGTGGGCAAGACCGTGGTCTTCAACCCCAGCCAGAAGTCGGCTGAGGTCAAGTCCATCGAGATGCACCACACCATGGTCCAGAAGGCTGAGCCCGGCGACAACGTCGGTTTCAACGTTCGTGGTCTGGCGGCGACCGACATTCGCCGTGGCGACGTTGCCGGCTACGCCGACAGCGCCCCGACCTTTGTCCGCCACGACGAGACCTTCGTCGGCCAGATTCAGCTCATGGACATCCCGAAGGCGGTCTCCGTCGGCTACACCCCGGTGTTCCACGCTCACACCGCTCAGGTGGCCGTGCGCTTCCAGGAACTCCTCGAGAAGACCAACAAGGCCGGCAAGGAGGCCAACCCCTCCTTCTTGAAGACCGGTGACGCCTGCCTCATTCGCTTCGCTCCGACCAAGCCGATGGCCATCGAGGCGATGGAGACCTTCCCCGAACTCTCCCGCTTCGCCATCCGTGACATGGGCAAGACCGTCGCTGCCGGCGTCTGCTTGAAAATCGAGAAGAAGGCGTGAGCCTTCCTTCGAGGCTGAATGAAAGGTTGGATGTTCATGGCTGCGGTCACCGTCATCAAATTGACCGGTGAAAACCACCGTGACATCGACACCGTTGCGAAGCAGATTCGAATGATCTGCGACCAAGGTGGTGTGAAATTGCGTGGCCCAATCCCCCTGCCGACCCGCCGCCTCGTGGTCCCGGTCCGCCGGACCCCATGTGGTGAAGGCAGCGAGACCTACGACCACTTCGAGATGCGCGTTCACAAGCGCTTGTTGGAAATGGACATCACCTCAGGGAAGGACGAATCTGCCCTCCGCAACGTTGCGCGGATCGACATCCCCGACACGGTCAGCATCGAAATTTCGATGCGCAGCGTCAACTGAAGCAATGGCCGAGTCGCCTCAGCGGAGCCAAACGTGCTTCCAGTGTCGGCACCGACGGTTTGATAGCGCTTCGTTCAGAGGTCTGCGGCCTCAGCGATGCCCGATTCGATGAGGATCGACGCTACGTCAGCGTCGAGCAGATGAACGTCGCCAGCCGCCAGCAACAAAGACGCTCCGTCCGGCCCGACGATGGCGTCTTCCATTGAGGCCACGACGCGAACACGTGCCAACAGAGGACCGTCTCCCTCGGTAGGCGTGGACGCTCCAATCACCTTCACCTGTGGGTCTGGATGATGGCTGGGAGCCTGCGTCGTCGGTGCAAGTTCCAGAGCGGCTGCATGTCGACCGGCTGAAGCGACGACGGGGGTCGTGTCGGCTTCGACATGCTCCATGAGGTAATCTTCCTCATTCCATGCATCAATCCGGTCAGCAAGCAGCATTTCTTCTTCATCCAACTCGATGTCAGCAGGACCTGGACCTGCATCGATGAAGGCGAGCGCTGGCGGCTCGCGCCCTGTAAGCCCGCCGGGACCGTCCGACCACGCATCGAGTTGGGTGGTCCCAGAGGGTGCTACAGGCGTGGCCTGGCCTCCTTTGGCGGAAGCAACTTCTGCAGGCAGGCCGTTCTGCATCGCCGCCCAGTCAACGGCCAGTTTGAACCGGTCCATCTGCTGCATCATCGCTGTGTAGAATTCTCGCTCAGCCGGGTCATGTCGACTCCAGTCAAGCGACGCGAGTTCGGTTGGCTGGGCGATGGAGGACGGGGTGCGAAGGGATTGACTGGAAGCATGTTGGATCATCGCGACCAATCGCCGACGTGCAAGTTCGCTGGCCACCCGTCGAATGGTGGCTTGGCGTCGCTGGAGGTTTTGGACGCGCAGGTCGAAGCCATGCTTGCGTACGGCTTCGTGCAACTGAAGGTCGATGGAACGGAGCAGGTCACTCACAGCGTTCCAAAAATCGGGCCGGGGCAGCGGCACGGGAATTTTTCTGCTGACCTGCGTCCGATGCGTCGTGGTCAACTGCTCCTCAATCTCACGCGCAGAGGCCTCATCGAGGGGGCCTCTCGCGCTCATGCCTGCACCCTCGTGACGAGGACACTTCAAACCTTCATGCAGGGTACTGCACAGGCGGAACGAGCGTTCAAGCCTGACCTCCGCCACGGTGGGGTTGGTGAGGGCCATGTTGCAACGTCCTCATGCCCCTGTGATGCTGTTCCTGTTGCTCCTCCCGGCCTTCTCACCGATGGTCGCGGCCTCGATGGGCCCTACCACGACCACATCTTCTCCGGTGGTCACGGTCGCACCCCTTGGAGGGGGTGGGGGCGTGAGCGCGAGCAACGTCACCACGGTGACGGTGCTCGACAACCACACCGTGACTTCAGGCGTGCTGGAGGTGGGCACGGTGTGGACCTCCATCGGTGACAACGGAAGCCAGTACGCGAACGATGTCGGCAACGGTTTCTCTTCAGGCTTTCATGAAGCCACCAATGGATTGTTGCGAGGCGGTCGACTCAGCCTCGCTTCCCCGGGTGCAGACGAAGACATGGAGGATTTCGAAACACCTGTGTTGATGCCGACGGGATGGTTGACCGGTGGCTCCCACGACCGGGTGTGGTCGTCCCACAACCTGAGCGCTTCATCGGTGGCAGCATCGCTTCCAAGTTTGCCAATTGATGGTGATCGGGTTCTTTTGCTTGGTGGCGGTCAAGTTCCACTTGTTGCCAACATGTCAGGGTGCTATGCCACGCCTCAGATCGATGCCCCAGCCGTGGTTCGAAACCATACTGTCTCGTTCTCTCACGCCGCCGACTTGCTCGATGGCGACCTTCGTTGGATGGAATGGCGCTCCAGCCAGAGCACCGGATGGCTGGTGTTGCCTCCGACCGACGGTTACCCTGACCTCAACAATGGGACCTTTGCCAACGGCCTTGATCCTGACCCTTCGACGGTGGCCGCTGGCTGGACGTCAGACTCCTCGGCGTGGGTCTCGGAGAGCCTTCGATTGGACGGTCGGCTCACCGGTGGAGAGTCATGGTATCAACTTCGATTTTGTTTCGCAACCTCAGTCACGAGTGGAAACAGGTCCGCATGGCTCCTCGACGATGTTCGGATCAGCAACCAAGGAGACCCCAGCGGTGCATGGTTTCACGGCAATCTGTCAGGGGACTATGCCCCGAACGCGGACGGCTGGCTCCTCATGGATGTCGACCTGTCCAACCTCACCGCTCCGGCAGAGGTTGGATTTCTGGCACATTGGGACCTTGAGGGTGGCTGGAACGATGGCATGACCACCCTGCTGAGCCTTGACGGAGGGTCCAATTGGACGTTGCTTTCAGCGGCGCCAGGCCTTCCGGGGAATGGTCTCGTATGGCAAGGATCCTGGCTGAGTCAAGTCTCCAACGAATGGGTGGACATCGCGTACAGCCTTCCTCCAGCGACCTTTACCTCGGCCAACGCATCAAACGCCATCCTTGCCTTCCGTGTCCTGACCGATGCCAACGTGAACCATGGTGGAGGTGTGACGGACGGATGGGAGGGGATGGCCATTGACAACCTTCAGGTGACCTCCCTCCCCGGTCAAGCCAACCAAACCGTGCGTCGGCTGAGCAACTTCACATCTCCCCCTGTGCTTGGCGTTGGGTTCAACCTCAGCGGAGGAAACGTGACGAACGAGTGGACGTGGACCACCGCCCTCGGTGCCCATGGCCCGACCTGGTGGAACGCTTCGTTCGAATCTGGTCAAATGGTGCCTCGGGGTTGGTCGATTGAACACGTCCGTGGTTCAGGATGGACCGTTGGCAGCCTCAACACAACGTCCGGGTCAGGTCCGATGTCGTGGGCATCCGGGTCTTCAGGCGTTGGCATCGTGCTTGACGGCGACTATGCCGCGGAAAGCCTCGGCTACCTTATCACCCCGACCTACAGCCTCCCGGAGAACGCGAGTGCACGGTTCACCTTCAGGTCGTGGGTCTGCACCGAAACGGATTGGGACGGAGGCGCTGTGCAGTTGTCCATTGACGACGGGGCAACCTGGTGGTTTCCTCCATACAACGCCCTTTTTCACCACGGCCGTTCAACCCTGAACCCCTATTCACCGCTCCACACCCAGGGGCTCTTTGATGGTTCGATTCATTCTGGTGGTTGCCCATCACGAAGCCAGGCCTTTGACGCACCGTCCCTGGACGTCTCCAACCTCTCTGGTCAAGATTTCCGAGCACGTTTCGTGTTCTTCTCCGACACGTGGATCGAAAAGGATGGATGGTACCTCGACGACGTCGGCGTCGAGGTGGACCGATTCCTTGAGCAAGGCACGTGGCGCTCGTCCCTGCTTCGTGCTCCTGTTGGTGACCTTTGGGGCGTTCTCGACGGGCACGCCAGCATACCCCCTTCTTCGACGTTACGTGTCGACCTCCTCGATGCTACCGGTGCCGACATTGAAGGATGGCAGAACCTCAGCCTCCCGGTCCATGTGACCCTCGGCACGCAGGCCTATCCATGGTTGCAACTGCGTGTGAACATGACCACTGCTGACGAGAAAACCACGCCCATCCTTGAGCGGTTGACCATCGGTAGCGTGGTTCATATTGACGCTCAGCACCTTGGAACAAATCCCCCTTCGGCTGTGGTGGTCACGCAGGACGGGAGACTGACGTTGGGCATCGGAGCCTACCATGACATCGACTTCCTTGAGCATCCACGTTGCCCGCATCGTGCTGTGCGTGTTGTTGTCGAAGGTGTTGGAGGTGCGTTGCAGACCTTCGGTGGCGTCGAAACGCTCGTGGTCAACGGAACGGACATGCGCGTTTACGATGTGGCATGGAGTGACCTACGTCTTCGACCTACGGTCGCCGCTCGCCTCGCTCCCGGCGATGCCCTTCGTGAGGTTCGAATGGAGGTCGATTGCCTTGCCTCCGCTGAAGAGCTCCGAGTCGGTATCGATGCCCAAAGCCACCTTTTGTTGGACGCGACCACGCTTGGGTATGGGCCGCACTTGGGAGCCTCCACGATGTACACGGCCGTCATCAACGCGACCGACGCGTCCCTCCTGTGGAACGGCTCCTCGGACACGTTGACCTCATCGGAGCTCGATGCCGAAGCGGTGGCTCTGGCGTGGTGGGTGCACGCAGCACCGTCATCAAACGCCGTGTTGGTACCGTACAGAACCTTGGTCCATCTCAGCAGTGAGGGCGCAACGTTGGAGGTGGAGGACCACCTTGGTTCGCGTTCAATGACAGCCATGCGGAACGGGACCGTGTTGGTGGATGGAACAGCGCAGTGCATCCAAGCAGTCAATGCGCCTCATGCCGGTGCGCGACAATGCACCATCGCTCTGTCGCCTACCACAGCCAGCATTGTAGGGGCATCGGCCCTTCTTTCACTGGACGCTTCAGACTCCCGGGACATTCCAGTTCCGTTGGATGTTGTGGATGCGGCCATCGAGGCGAGGCGTTCCCTTCTCCCATCGGCCCAGCATTCGCTTGAACTGTGGGTCAGCACCGACCGAGGTGCTGTGGACGTCGCGCTCCACCTTGAGAGCCAAAGCCGATTGTACGAACAGATTGTGGCGGTACCGGTCACAAGTTGGACCCCCGGTCAAACGGTGACGGTGGTCACTGAGCATCGACGGGAAGATCCACGCGATGCTGCCGCCTCGGTGCCTGCCCTTCGCACCGCGATGCTCAGTTTTGGGCCCAACGTTGGAACGGCGGTCGGCACCGTTCATGTGGAACGTCTGAACGAGGCAACGCCAGTCTTCAGGCAGGACGCAGGGGCAGGCTTCGCTGCACTCGAGGCCACGTCCACCTCGTCGTGCGACAGAACGTCATGCCGGATCGAGTGGCGGTTGACCTCCACCTGGGCCTTTGATGACGTGGCGAAGTTGATCTGGTGGACCGAGGCTCAGGATGAGGACGGTTTCGCCACCGGTCCGGTGCAGCGTTCAATGACGGTCACCGGAAACGACGTCGAAAACGACCTCGAGGTTGACGTGCTCATCGTGGTGGACGACAGAGGGCGCCAACTGCATGATTGGACTTCGCCCTTGTGGCCGTTCGAAGTGGCCCCTGAAACACCGCTCACTGTGACGGGTCGACTCCGGATGGAAGGATTGGCTCAGCGCTTCCCTTCTGCCCACGATGCGAGCCTTCTCGTTCGTCTCGAAGGAAGCGGGTGGAGCGACAGCTCGACGGTGGACGTGCAAGATGAGGGTTGGTTCACCGCCAACCTGACGTCTCCTGCAGCCACTGCTGTGGCTGGAGGCGCCTCCCTCCAGGTTGGCATTGAAGTGCAGCGTTGTGGGCCGATTGCCTCACCTTCGTTGACGTGCGAATTGCGCGGCCAAGTGCCCAACGTCACCCTCGTGCATGACGCTTCGCCTCCAACGTTGATGTCCGTTGAAGTGCTTGACCCGGGAGGTCGCCAACCTGCAGATGGGCACGTCGCGCCAGCGGACAGCGACGTCGCGCTGGTGTTGATGGCGGAGGACGATCTTGGATTCGCTTCACCCCTGACGGTATGGACGTGGCTTGAGGCGAGGGACGACGCCAACAGGGATGGATTGAGCGACGAGAATGAGTGGGTTGCGGTTGTTGTTCCCGTCGCCGAAGGCCGCACCGTCGTGGAACTCGACTTGCCGTTGATTGACGCGGAAGACGTCATCGAGGACGGCGGTGCACTTGGCCGAATCCGTCTCGTCGTGAACGGCGAAGACATCGCAGGACAAGCCCTCGTCGGAGGTGGCAGCAAAACAGGTCTCCCTCTTGCAGAAGTGCGTCTTGAACCTCGGTACCCCACGTCGGTGCCGACCGAGCGCCTTCGAATGGATTCGGTGAACGGGCGCCTCTTCCCCGGCTCAAGGCACGTCTTTGGATTCGACCTCGTGGACGCCAACGGAATCGAAAGCCTCGATGCTTTCGAATTCGGCCTTCTTGGGGCCGATGAAGCATCCTGCGTCGTTGTGCATCGCCCTCGAGCGAACGAAACGACTGCCGATGCGGGTTGCTTCCATGGAGCTCCCGACGTCACCATCCTGCAGACCCGTCCTTCGACATGGGAGGTTGAAGTCGGCTTCCGTCTTCGTTGGGACCTCGTCGCCGGGTTGGAGGACGGCACCTTCCAGCCGTCCCTGCAGGTGCGAGACGAAGGGCAGGACCTCGGCCTTGGTTTGCGCCGAATTGCCCCACTCGCATGGACTGCCCGACCCGAAGTGACGCTCTCCTTGGAGGACATCGTGGACACGACCGCACCGACAGGTGGCGTTGTGCAGGACGTGATCCATGTCGACCGAGGTGATGTGGTGAATGTTCGCTTGGCTCTGTTCCATGAGGGGACGACGCTCCCAGCCCAGAAATTGCCTGGTGCAGTGAACCTTGAATGGTCGATGACCGATGGCGCCCGGGTAACTGGCGGAAGTATCGACGTACCTGATGATGGAACTCCAGAACTCCGAATCGCCTTCGACCCTTCCGTATGGGTTCGAACCACGGGCCAGTTTGAGGTGATGATCGACGGATGGTCCTTTGGCAACCTGACCTTGTCGTGGAACGTCAGCATCGATGTACACGCCCCTCGTCTTGACCTAGGTGGTGTCCGGTCGCTCGCTGTGGACAGCGATGCCCTCGATGCCGTCCCCGTGGAGGTGACGGTCACGGACATCGAGTCCCTCATTGTTGAAGGCGTGGTCGCCCATTGGGTCTTGCTTCGGCAGGGACGGGCGATGGACGCAGCGAAGGGATTCCAAGCGCTTGAGTTCGTCACCATCGATGGCGCCTCAACTCGTCACGCTGCGATGTTGAACATGACCCCCACCGTCGAATTCGACCTTCGGAGCGGCGATGCATGGCAGCTATGGTTCAGTGCGGCCGATGCCTCAGGAAGGCCCCTTGTCGGGCAAGGTACATCCATTGAACCGATTCCTGTTACGATGCGTTGGGTGGCGTTTGAACCGGTCTTGAGTTCCCTGGTGGCCGCACCCTACCGGCCTCAGGTCGGTGATATGATCGATGTGGCCTTCGAAGTGGCAAATGCAGGCGTGCTGGCAGGAAACGTGACCGTCCGCATGTTTGACGACGATGGTCAGTTGCTCAATGAGGCTTCAGTCTGGTTGGAACCGGGCGAGCGCCAGCGTCTGGTTTGGAGTGCGGAAGCGTGGCGTGAAGGCGACCTTGGCCTTCGAATGACGCTCGATGTCGGTGCCGTTGACGTTCCGGTTCCATTGGCTGACGTGTCCGTAGCCTCCACCTCCCGCGAAGGGCAAGGCGCTGCATGGGTAGGGCTTGGGGCGATCGCGGTCGTGCTGGCGGTGGTCAGCCTCTGGCTCGCCAACGCTCAACGCCCATCGGACACCCCGCCATCTCGACCAGCGCCACCTCCGTTCTCCGAGGAAGAATGAAAACGAGGTGGTCTACCGCAGGAACGGGCCGGGATTCCCGAGCGGTCAAAGGGGTCGGACTCAAGATCCGCTGGCTACGCCTTCGCAGGTTCGAATCCTGCTCCCGGCACCTATCGCGTGAGGTGAGCGGGAGCACGTTCGTCGGAGGAGAGGTATCGAGCCTGCGAAGAGGCTCTGAAGTTCAGGGAGTGCGGGGAGCAGGATTCGAACCTGCGAACCGTTGAGGACTGCGACCTGAACGCAGCGCCGTTGACCAAGCTTGGCGATCCCCGCGTGCGAGCCGGGGGCGGTGCCGATGCGTTATCAAGTCACCCCTCGGGCATCACTGCGCCAAGATCTCCGCCACCAGCGGCGAGAAGGTTGAGCCATGCAGATGGGGAGAAACCACGGAGGCGGCAGCTTGCACTTGGGGGAACGCACCGCCGACGGCGACGGACCAGCGTGCCAACGCGAACATGGAGAGGTCATTCGGAGCATCTCCAGCGACGAGGAGGTCTTCGGCCTGAAGTCCGAGCCGCTCAAGCACAACCTCCAAGCCCGCCCCCTTCGACAGGCAAGGATCCATCACGTGAATAGCGAACCCTGTTCGAACCACTTGGAGGTGAGGCCATGGCGAGGTCTTCAACGCCGTTGTGATGGCATCAACGTCTTCTTCCGTTTTGAGGCACCATTCCGATTCGCGCCATGCGTTGGTTGTGATTCCAGCCGGGTCGAGACCATCGATGCGTGAGGACAGCCACTCGCACGCCTCGCGTGCTTCACCTGCATCAGCGCGCAGCACGACGTCGTCGTCGCTGAACCACACCACGCCGCCGTTCTCGCAGACCATTGGACCGCTGAGCCCGATGAAGCGCCAAAGCCCGTAGGCAATGGCTCGGGTGTTCCCGGTACACAGCACAACGGGAATGCCCGCCGCCTCGAGGTCACGCAACGCCGCTACTGCAGATAAATCGAGTCGCTTCTGTTCATCGGTCAACGTGCCATCAATGTCGACGGCGACGAGGCGTGGAACCCAACCGTCCGGGAGCCACTTCATGGACTCACCTTACACCGGTCCTCCTTGGCCCCTTCGGTGCCGTTGACTCATCACGGTTGAGCGAGTATTGATGAGGCCCGAACGGAAGGAGAAGGCATGGGCGAGGAAAACGAGGTCTTCATCGCCATTGGAACGTCCACCGGCCCGGCGATTGAACCTGGGCCTTCTCTTGCTCCCCATGCCGTATCCAGCGCACCGAGCGAAACGCCATCCGTTCCCATGGACGTGCTGGACGCTGAAATTTTGCTCGACGCATCGGGCACCCACATCATGGCATGGCCTCTGGTCGGTATGGATTGTCCCGATTGCGCCTCCAAAGCTACGCGCGCACTCGGACACCTTGAGCAGGTGGGGTCCACCATCGTTTCTCCGACAAGCGGTGAAGTTCGGGTTGAGGTCGACCTCGCTCTTGGCTCGGTGGCTGAGGTTGCTCGTGTGCTGAGGTCGCTTGGGCACGCGCCTGACGTGAGGCATCAGGAGTTGAAGGGTGTATCCGCACGGGAATTGGCGACCAGGCACGGAATTCCCGTGTCCCGAGTCGATCGTTTGCTTCGTCGTCAACCCGGAGTGCTCGACGCAGAGGTGACGCGCGATGATCGTGTGCTGCTCCAACTCGTGCCTGACGCCCCCTCCGGTCTCATCCGTGACCGAGACGAAGCAATCAGCCGTTTGCTTGGGCGTTCTGCTGTGTATCGGGCGACGTCTTCAGAGCGCCTTCGCCCCGACCAGCGGCGCCTCGTAGGAGGCACGGTCGCGACGTTGATCCTTCCGTTGGTGCTCTTGCTAGAGGCGGTGGGAGCAGGTCCGCTGTTCGTGGCTGTTGTTTCGTTGATGGGGGTCGTAGCAGGAGGTGCTGAAATGGTGTCTGAGGCCGTTGCAGGGCTTCGTCAACGTCAGGTCGGATTTCAGGTGCTGACCTCGTTGGCTGTGTTCGGGGCGGTCATCCTCGGGATGTGGGAAGAGGCGCTCATCGTTGTGATTCTTGTGGCGTTCACCCAACACCTCGAGGGGGATGCCCTTGTTCGTGCCCGCGAAGCCATGCAAGGGGGCCTCGACCGCCTTCCACGAACGGCGCGGCGGTCGACGGCCCCGCCCAAGCGCATCGGGAAGGGCGTTCGGCTCACGCTCGCTACGGAATCCGCCCCCACCATGACGACGCCTCACCTTGCTTCCCCTCATGACTGGGAAGACGTTCCCATCGATGCGGTGCGTGTCGGGGACCGGCTCCAGATTCGCTCTGGTGAGTTGATCCCAGCCGACGGTCGGATTGTCGAAGGTAGCGGGAGCCTTGACACGGCACCACTGACGGGCGAATCCGTGCCTGTCGACGTTCAGGTTGGCGATGACCTCAGCGCCGGACTTGTGCTCCACAGGGGTCCCGTCGAGGTTGAGGTGACAGCAACGGGAGACGGCACCCGTCTCGCTGGCCTCATTGAGGCCGTGCACACCTTCCGAGAGGAGCCACCTCGACTGCAAGGGTCCATCGAGCGCTTCACCGCCATCTGGGTCCCCCTGGTGCTGTTCGGAAGCGTCGCCATCTGGTGGTTCGTCGACCGCACGAACTGGAAATTGATGCTCCTGCTTTGGGTGGTTGCCTGCCCCTGTGCGTTGCTGCTGGCTGCGCCTGTGCCGCACGCCGCCGTGCTCGCCCGGTCTGCGCATCTCGGCGCCATTGTGACCGGTGGACAGGCGATGGAACGGATGGCCAAGGTGGACCACGTGCTGCTGGACAAAACAGGGACGTTGACGAGCGGAAGGCCAACCGTAGGCGAAGTCCACCTTGCGAAGGGAAGGCGACGTGAGGCCGTGCTTCGCCTCGTAGGTGGATTGGAAGCGGGCTCGTCGCATCCCTATGCGCTGGCCGTACAGGACCTGCTTGCCTCCGAAGGCATCGATCCCACAACAGTGAGTGACCTACGCGACGTGAACGCTGGCGTGGTTGGGCGATACCGCGGTGATGACGTGGGTTTGCATCGACCCGATTCCTTGCCGAAGGGCGTGAGTTTGTGCGACGAATTAGAAGAGGGCCTTCGGAAAGCGAGCGAATCCGGTCACGGCGTGAGCGTGCTGTGCCGAGGGACGGAGGCACACGCTCTCCTGACCTTCGTTCATGACGATGGCCGGGAAGGAGCAGATGGCCTCGTTCAGGCGCTGTATCGGCAAGGCGTGAACGTCGAAATCCTCTCTGGCGACCTCCAATCGGCCGTCGACGCTTTTGCGAAGAAAGTTGGAATGCCGGCGGGAGCGGCGCACGGCGGACTATCTCCTGAACAAAAGGTTCGCTTCGTGGAAGAGCGTGGTCAGACCCACGTCACCATGATGGTAGGTGACGGCTTCAACGATGCTGGAGCCCTCGCAAGGGCAGACGTCGGGGTAGCGGTCGGCACAGGGGAACAAGTCAACCTCGATGCGGCGGACGTGCTCATCCCCGGCGATGATCCCCGGATGATCTCGACCCTCGTTCAGATGGCACGATCCGCTCAGCGTACGTTAGCATTCAACCTGATGTTCTCCATCGGCGTGACCGTCGTGCTCGTCTTCGCAGTGATCAACGGGTGGTACGATCAATTGTGGGTCGGCGTCCTTGTGCACGAGATGTCGGTGATCGTCGTCATCCTGAACGGAGCCCGCCTTGCAGGTTCGGACGGGTGGGCCGACCTCCTTCGAGGCACGTTCAAGGCCTTGATGGACGATGTTCGAATCTCGTTGCGCCTCGTTGCTGCGCGTTGGTCGTCGTGAACTCCAAGAGGGGGAACCTCATGCTCTCTGCATGGACGAGCGAAAGGAGGTCGAATCCTCCGTTGAGGCCCCTGTCCTCAGTTGTCCCCGATGCAAGGGGATGCTTCCCATGGGTTTGGGTGAGCTGACGTGTGTGTTGTGCGATGCGCGGGTGCGTGTTGATCATCCCGGGACGCGCCGGGCGTGGGCTGAAGAGAAGGTCGCCTGTCCAGGTTGCAGCAAAGTCTTGGTTGCCGGTGTTGAAGACCGCCCTGCCCTGCTCCGATGCGGCTCCTGCAGCGAAGAGTTTCTCATCACGCCGAAGCAGGCGAAGATCGAAGTGGCTTGCCCGAGTTGCGACCGTCGCCTGCGCATGAACCGCCGGCCGGGACGAAGGGAAATCTCCTGCCCTGCCTGCGACACTGGATTTGCCATCAATTTCTGAACCGGCTCGAAAGCGGCCCTTTCAAACCGGAGGGCTGCGGGGCCTTCGTCATCGTTCACCTTATGTATGAAAAGACGCGGATGTGGCGTCATTAGCGGCTTTGCCGCTGGGATGGGATGGTCGTGAACGATGCAGAGGGCCCTTTCCCCCGGCGCCTCGCTTCTGGGGACGATCGGCGAAGCCTCGCCGCCCTTCGCGGCCAATTCACTCGGGCGGCGTCGACGACGACCGACGACGAGGCTGGTGTGAGTGCGCGCTACCGTGCGGAAGACCGCCTACGTTCCGATCTCAAGCGAGAACGTCGCCTTCGGTATTCGGAACTACGAGAACGCGTGCAGGCCCAACAAGCCAACCTCGCGACGAGTTTGGAACTGCATCGTGAGCGAACCCTCACCGAGGTTGAACGTGAACTTCGTGAAGCGATGGAGACCGAGCTTGCTCAGGAAGGTCGTGAGGCCTTTGCCCGCGAAGAAGCACGTTTGCGTGACGAATATGAGGCTCGGCTCTCACGAGAACTGGAGGTCCTTCGTCAGCGTTTCGAAGTGGAAACCGATCGACGAATGCAAGAGGAGCGCGACCGACTCGCCGAAGACCTTCGCCAACAGCTCGAGCAGGAGCATCAGCAGCGTGTGGAGCTGATGCGGCAACGCCTTGATCTTGAGCACCGCCAGCGCCTCCATCGACGGATTCAGGCCTTCGAAGAGGAACTTCAGGAGGAGATGAATCAGCGCTTTGTTGCCTTGGAAGATGCCGAACTCACCCGCCTTCGGGATGAGCAAGACGCGCAACTTGCGGAGCGCGAATCCCAACTGCGGCATGGCATCCGCACGAGGCTTGAACAACAACTTCGCCAGCGCCTGAGCCTGCGTGAAGCGGCGCTTCGTGCCGAATACGCTCGCCGGAGCCAACGGCTTGAGGCGAACCTGGCGGTCGAAATTCAGGAGGAACTTGAACAGCGCCTTCGCCGGGAGACCGAGGCGCTTGAGGCTCGAATGCGAGAAGACGTTGAACTCTCCATCGCACGTCGACGCGACGAACTTCGAAGGGAGGTGGAGGTTCAACTCCAACAGCAGTTCTCCGAACGACTGGCGGACCGAAAATCACGCCTCCGTGAGCGCTACGATTTGACCTACGGCAACGCAGTGGAGGAGGTAGAGCAAGCGCTCCGTCTTCAGGTTGAAGCCGACCTCGAACAGCGGAACGAGGACGATTACGCTCGTTATCAAGCAGCGCGAGAATCCGAGATTCAGAATCGGTTGGCCCGGTTCCGCTACGAGCGAGAAGCAGAGATTCGTGCTGAACTCGAAGAGCAGTACGCGGCGAAGCGAACGGAATGGACCGAACGACTTGAACTCGAATTCCAGAGCCGTGAAGCTGCAGCACGCAAAGCGATCCTCTCCGAGGTGGATTCGAGCCTTCGCAATGAACGGCTGTCGTGGGACACCGACCTTGACCTGCTCAAGGAGGAAACGGTGCTTGAACTCGAACTCGACATGGAGGAACGTCTCAACGCGTTCCGAGAACGGAAGATGGACGAGGTGGCCACGCAACTTGAGCGCCAGTTGGACAAGCGTGAGGAAATCATGCGCAACAAGGCGCTTATCGACGTGCGTCGAAAGGAAGCACGGATCCGTGCAGAAATCGAGGGCCAACTTGGGCTGAAGCGTGCAGAAATACGCGACCGTATAGCCGGGCTCTCCAAGAAGATGGACGAATTCAAGGCCATGGCCGAGGAACGCATGCGCGAGAGCATCACCTCGCAAGTGGAAGGTGAAGTCGCCAGCGAAGAGGATCGCCTTGCAGAGCGAGAGGCCGAGTTCGCTCGCCTTCAGGACACGGATGCACGCATGGACAAGAGGCAGCAGTGGCTCTCCTCGATATCCGGTCAAAGCGTTGGTGGCCTCGGTGCAACCGCAGACGCCAGTACGCTCGGAGCACGGCCCGACGCCCTTGGCGCATCGGCTGGTCGTTCGTCGTTAACGGCCCTTGCTCAGGCGGCCGAAGCGCAACCTGCGCGGATGGGCCTCGCCGGAATGCGCGCCCCCACCTCAACGGTTCGCACCCTTGCCCCCTCTGCTCCGGTACCGATCTTCAAGCCCGTGAAGCAGGTCAAGTCACCGGTCGTCGCTCCTGTGCGCGAACCGGTCGGGAACGCCCTCGAAACCTTGGAGCATGCGACGGAACTCGATCCCCCTGCCTCCGTGCTTGAGGTGGAGGTTCCAGACGTTCACATGCCCGAGCCTGAGGTGGAGGTTTCAGACGTTGAAACATCCGAGACCGAGGTCGACGTGGTCGAGCTTGTGGCCGAACCCGAAGTTCCTGGTTCCATTGAAGACCAGATGATGGCGGTGTCCGACGAACTTGAAGCGGAACTGCTTGAGGACATGATGGAGGAAGTCCAAGGCGTTCTTGATTCGACCGTTGAGGTTGACATCCAAGAAGCAAAGGTTCAACCCGATGCGACCATCGATGCGATCCCGATTGATGCTCCAGTCCTGCAACCCATCCGAACCATGCAGCCCGCTGGAGGTCCCGCCGCCACGGCACGGTTGAAGCCCGCCATGCCAGTGCTCGGCGTCGCCGCCGATCAGGTTCCGACGGTCTTGCAACCGGTGCACACACTGCGCCCCCTGCGCCTCCCCTCTGCGACCTCCGAGGAACCATCGGACGACGCCTGAGGACGAGCCTTTGAAGGCTCGAAGCACGCACCAATGGACATGGTTCACCGTCGTTCGCTTGTGGCGGGCTTCGTGCTGCTTCTGTTGTTGACCTCGACCGCCACCGCCTCTTTGATTGACGGAGGAGAAATTCACAACGACAGCCGCGTCATGGCTTGGTACGACCTTGGCGATGGTGGCGTGCTGACCGTCGATGCTTCTGGTACCATCGTTGAGCATCAATGGGTCGCTGGAGTGCTCCAGAAGGCCAAACAACTCGATGCGAACGTGAGCGTGAACACCATACGCTTTGACGCTGCGGCGGGCCTCGTAGCAGTCGGCCACGACGACGGCGCGACGGTCCTCTCGGTCGCTTCCAATGAAGTGGTTCGTGACATCCCAACGGTTGACCCCGTCGAGCACATCGATTGGGACGCGGGTGGTGACCTGTGGTTGGTTCACAACGGCGGTGTCCGTCAGGCCGTCGAATACGACCAATTCGGAGCCTCAGGGGCGCGAACGACGGTCATGAACGGGGGGGTGGCCTCCTTCCTCGTGCTTGACGATGGACGAATCCTCACGGGAGGCTTTGACGGAACCGTGCTCATCCACGCTGACGACGGAACACAGGACGACCTTATCACTGGACTGGGCGGGGCCGTAAAGGTCCTTGTTGAGGATGGCCTGATCCTCTGGATTGGGCTCGCTGACGGTACCGTTCATCGCTACAGCACGACGACGTGGCAGGGGGGTTTCGTGTCGAGCAGCACGACGCCGGTGACTTCGATTTCCCTCGATGGAGGATTTGGAGCGTATGTAGGTCACCAGAATGGACACGTGAGGCATGTGGACAGTTCCCTCAGCATCATCGGCTCGTTCCAAGCCACGGGCTCCGTGCTTGCCGTGACCGTCAACGAAGACGGGAGCCTCTACCTCGTAAGCACCACGTCCTCAAGCACACGTGTTCGGCTGCTTGACGTTGACTCGGACGGCGATGGAATCGCCGATGCCCAAGATGCGTTCCCGAACAACGCTGACCAATCCTCCGATGGTGATGGAGACGGATACGGCGACAATGCTGACGCGACCGACGGGGACGCTTTCCCGAATGATCCTTCGCAGTGGTCCGACCGTGACGGGGACGGTTACGGCGATGAAGCCGATGGAACGATGCCCGATGCCTTCCCCGACGATCCAAACCAATGGTTGGATGCAGACGGCGATGGTGTTGGTGACAACGACGACGATCCTGAAGGGGACGTCTTTCCAGAAGACCCAACGCAATGGGCCGACGAGGACCGTGATGGATACGGCGACAACCCGGCTGGGTACCGGCCGGACGATTGCCCCACGTCAAATGGATTCTCAACAAACGATCGACGCGGTTGCACGGACCGCGACCTCGACGGGTGGTCTGATCCAGATGAGGGATGGACGGTCGCCAACGGCGCAGATGCCTTCCCCAACGAGCGTACGCAGTGGACGGACAGCGACGGTGACGGCTATGGTGATGCACAGGATGGCGTTCGTCCTGATGCGTGTCCAACGGTGCCCGGTGCTTCGATTCAGGCCTTGGTTCCCGTGATTGCGGAGGTCACGACCTACACGTCTGAAGCCATGTTTGGTTGCCCAGATGAAGACGGAGATGGGTGGGCCGATGCATCCGAAGTCGGCGACGGCATGGCAGACAATCCCACCGAGCACCTTGATCAAGACGGAGACGGGGTCGGCCAACGCACGGATTACAACGATACAAACGCCTTGGTCGCCACCATCGAGGACCATTGCCGACTTGCCTTCGACGATGTCAGGGACATCTGCCTTGGCATCCGCAGCGTCGAGTATCAGGACTACCTCTCAACCCTAAACGAATCAGAACGCGGCCGAATGACATACACGTACTGGAACGCCACTGTGGCCAACGGTGCAGGGGCTCGCGGCTTCGACGTTCGCCTAGTCAAACAGGTTGCGATGCTTGCAGGTCTCGTTTTTGTTGGGATGACCGCGGCGATCTTGACGGTGTCTGCCACGTCCAAGAAGCGGGCCTTATCCGCCTCAGCGGTGCAGAAGACCTTCGTTGGATTTGGCGAGGGCGACAGCATCGCCGATGAAGCGTTGACCGGGCATGCAGGCCTCTCCGCACGAGGCGGTGTGGAGGAGGACGCCCTTTGGCAAGATGACCCGATGGAGTCAGAGGCATCGAAACCCGTCGGCGATCCTGAATCACCCTCGACCCCACCCGAGGATGAGGCTACAGAAGCGTTCTCCGCGATCGAAGCTGAGGAGGAACGAGCGCCTGCTGAGCCGTCCCCCCTACCTGAGGAGGAAGCAACACCCTCGAGCGCTCCACCCGTTCCGGAGTCAGGACTTCCCGAGGGCTGGACCGAGGAGCAGTGGGTACACTACGGACACCAATGGCTGGCAAAGCAGGCCGAGGACTGAGCGACAGGTCAGGTCCAGGTGATGGGCAGATCCTCACGCAATTTCGCCAGTTCATCGCCACTGTACACCGGACGCCCTCCGTCCTTCACCGTGCTTTGAATCAGCCAAAGAACACCGTTCCATGCTCCGCGGCTAGCGACAATATCGATGTCCCCTCGGGCCGCGACTTCAAGGAGGCGAGCTTCTTCTGTGGATGAGTCAAACAAGGCTCGCACGAGGTGTTTTGCATCAAAGGCCACCTGAGGTGGCTTCCAACTCATCACGTGAATCACACCCGGAACGGAGCCAACTTCAGCCGCTCGACCAGATGGTCAACGTCCACATCCGCAGCGTCCTTTGCGCGAGCACGAAGTGTTCCAAGGCTGCCGTCCATGCGCGCCATCCGGTGCTGACGGATGAGGTCCTGCAGCAGCTCATCGACGCTGCGGTACCCTCCGTGTGTTCGTAAGGTGTTCAACTGGCGTCGTACTTCGTAGCTTACGCTAACGGAGGTCATCCCCTTGGCTGTCATCGTGCATCCCACTCTCGCCTTTCATCTAGGCTACTTAAGCCGCGCGTGGGGAGGTGCCCGTTTCAGAGGCATTCGCCGATGCCAATCCAGTCACCGGCGACCTTGGGATTCCAGCAGCACTCGATTCGGTTCGGTCACGCCGAATTGGTTCCGCATTGCGAGGACCCGATCGTGGAACTCTTTTGCGAGGGTCCAATATTCCAACGATCCTGCACCGGCGCCATTGGGGCTTGGCTTGTTCAGCAGGACGGTAGGGGCTCCTGACCAAGGCGCTTCAGCGACGTTCACCAGCCTTCGAATGGATGTGTTGAACAAGGTGTTGGGCATTTTGAGGGTCACTTGATCTACGACGTGCCTTGAAAGTTTAGACCGAGCATCAACCATCGTCATCACGACCCCGAAGAATTTCAGGTTGCGGTTGATCCTTCGTTGAATCATTTGAATCGAGTTCATCATCATGCTGAAGCCTTCCAAAGAATAGTATTCTGCCTGAACAGGTGCGACCACCCAGTTTGCGGCACTCAAGGCGTTGATGGAAAGCAGGCCGAGCGAGGGAGGGGTATCGATGATGATGTAGTCGAACTTGTCAACAATCGGTGCGAGGGCCTCACGTAGGCGGGTTTCCCGTCCAATCTTATGGGAAAGTTCGATTTCTGCACCGGAGAGGTGGATGTCGCTCGGAAGAAGCCAGAGGTTCTCCGTGGTGAGTGAGGTCGGTGGGCGCTGCTTTTCATTTCGTAGCATGAACGCGTTCCTCATTGCGTTCGTGAGGTCCTGTGGGTCGAGCAGGTAATCCTCCATCAACGGCAACGCTTCACCCAGATCGTTGGTCAAAAGATCGTAGGCTGTCTTTTTGATGCGCTTTTTCTCAATACCGAACGATGTCGCGCAATTCCCTTGCGGGTCAAGGTCGATGAGGAGCACCTTGGCAGGAGGAAGCCCCATTCGCTCGTAGCCACGAGCGAGCGCCGCGGCCAGGTTCACCGCTGTGGTGGTCTTGGCACAACCACCCTTCTGATTGGTCACAGCGATGACCATCTTGTAGGGGTCCATGCCTTCGTCCACCTCCTCTCGGAAGGAGTGCCTCCTCCTCTATCAACCTCGGCCTGTGCTGGGCTCAGACGGGTTGAACAACAGGAACGGGCACCTCGGAGAGGATCTTCCGAACGATGTGACCGCCAGTGATGCCTCGAATCTTTGCTTCAGGCTTCATGACAATCCTGTGGCCGATGACTTGCAAAGCCACCGACTTGATGTCGTCGGGCACCACATAGGTGCGGCCTGCAATGGCAGCGGAGGCACGACCAGTCTTGAACAGGGCTTGTGAGGCGCGAGGGGAGGCCCCGTTGACAACGCGATGGTCTTCACGGGTGCGCTGCACGATTTCGACGATGTACGCGAGGATGGACGGGTCAACGTGGACGCCTTCGAGGGCGCGCTGCATAGCGACGACCTTCTTCGGCTCGGTCACCTGCGCAACTTCGTGGTCGTCTTGGCCCCGCATCTTCCGGCGGGCCAAAATGGCCTTCTCTTCTGCACGGTCGGGGTACCCCATGCTCATTTTCATCAAGAAACGGTCCATTTGCGCTTCCGGGAGCGGGTATGTTCCTTCTTGCTCAATCGGGTTCTGGGTCGCGAGCACCACGAACGGAGCAGGAAGTTTGTGCGTGATGCCTTCAATCGTCACCTGTTTTTCTTCCATCGCCTCAAGCAAAGCGGCCTGTGTCTTAGGCGGTGCCCGGTTGATCTCGTCAGCCAACAGAACGTTGGAGAAAAGGGGACCTGCACGGAGTTTGAATTCCCCCGATTTCTGGTCGTACATGTAGGTCCCCATGATGTCTGAGGGAAGCAAGTCAGGCGTGAATTGCACCCGCTTGAACTTGCAACCAAGCGCGCGCGCGAAGGTGTTCGCAAGGAGGGTCTTTGCGAGGCCGGGGAAGTCCTCAAGCAACATGTTGCCGTTGGAAAGGATCCCGACGGTTACCCTCCGGAGGTTTTCTTCCTTCCCGATGATGACCTTCGCAACCTCGCTCATGAGGTCGTTGGAAATTTGGGAGACTGTGCTGATGATTTTGGCGGTGTTCGCATCTGCTGCGTGCATCGAAGTCACCCTCCTACAAGCCATTCAGGCGTGTGATACCGTATTTGAACGTGCGTGCCTCACACGTCAAGCGCTCGTCGCCCTCAGCGAGCCCAGAAGTGGTTTTCTTTTCGGTGCAAGCGAACAATTTCGTCCAAAATTTCCTGCTCAACAGCCGTCAACTCGACCTTTCGAAGTCGACGAGCATGCGATTCTGGAACGTCAACCAAGAACTCATCACCCTCATCGATGTGCCTGCCAACGGTGGGGCCTTGGATGGCACAAGCCACCTCATCCCCTTGCTTGGCCTCTTTGACGTCCTCGCTGGAGCGTGTCCGCAACGATTTGACTTGGCCGACCGGGGTTCCGTCCACGCGCATGAGACGCTGGCCGATGTGGACACGTCCCCCGAGCACACGAACGCCAACGATCGCAGGGTCCCGACCCCTGAAGGTGTGGTCCTTGAGGTACAACAAGCGTCCAGGGTGGACAAGGTCCTCCCGTGCTGCTGCTTCCATGGCTTGTTTCGTCTCGGCGCGCCATGATTCGGTCCGGTCGATGATGTGGTAGATGATGTCCCCTTGAACGAACTCAACAGGGGCCTCCTCGCTCTCCAGACGTTCGGCCACCTCTCGATTTGGTCCGACAGCGAACGCCAAAATCATCCGATTGAGGGGGTCCTTGGCCGATTCAGCCGTCATGATGTCGCGCTTGTTGACCGGGCCGACCGTCGCCATACGGATGGGGACATGGAGTTGTTTGAGTTCGTAGGCCAAGGCCTCCAATCCGCCGATGGTATCGGCCTTGATGACCACGCCTTCTTCGGCCAGTGCAATGTCCACGCGGCATTCTTGTTGGCATGCCGCAAGGGCACGAGCGAGCCCTTCCTCACCAACAGCCAATCGCACCGTGCTTCCAGCCAGCGCCCGTTCAAGGCCTTGTGCAACGATTTTGACGCCACACGCTGCTTCGACGACGTCAACGCTTTCCCAACGGTCACCAGCATCACGCATCTCCGACATGCCTCTTGGTCGCTTCAAGCCCTTGATGCGCGTCGTGGCAGGTCCATCCGAGGTGGCAAACACGATGGTATCACCCGTGGCAAGCACACCGCGGGAGAGGATCACATCGATGGTTTTGCTCATGCCTACTTCGTCTTTCATCTCGAGAATGGTGCCCTCCGCATCCCCAAGCGTGTCCGTCAAGCGGTCCTCTAGGAAACGTTCCGCAAGGCCAACAGTGACGGTGAGCAGGTCCTGAAGGCCTTCGCCTTCTTTGGCGGACATCGGTACAAGCGCCACGTCCTGTCGGAAATTCTTGATTCGGTCGTACCGCTCAAGGTTGAATCCGTGCTCAGCGAACATGCTGACGAGTTTCCAAAAGCGTTCATCGAACAAGGCTTGAACGTCCTTCCGCTGCTCGCGGAAGGACGCAGCAAAGGAGCGGCCCCGTTCTGACGTCCAGCCATGCAAGCGGTCGACTTTGTTCCCAGCCACGACAAAAGGCGTCCGTGTTCGTTTCAAGATCTCAAGGCTCTCGACCGTTTGTGGTTGAAGGCCCTCCATCACGTCGACCACAAGGATGGCGATGTCCGCCAACTGACCGCCGCGTGACCGGAGGGACGCGAAGGAGTGGTGCCCGGGCGTGTCAATGAAGAGCAACCCAGGGGATTTGAAGGGCCGTCCACCCATCATCGATGCGCATGTCTCGTTCAGCACCTTCGCTGGCACTTCGGTGGCTCCGATGTGTTGGGTGATTCCACCGGCCTCTCGGTCCATCACCGAGGCCTGTCGATCCACCCCGATGGAGCGAACCAAGTCGAGAAGGCTTGTTTTGCCATGATCGACGTGTCCAAGAACGCTGACAATTGGCTGACGATTCTCACCACGCAGCGGGATCTGTTCGCCGCCCTCCTCGGAAGGAGCGTCGTCAGCCACGCTCACCACCTCGTCGGTGGGGTCACTCGTAGACCCAGCGTTGGGCGTCCTGCGTCCACGTCATCATGCCATCAGGGAACCATAAGGCCAGTTCGCTGGCTGCGGTCTCTTCGGCGTCCGAACCGTGAATCATGTTGTATCCCATGTCCATGCCAAAGTCACCACGGATGGTGCCTGGAGACGCTTCGCGGCCGTTGGTGGAGCCAATCAGGCGCCTCGCCACCGCGATGGCGTCCACGCCTTGCCACGCCATGCACACCACGGGGCCGGAGGTAACGAAGGAAATGAGGCCTTCAAAGAATGGCCGCTCAGCGTGCACAGCGTAGTGTGCGCGGGCCGTTGCCTCATCGGGCACGACGGATTTCATGGCGACAAGTTGGAGTCCCTTTCGCTCAAACCGTCCGATGATTTCCCCAACAAGACCGCGTTGCACTCCGTCGGGCTTGATCATAATGTACGTTGTTTGCATGTTGCTCACCTGTTGGGTGGTCAGGAAGGTCCTTCAAGAAGCATCCGTCAGGCCGAAGCCTCACTGGATGCCGCCCTTGACGTAATGGCGGGTCCACTTCACGCGACGTGCGTTGCGCTTCAGTTGAACCATATTCTTCCGGGCCTTTGAGTTCTTGAACCAAAGGATGCTTCCGTCACGTCGGACATACATCGTCCCGGTTCCGGGTTCGATCTCATCGCCGGAGAAGCTGCAAACTCGTCGCTCAGGCATCAGGTTCACCTCGCGTTCAACTTGCGGGCTTCACGGCCCGTGTCCTTGAGCATCAGGATGTCCCCGACCCGGACCGGACCGAGGACGTTTCGCGTGATGATTCGACCAACGTCTCGAGGGTTAGGTGCGTCATTGACACGAACTTTGACCTGCGTGGCTTCCCCGGTCATGCCGGTTCGACCGACGACTTCAACGACCTCAGCGGGCCATCCTCCGAGCTCTTCGCTCATTGAAATCACTCCTTCAGGCCTTCAGGCCCTTGATCGTCTCAAGAACCTCGTCAAGCATCTCTTGCGCGGCCTTGGGGACCTCCATGAGGGCCAAGCTCGCTGCTTTGACGCCGGGCTCCATGCCCGCTTCCTTCGCGAGGAACTCCTGCGAGGGGACGTATCCGTAGGCGATGCCGTTGTCTTCGCAGATGAGCGGGATGTGGTTCACAAGTTCGGGGGGGTTCACGTCCTCCGCGATGACCACGAACGCGGCGGTCTTTCGGAGCGCGACCTTGGTCACCTCATTGGAACCGCGCTTGATGCGCGTGCCGTTGCAGGCCTGCACCAGCTCGTAGATTTTGTTGCTCAGGTCCTCAGGGGTCTCGTATCGGATATGCACACTCATCGGATAGCCTCCTCGTGTTCGCAGGCCGAGCGCACCGTGGCGCGGATATAAACACACCGGATTGCGTCATGCGGTGTCCATCTCCAAC
>JAURMD010000057.1 GCA_030830875.1 Thermoplasmatota archaeon | reverse complement strand
CCCTCACCTCCCTTCGAGAGGGTTTTGTAGACACGCTGGAAGTTCTCGTTGACGCGTGAGAGCACGTCCTTCAGACGGACGGTTCGTTGCTCATC
The DNA here is from genome assembly GCA_030830875.1 of Thermoplasmatota archaeon. GTDB lineage: Archaea > Thermoplasmatota > Poseidoniia > Poseidoniales > Poseidoniaceae > MGIIa-L3. The sequence goes on along the minus strand of JAURMD010000057.1, from coordinate 16,472 downwards.
GAGTTGCTCTGCCAATTCGATGAGGTCCTTCCGACGCGCCTTGAGTTTGGTGTTGTCGTTGCTGAGGTCATCCAAACGTGCTTGGCATGCGTCGTACTGCTCCAACGCGAGCCAGTTCACAGAACCGAGGTTCTCAATACGCCGCTCAAGACGACGTACGGCCTGTTCACCTTCGGCCACGGTTGGCAAGATGTCATCGTCGTTGACGTCATCCACGCCTTCTTCGAGCATCGCTTCGCGAAGTTCGGCCAACGCGCGTTCGCTGGCTCCGACCAATCGACCAAGCTCTTCTGCATGGTGCCTGCACGTGCGGGCCTGGCCACCGCGTTGCTCCGATGCCGCCCGCAGGGTCGCCCGTTCATCGGAGAGGCGAACACGTTCGTCTTCGAGGCCTTGATGCTCCTCCAACAACGTTCGCCGCTCCTCTTGCTTCGTCGCGAGGGCCGTTCGGTCCAACACCATTTGCTCCTCGAGCCGTGTTCGGTCCTGAGCACGCGAGGCCATGGCTGCAGCGATGTCGTCGAGACGTGACATCAGCTCATCGGATTGGGAAGTGAGGAAGCCTCGACGCTCATCGGAACTGCGGATGGCTTCCGTGAGGCTGTTCAGCAGGGCGTTGGCCTCCGAGCGGGCCATCTGTGCAGCATGAAGGCGGTCACGAAGGTGCTGGGGGCTGGCGTCTTGGAGCGCGGCGTCCGCCGCGGTTTTGCCCTCTATCGCAGCTTCAAGGCGCTGTTGGGCTTGGCTGCGAAGCGCGAGGTGGCGGCGGCCTTCGCTTTCGAACGTCTCCAAGCGAACCTGCAAGGCAGCCAACTGCCCTTCCTCACGTGCAACGTTGGCCTTGGCCGCAGCAAGATCGCTCTTCCATGCTGCAAGGTTGGCGGCGGCGTCGTTGGTGGTGGCGTCGGCAAGACGGTTGCGTATGTCGGATTGTGCTTGCCGCGCGGCCCGTACCTTGGCGTTGACGTCCTCGGACATCGAGATGAGTCGCTCGACCTCCTTGGACAGCCGGTCCACTTCGCTGGCACCTTCGACCTTTCCACCAAAACTCAGGCTGTTCCGACGGGCAGCACCGCCCGTCATCGCTCCACCCGCTTCGGTTACGCTGCCGTCAAGCGTGACCAAACGCACACCGCCCATGTTGGCACGGGCTGTGGCGAGATCCTGCACGATGAGGGTGTTACGAAGGACAAGGTGAACGGCTGCTTCAATCCGCGGATCATGGTCAAGCAGGTCGTGCGCAAAGCCGACCACGCCGGCCTGACGGGCCACCATGACTGCCCTCCCGGCTGGCCTGCCGGGATTGATTTTGTTCAAGGGAAGGAAGGTGGCCCGGCCAGCGTTGTTCTGCTTGAGCCATCGGATGGCACGTGCTGCCACTTCATCGGTTTCGACAACCACGGACATCATCCCGCTGCCAATGGCCGTGGAGAGGGCCACGGTGTGAGCGTCGTCCTTCGGCGCACACAGTTCTGCGATGGTCCCGAGGATGCCGTCCAGGTCGCCGCCGTCGCGTGCTTGCAGCACGGCTGCGGCACCTCCCGTCAATCCGTTGCTCCCGCTTCGTGATTCAACCGCATCACGTGCGCGGGCCAGTTCCCGCTCGACGTTACGCAGGCGCGATTCCACGGCTTCAGATTCCTCCGTCAACCTTGCCTCGAGCCGCTGGACGGTGATGAGTTCGTGACCGAGGTTCTCGCGGTCGTTGCCTGCGGCGGCCTGCTTCAGATCTTCGCCTTGCAGTTCGCATTCGGCCAGCGCCATTCGTGCCGCACCGAGGTTTTCTTCGATGCGATGTTGCTCATCGAGCAACAGTTCCCCTGCAGTGGCAGAACGGTCGACATCGGATTGCGCGTTGGCAAGCGCCCCTCGGGAGTTCTCGACTTCGTCCTCGGCGGCTTTGGCCTGGCGAGCGAGCAACGCAACGTCGTTGGTCGATGTCGCGAGCAGGGTCTGCACAGAGGCTTCGTCTTCCATCGCCTTGGTGAGCGCAGCCGACGCTTGTTCGTGCTTCGACGTCGCGGCATCAAGGGCTTCAACCGCCTCATGAAGCGCGGCCTTTGCAGCTTCGAGATCGTCCTCCAAGCGTGTTTTCTGGAGCAGGGCTTCCTCGTCGCTCGCAGCCAGGTCCGAGAGGCGGTCTGCGGCCGTCTCCACAGCCACAGCAAGCCGGTTTAATTCGGCCTGCAACGCCTCGCCACCACCTCCAAGTTGGTCCTGAATTTGACGCGTAAGTTCTGCAATAGTGTCGTCCAGCGAGAGGAGGTGCTTGGCGGCAGAAGACACCTGTTCCTCGAGAGCGGTGGCTTCGTCGAGGTTTCGCTGAATTTCACGTCGTTGGTGGTCCAATGTGGCTTTCTGCCCCGCGACCTTTGCACGCCAAAGGACGGCCTTTGCGGCGACGAGTTCTTCTCTGATTTCGATGGCCTTCTGGGCAGATTTGCGTTCGTTGTCGAGCACTTTCAGGTGCCGGCGCTGTTCTTCCTCGATGAGTGCGATGCGATCGAGGAAGTCTTCGACGTCCTTTCGTTGCCGCTCGGCCTTGCGAATCTCATCGTCGTAGCTCGTTACACCAGCAACGTCGTCAAGCACTTTCCTTCGCTCACCGGGACTCATCTTCGCGAGGTTTGTCACGTCGCCTTGCAGGACAATGTTGTACCCGTCAGGGCGTGCGTTGGCTGCACCAAGGAGTTGGTGAAAGGACTTCAACGAGGACTCTTCGTCGTTCAGTTCGTACGTTGTCACCACGTTGCCTGTGGGGGTGAGCCTCACCCTCTTTGTCATGGTCACCTCGTCCATGTCGAGGGGGATCCTCCGGCGTCCATCGCCCAACACAGGGTTGGCGAACACCAAGGTCACGCTGCACCCACGCGCAGGCTTCCCATGCTTGCCACCGTTGAAAATCAGGTCTTTCGAACTCTGCGCCCTGAGGGTTTTGGCAGATCGAGGGCCGAGGACAAACTGAATCGCGTCGCCGCTGTTCGACTTCCCAGACCCGTTTGGGCCCGTGATGGCGGTGAAGCCTCGGTCGAATGGAATGACCACTTCGCCGCTGAAGGACTTGAAGTCCGTCATAACGAGTTCCTTGAGGTACATCCCATCCCTCCGGCTCCCCGAAGGAAGCCATACCCGAACAGCGTCAACGAGGGGACTTAAAGACATCGAGAACGGGGCACGGCGAGGCCTTCGTTCGAGTTGATTTCGCCCGACGCCGATTCAGAGCGTTCCGAGGCTGTCGCACCGTTCGCAACCCGCTCCAACACAGAAGGGGCAGGTCGCACGGACAAGGGGGCTGGACGAACTCATGCGGGGACGGGTCGGTGCTCGAGCCAAACGACTTGCCGAAGCGGGTGCTGCTGAACGGTGGACCTTCACAAAGGCATCACGGTTGGCCATGACACGCTCGCGGCGCGTGCGTTGCGTCTCCGAAAACTCAGATTCGAGGTATTTTGGCCCACGCATCAGCATCACACCTGCAAACGCAACCAGCAACTGCAAGGCCCACCCTTGGTTCACGAAGGGTACCATCTCGACCACCACCTCGGACGACATCGTAGCCGGCAGGAAAGCAAGACGGTCAAGCACGGCGACAGCAAACAGCGTCGCACCGGTCGCGAACATCGCACGTCGCAAACGACGCGCAAGCCGCGGAGATCGGGGCATGCGCACCACGCCCGCCAACACAATCAGGCAAGCTTCGGCGACCATCATCATGTCAGCACCAGACCAAACCCCGACTTCCCCGAGGCAATGGCTCTGTCCGAACGAGGCGAGGTGCCGTTCAATGGATGGAATGCTGCAGGCTGGATCCGACATACGAATGACGTCCAGTTTAGCGATTGGAGCCCCCTCAATGAGGGCGGGAGCCACCGCCCCCTGCTCCACGTTGAGCCACGCGAAGGCGAACAAGCCCAAGCCGAGCACGAGTCCCAGCACGCGACGCCTGCTCGCCATGAAGTCGCTCCGTCGCCCGTGAACATCAATCCGTCGGAAGCGCCGATGCGGTGAAAGGGTGGTGGGCTACGTCGAGGTGCGTGGAAGCCCCGGTCGCGGTTGTGGGCAGCGGGATTGCAGGGCTGTTCTGCGCCTTGCACTTGGCCGAGGGTGGTCACGACGTGCTGGTGTTGACCAAGCGCAACATCGAGGATTCCTCCACCAACTGGGCCCAAGGCGGCATCGCGGCCATCCTTGACCGCACTGCGGGAGAGGCCATCGAGGCTCACGTCCAAGACACGCTTGATGCTGGGGATGGTGCATGCAACGAGGACGTTGTACGTTCGGTGGTTCTTGAGGCCGGAGCGCGCATCACCGACCTCTTGGAGCTGGGTGTGCGCTTCCAAGAGGACGGTGCAGGCGGGTGGCATCTGGTGCAAGAAGGCGGCCACAGTGCCAGACGCATCCTTCATGCGAAAGACGCCACAGGCCGTGAAATCGAGCGCGCACTCGTTGCAGCCACCGAAGCGCATCCTCGCATCACCGTTGAAAGCGATGCGGTGGTCATCGACCTCATTCGAAGGGACCATCCTCATCCTGAACGGGGCGTCGTTGGGCTTTGGGTCCAAGGCGAAGGCGACGGCAAGGTCCGAACGGTCCGGACGGCCGCGGTCGTGCTGGCCACAGGAGGTGCTGGACGATTGTGGGAACCGACCACAAATCCACCTGTATCCACCGGCGACGGCTTGGCGATGGCGCACCGATTCGGAGCAGCCGTGCGCGACCTTGCATTCGTTCAATTCCATCCAACCACCGTCGCGCATCCACAGCGAACCCTCCTCATCACCGAAGCACTCCGCGGCGAGGGGGCTGTGCTGCTCGACGACGAGGGGCTTGCCGCGTGGAAGGAAGAAGGAGGCGACCCAGCCCGCTTCTCGTTCACGCTGAATGCCTCTCCCTTGGGTTCCTTGGCCACGAGGGACATCGTGGCCCGCGCCATCGACGCACGGCTGAAGAAAACAGGACAAACGCACGTGTGGCTCGTCACCTCCCACCTCGATGCCGATACCTTGCAGGAGCGATTTCCATACGTCCAAAGCATGCTGAACGACCTTGGCTTGACCCTCGGCGAAGACCCACTCCCTGTTCAGCCAGCCGCTCATTACACGGTTGGAGGTGTCCAGGTGGATGGTCATGGCAGAGCCTTGAGCACCGAAGGGAAGGTCCTCCCCGGCCTCTTTGCTGTGGGCGAAGTGGCTTCGACAGGCATGCACGGAGCGAACAGGCTGGCCTCAAACAGCCTCCTCGAGGCCGTCGTCTTCGCGAAGCGTGCGGCTGACGCGATTCTTGCAGGCGTCGATCCTGTCGCTGCCACCGACATCCCCGCGTGGCGTTCGGATGGCCTCAGCCTGCTCGAGGAACATGGCGCCCTTGCGCACGATCTGCAGACGCTTCGATCCACCATGGGCCGTGAAGTCGGCATCCAGCGAAGTCACCGACGGCTGGCACGGGCCAAACGCAGATTGGATTTGCTGGAGCACGAGGTTGAAGCCACGTGGCGTCGATGCAAGCCGACGCGCGACCTTGTGGAATTGCGCAACATGGTGCTCGTCGGCCGGTTGGTGGTGGACGATGCACTCGCGCGTACGGAAAACCGTGGGTTGCACTACAATGCAGATCTTGTATGATCGGCATCGATGGCGCGAAGAAGCGCCGTGATCTGGGCGTTTCGAGGGGTAGGGACGCCTGCACGTTCGCCAAGGTCCACCACGGCTCCGTTCAGGGCATCGATTTCTGTACGTCGGCCACGTGTGACGTCTTCCAGCATCGAGCAGCGGTTGGCTGAGGTCGCCGTCAGCACGTCAATGACGTCGGTGGCGGCTTCCGTCGGGCTCGGTTGATCACGTCCCAATGCTTGACCAACGGCCATGGCTTCGCGCATCAATTCAAGGCCGCTCTCAAGCAGGTCTGTTCGCTCGAGCATGACGCCGTTCTCCACACCAGCCAACGCACAGATCGGGTTGATCGCGATGTTCAACAGCGCCTTTCGCCACACGCGAGCGGAGGCGTCGCGAATGCAAATTGGATTCAAGTTGGCGTTCATGAGCAGGGTTTCGAGTTCCTCAATGGGAGCCGTCACAGGCCCGGATGGCCATGTGCCGAGCAAGATGGAACCTTGACCTGTCCACGTGGTGCTGGCGCCGCTGCCCACCATCGCACCATGGGTGCACGTCAGTGCAACCACCTGTCCGGGAAGGCGCCGTTCGAGCGCCTCGACGACCCCGAGTCCGTTTCCAAGGTAGGCAACGACCCCTTCGCTTGACAAGCAGGGAAGGACCTCGTCAATCACCGACGCCACCTGGTAGGACTTCACAGAAAGCAACAGCACATCCAGCCCCCTCGGAGGGAACGGCTCGATGTCTGAAAGGTGGACGTTGACGAGCCCCGGAGGGAGGTGATGTTTGGACAACCCTGTCAAGGTCAGTCCCTCAGCGATGGCGTGGGCCCCTCTGGAGCCGCGAGCATACACGTGCACCTCTGCATGCGGCCCCAGGGCTGTAGCCATCAGACCTCCAATGGCACCGAATCCGACGATGCCGATGCGAATGAATCACACCTCCATGGAGGACATCCGTAGGACGACCCGGCCATCGATGTGGTCCAACACAACGCTGGACGTTCCACCGGCCGGTGGCGTGAGCCAGAACTCGTGATGGCCCGCGAGAAGGGAGGGTAGCTCGTCAATCGACCATCCAGCACCATCGCCGACCACATCGACCACGAAAGGAACGTCCTCTTCGACCTGCAACGAGAGCAGGAACGTTCCGTTCGACGCCAACGATGGGCCATGGAGCACAAACCCGTCGACCAACACGACCCCGTAGCCGATCCACGCTCGTTCGACGTGGGGGGTAAACACAACGAGGTCAGGCCCCCGTTCAAGTTGGTGAACGACGGGGGGTGAGCCGTCCATTGGGCAGTGAAGCAGGTGCCCTTCCGTTGGCGTTCGGAGCGTGAGGTTCTCGCCGGCGGCAATGACCGGAAGTGCTCCTGCGTCGCGGACAGCCAAATCCCACACCCAACCGTCATCTCCTTGGGGGGGTGTGCTGGTTGGAGCGTCCGGTTCAGGGCATGCTTCACCATCGAAGTGCAGGGTACCCCCAGCATCCAATCCGGCACCCCATCCAGCATCGGAGATGGTCCATCCGTTCTCGTCCATGGTCAGACGGGAGGGAACCGTCGGCGGTTCGAGGAGGAACATGCTCCCGTTCAGGACGATGCCGGACGGCGGAAGGTGAAGCAGCAGCATAGGGTCAGAGGCTCGAAGGCATGCATCACCTGAGGCCTCAACCACGGTGCTGATGGAACCTACACCCGACCACCATAACAGGCTCGAAGCATACGGGGGAGCGATGAAACTGAGATTCGCAGACGGAGCAGCATCCCTGAGGCGCACCTGCGTGCACAGCATGGTTCCAAGCGTATCGCGTTCGAGCGTCCATGTTCCGTTGACAGGAACCGCGTCGAGGTCGACGTCCAAGGGTACAGTGATGGCCATCGGAAGTCCAACCACCTCGAAGGACCCCGAGGAGGGAGCCCCTTCGCCCTCCCAACTCGCTTCAAGGTGCATCGCAGTGCTTCGTCCGGCAGCGAGGTCCACTTCGCAGGTGGGTGAACCGCTGCACGAAGCCCACCATCCCTCCCAACCGGGTGGCATCGACGCTGTGAGGACCACCGTCCGGTCGAGCAAGGAAGGATTGTCAACGACCACCGTCAACGAAAGGTTCCATGAACCGTTGTGCAGAAGCGCGAGACCGTTTCCATCGGTGCTGCCTTCCAAAGCAGCGTCCCAATCGTCATGAGCCACCAAGGGGGTTTCTGATGGCAGGGCGAGCAGCAAGAGCATGACCCAGATGAGCCCCATCCACCTGTGCTGGCGTTCCTCAACAGGACGTGTTTCATCAAGCACCACGGGCCAACGCTGATCCGAACCCATGAGCAACGTCAACATCAGCACAACGGGAAGAACGAGGCTCCACACCGAGAACGTTGAGAACACGTCGAACAGCACCGCGCCAAACGCGAAGGCAACAAGCAAGAGGACCTGCGTCTGGGTGGTGCGGACCTCCGTCGCACCGAGTCGGGCGACATGGAGACGGCCTCCAGGGAAGGTCGGGACATGCAGCAGCGAGACCCAAGCAAGGAAGGCCATGGTGGCTCCGGCCCATACAAGAGGGTGGGCCCAGGCCGCACGGATGGCAAGGTCCGTCCTGAGGAGACCGTCAAGCAGCATGAGGAGCCAACCTGCATCATGACTGACCGTGGCCCCTGAAACGGAACTGGTCGCCGGCGTCAGGAGCAATCCGACCATCCAGAACGTCAGCCCGCCGATGATGAGGACGATGGGCGCACTCAGCGACGTCCATCCAAGGCTTCGACGGTCGGGCCACGGACGGGCATCCATTCTCGGAAGGGTGGGGATCACGAGGATGCCATACGGCCACACCAACCACGTCACAGGAACCAGGCCTAAGGCCCACAGCAAGATCGAAGGATCAGGAACCGGAACGATAGGGCCGACACGCACACCAAAGCGCGAGGCAAGGCGCACCTGCACCAAGGATGCGAAGGCGAGCAGGGCCAACGCTGGCACCGTGGTCAACACCACAGCATCAAGGAAAGCAGACGTCGAGATGATCCCCTCTGCAGGCCTTGAGGATGCTGTCCCAACAAGGCTTGCAAGGGTGAGGGTGAGCGCTGACATGGCCCAAAGGGCGATGCGCCAGCGACGACCGGTGAATTGCCCACGGGGACGCGGAATGGCATGCAGCACCGCTGGACGGCCATCATGAAGACGGACCATCCAACCGAGGGGTTCGAGGTCCTCGTTCAGTCGAAGCAGAGCGGACGAGGTCGTCGCATCTGGGGTATCGTTGATTTCCCACGCAGGGGGGCGATCGTTCAACCGAACCCCGAGGGAAAGGTGCCTTCGCGCAACGTGCTCGAGCAAGTCGGCTTGGGACCAGGACCGACGGTGCACGACGAGCGCGTCCGGCGCATCGTCCTCAAATCGGACCACGTCGTCGTCTGGCATGCAGGCTGCCCCTTGTTGCTCCTCGCTCGGGCTCGGACTTCAAACAACCCCCAGCACCGTGGGCTGGCGCCTGTTCACTTGTTCTTGAACCGCTTGAGGCGGAAGGTTTCCTCACGTTCCATTTCTTCAAGGCGGAGTTGGATGAACACCTTCGCGTCTTCAAGTTCGGGGATGACCTTGAATTCGAGCGCGTTGACACGACGCTTGGTTGCTTCGATTTCCTGAAGCAAGCGCTTCAGGGTTGCTTCCATTTCCGCTGCCTTGACCATTTTCTCGATGAGGTCACCGAAGGCATCGCTGGCTTCATCGATGTACGGGCTTGAGCCAATGAACCCAATGCCTCGCTCCTCAAAGGTTGAACGAAGGTTGGTCCCGCTGACGTTCGGCACCACCACGCCCATGATGTTCCTTCGCTCAACTTCGACCTCGGGGTGGGCTGAGTTGGCGATCGCTGCCGCCCGCACGGCCAGACCTCCCTCGATCGCGTTGGCGAGGTCAATGCGCGTCTTAGCCAAGCGGTAGGCATCCGTCAACTCCTGCTTTGCCGCAATCATTTCGGTGAGCAAGGTGCGGAATTCGTGGAACAAACCGTCGCGCTTCATCTTCAGCAACTTGTACCCGTTGCGGGTCTGCTTGATCCGTCCCTTGAGCTTGATCAGCTCGCTTCGGGTCGGCTTGATGTCGAGCGCCATGGGGATGCCTCCGTCTCACGAGCGGTTCTCTGGGTGGTACTTGGCAATCAGTTCGTCATCAAGACGAACCAGGTACTTCGTGTCAATGCTCGACATGAGTTCCCAGCAGAGGTCCAAGGTCTCGTCGATGGTGCGGTCCTCGTCACGGCTCTGCCGGAGGAAACGGTCCTCGAAGACGCCGGAGAAGTTCAGCAATTGCTTGTCACGCTCGTTGAGGGCATCCTCACCGACGATGGCGACCAGGCCACGAAGCTCACGGCCCTGAGCGTAGGCAGCATACATCTGGTCGCTGACCTTCTTGTGGTCATCACGCGTGGTCTTCGCACCGATGCACGATCCCATGAGCCGGGACAACGAGGGCAGCACGTTGATGGGTGGGTAAATGCCCTGCTGGTGGAGTTCACGGGAAATCACGATCTGGCCTTCGGTGATGTAGCCGGAGAGGTCAGGAATCGGGTGGGTGATGTCGTCACCGGGCATCGTCAAAATGGGGAACTGGGTGATGGACCCCTTCTTTCCCTTGACAATCCCGGCGCGCTCGTAGAGCATGGCCAGGTCGGTGTACATGTATCCGGGGTAGCCACGACGACCAGGCACCTCTTCACGAGCAGCCCCGATCTGGCGTAGCGCGTCGCAGTAGTTCGTCATGTCCGTGTAAATCACCAGCACGTGGTAATCCTGCTCGAAGGCAAGGTACTCGGCCGCGGTGAGAGCGAGACGCGGGGTAATGATGCGTTCGACGGCAGGGTCGTCAGCGAGGTTGACGAACAGCACGGCGTTCTCAAGAGCACCTGTGCGCTCGAGGTCGGATCGGAAGAAATTGTACTCCTCAGCGGTGATGCCCATGGCGCAGAAGACCACGATGAACTCCTCATCGGAATCCTTCAGCTTCGCTTGACGGGCAATCTGCAAGGCGATGTCGTTGTGCGGCAAACCAGACGCGGAGAAGATGGGAAGCTTCTGGCCGCGCACGAGCGTTGTGCAGCAGTCGATCGCCGAGATTCCGGTCTGGATGAAATCGTGCGGGCTCTGCCGGCTGTATGGGTTGATGGCAGCGCCGATGATGTCGGCCTTTTCGTCCGCGACGATCTCGGGGCCACCGTCACGGGGACGACCTGCGCCATCCAGGATGCGACCGACGAGGTCGGTGCTGACGGGGAGTTTGAACACGTCGCCGAGGAAGGTCACGCCCGCCTCTCGGTCAACCTTGGCCGTTCCTTCGAACACCTGAACGACGACCATGTCGTCGGAGGTGTCGAGCACTTGGCCGTTTTTGATGTCCCCGTTGGAAAGCCGCAGGGAGACAATCTCGCCGTAAGCGACGGGTTCGGTCTTGTTGAGGAACACAAGCGGTCCCTTGACGTCGGTGATGGTTCGGTATTCCTTTCCTGCCATGATGATCCCTCCTCAGTTCTCCTCCAAGGTGGCTTCGATTTCAGCCACCATTGCCTTGACCATGCCGTCGATGCGGTCTGCATAGCCTTGCTCGAAGCGACCGCGAAGGAGCGCGGAGCGAGCCGGGACGTTGACAACGTCGTTGAGCGCTGCACCGGAGGCCATGGCCGTCTTGGCGGCGTCTTGGAACGAAAGCACAGCCTTCGCCATTTTGTACTGCAGGTTGATGTCGCAGTACGCGTCCACCGGGTCGAACCCGTTCTGCTGGAGGAAGTACTCGCGGATCATGCGTGCGACTTCGAGCGTCAGTTGTTGGTCGGTTGGCAGCGCGTCGGAACCGACGAGTTGCACGATTTCCTGAAGTTCGGCCTCAATCTGAAGCAAGCCAGAAATCGCGGTTCGGATTTCTGGGAAATCCTGGTTGATGTTGTCGCGGTACCACTGGTCGAGGGATGGCGGGTAGAGCGAGTAGGACGTCAGCCAGTTGATGGCGGGGAAGTGCCGCTGGCGGGCAAGACCCGCGTCAAGGCCCCAGAACACCTTGACGATGCGGAGGGTACCTTGGCTGACTGGCTCGGAGATGTCACCACCCGGTGGCGACACCGCGCCAATGGCGGTGACTGAGCCGTCCTCGCCGGACAAGGTGTTGACACGGCCTGCGCGCTCGTAGAATTCTGCAATACGCGAAGATAGGTACGCAGGGTAGCCTTCCTCACCGGGCATTTCTTCCAGACGGGACGAAATCTCACGCATGGCTTCTGCCCAACGCGAGGTCGAGTCGGCCATGAGGGCGACGTCGTAGCCCATGTCACGGAAGTATTCCGCGATGGTGATGCCGGTGTACACGGACGCCTCACGGGCTGCCACAGGCATGTTGGAGGTGTTTGCGATCATCACGGTCCGGTTCATCAGCGGCTTGCCCGTGTTGGGGTCGATCAAGTGAGGGAACTCATCCAGCACCTCGGTCATCTCGTTGCCGCGCTCACCGCAACCGATGTAGACGACGATTTGTGCGTCGGAATACTTCGCGAGGGACTGCTGCGTCACCGTCTTGCCGGAGCCGAAGGGGCCGGGGATGCCGGCAGCACCGCCCTTCGCGAGGGGGAACAGGAAGTCGAGGATGCGCATTCCGGTGACGAGGGGCGTGTCCGGTGCGTACTTTGTCTTGTAAGGGCGCGGGCTTCGCACCGGCCACTTCTGAAGCATCTGCACTTCGGTGCCGTCCTCGAGGGTCGCAATCGTTTGCGTGACGTTGAAGTCGCCGCTTTCGATGGACTTGAGGGTGCCCGAGGTGCCGGGAGGCATCATGATCTTGTGAACAATGGTCTCGGTCTCCTGGACGTGGCCAATGACTTGGCCGCCTTCGACCGCGTCGCCCACAGCGACGACGGGCTCAAAAGTCCAGATCTTCTCCATGTCGAAGGCATCGGCATCAACACCACGGGTGATGAAGAAGCCCATCTGCTCCTCGAGCGTCTGGAGGGGCCGCTGAATCCCGTCGTAAATCTGCGTCAGCAGACCGGGACCAAGGGCCACGGAGAGCGTTTCGCCGGTGTTCAAGACCGGCTCTCCGGGGCGAATGCCTGAGGTGTCTTCGTACACCTGGATGACGGCTTGGTCGCCGTGCAGTTCGATGACCTCGCCCATGAGTCCTTCGTGCCCGACACGGACCACGTCGTACATGGCAGCGCTCATGCCCTTGGCGGTCACCACAGGCCCAGAGATTCGGTAGATTTGTCCTTCCTTGCTCATTTTTCTTCCTCCATGTTGTTGTGGAACTTCATGCCCAGAGGTCGACTCCAATCGCCTTGCGGATCGTTTCCCGCAGGGTGGTGTCCTCTTCCGTGCCAATGCCAAGCACGGTGGGGCTCACCGAGGCGGAGAGCTGCTCTCGCAGCCGCTCCGGGAGGCGGGCCAGGCTCGCGGAGTCGACCACCACGATGCCCACCTCCTTGCTGTTGAGGAGCGTGCGGAGGACGGAGGCCATGGCCTCTTCGTCCGAGGGATTGTGCAGGTGCGAAAGCCCTGCAAGTTGGAAACCGAGGGTGAATTCGGGAGAGCCGACAACGGCGATTTCCATGCATCACACCTCCAATCAGTAGACGTGGGCCTCTACCACGTCAGCAGGCAAGCCTGCAAGAAGACCGCGTGTGATGATGCGGAGGTCCTTGACCTCCTGCACCTTCATCGCGATGTAGTGCACCACTGGAAGCGCGGACACAGGATGCAGGTAACTCATTCGAGAGAGGTGGGTTGCTTCACGAGCACCCAGCCACGTGATCACGGGGTCCAACGACATCGCAGCATCCGACGCAGCAACGGCGGCTTCGAACCCTGCCATGTCGAATCGGTTGGCGGGCCGGAGGACCTCCATCAGTGAGGAGCGCCCGCCACTGGAGACAGCGGGGAAGGCGCGCTTTGGAATCAATCGGCCACCGGGAATCAGCGAGGCCATCACCTGCGAACCCTCAAGACGCATCGAGGCGGCTTCGAGGAGGTTGATGATGTTCCGATGGTCGATTTCCGCAGCAAGGAGGTCCCGAAGCATCCGAACGTCTGCCTGTCCACCGGTCAACGAAGCCATCGCGTTGGCGAAGTAGTGACGGTCCAACGCGTCTTCGTAGGCGGCCAGGCTTGCGTCTTCGGGCAGGGCCATCAGGGCCGGACCGAAGGTCTTGCGTCGCATCAACGTCACGGCCGACCTGAGGGTGTCGGACCGTTCGACGATCTGAATCCATGGGGTGTTCAGGTCGTTCAGGTCGGGGAGGATGTCATGCCCAACTTTCTCGACGTCAACCTCGTTCAGCACGGCACGGAGCACGGCCTTGGCGTTGTGGTACTCGAATCGACCGGTATAGACCGAAACAATGCGCGCCACCTTGCCGCTGCAGAGACCGACCATGGCGTCGAGTTCATGCTCAAGGTTGTCGGTGAGCGCTGCCTCAATCAGGTCGCCACCTTCGTAGGTTGCTGCATAGCGGTCCACCTCCGCACGGTACCCAAGGTCGGCGACCGCAACCGAGAGTTGGTCGGGGTTTTGATGGATGATCTGTCGGAGCCGCGCCCTGTCGGCGAGGGACTTACGCCTCGCCTTCGCCCGTGAGGCGACGTAGGGGGTGGATCCGAAGCGCATCTCGACACCTCAGTCAAACAATGCTGCGGTAACGGCAGGAAGGTGGTCGGCCCAGGCTCGTGTCAACAACGCGTCGAATCGGAAGTCGTAGGATACCGAACCGTCCGCTGCATCCATCACGAATCCACCGAGGCCGTCCGTCTCGTCACCAACCGTTCGGGACCCTGCGAGGTCCTTCACGGCCTTCTTGTCGAGGCCGACGGGGCGCACGGAGAAACCGGAGGTGCCGATGCTGTCCGCCTTGGCCATCAGGGCCTTGAGCAGGCTGGCACGGCCTTTCCACTTCGGATCGCCGAGGGTGGTTCGGGCTTGCTCCAGCGTCGCATCGAGTGCGGCGCGGCGAGCGATCAGCAGGTCCTTTTGGTTGGCCTGACGGGCGCTGGCAACGACCTCGCGGGCCACCTGTTCCGCTTCTCGAGCGGCACGGGTTGCTGCCTCGCTTCGGATGGCGTCGGCCTTCGCTTCGGCCTCGCTTCGGAGCTCAGCGGCTTCCGCCGCACCGGCGGCAGCAATCTTGGCAGCCTCCGCCTTCGCAGCGGTGGCGATGTCCTTTGCGAGCGATTCGAGCGTCATCGTGATTCCTCCTTGGGCGAGCAGCGGAGCCGCTGCACGACCATGGGCTCAGGCCAGGAAGAGCGGCAGAGCGCCAAGGATGACGATCGACTCGGGAAGCGCCGTGAAAATGAGCGCCGGACCGAACTTCGAGCCGTCCTCAGCGAGCATGCCGACGGCAGCGCTGCCGATGGCGGCTTGGGAAATCCCAGCGCCAACAGCGGCGAGGCCGAGGGAAATACCAACGGCGAGGTCGCCGGTGATGGAGTTCCCGGTGGTGGTCGTGTCCGTCTCGGCGGCGGCTGCACCCTGAGCGATCAGGGTGATGGCGGCCAGGACGATCAATGCGCGCAGCGTGTTCTTCAGGTTGGTCTTCATGTTCACTACCTCTTTCGTGTCCAGTTGGACTGTCATGCTCCCTCCACATGAATGGCTCGGCCTCCAAGGGGGCTGAAGGGAACCCCCGTGCCGTTGTGGAATTTGCCCATCCACTCAACAAAGTGGAGACGTGCGGCGTGGATGCTCGGCGAAAGGAGACCAAGTGCCAGCGCGAAGGCTTGAATGCCGAGGAAGAGCAGGAAGGCAAGGATGCCGAGCAGGTACCCCAAGCCGCCGGCTTCAAACTGCGAGAACATCACATCCCAACCCATGGTGATGGACACCTCGGCGATCTTCACGCCGGCCACACCGACGCCCATCACACGGAGGTAGGAGAGCGTGTTGGCAAGGAGGCCAAAGGTTTCGATGGGTCCCATGATGAGACCACCCGCCCAGCCGAATTTTTCGAACACGGCCAAGCCGACGATCAAGCAGAGGACCCCGATGATGACCATCGCCGACCACGCGTTGAGCGCAAACAACTCACCATCGTAGGCGATGAAGCGACGAGCATGAAGGAAGCCACCGGCCAAGATGAGCATCCAAGAGCCCTTCTCAAAGAAGGCGGCAACGGGGCCGTGCGCCTTGAGGACGTTGAGGAAACCGATGGTGAATCCGGCAGCGAGGTGCAGCACGCCGAGGTAGATGGAGAACATCACGTATTCCTCGAGTCCGTGACCCGCGCTGGCACGGTGGAGCGGGTAGGTCAGGTGCTGCATGCCGACCAAGGCTCGCAGGTCGTCCGAGAACAGAAGTGCAGGTTCTGAGGGGTACAGGAAGCCGATGGGGGAGTTGGTGCCGAACTGTCCTGTTGCGTCCCAAACAAACCCGAACCCTTCGGCGAAGTACAGGCCCCAGAGGATGCACCAGACGCCCATCCACTTCAGAATCGTGATGCCGTTCTTGACCACAGGGTCCGTCGCCATGGGTTTGGAACCAAGCCATGCGCCGAGCATGAAGATGATCAGCCCGTAGCCAAAGTCACCGAGGATGGCTCCAAAGATCATCGGGAAGGTGAACATCATCAGTGCGGTCGGATCAAACGTCCCATACGTGGGTCGGCCGACGAGGTCCACCATCAACTCGAACGGTTTCGCAGTCCCTGGATTGTCGAATTCCACCGGAGGCTCCGGTTCGTGGTGGCCATGCCCGTCGCCGTGGTGGTGATGGCCAGCGTGGTACGGCTCAATCTCGACGAGCGATGCGTGCTTTTCAAGGGCAGAGCGCACCTCATCTGCCCGGGCGGTGGGTACCCAGCCGTCAAGCGCGAAGGCCCGGTCGGCAACGGCCATGT
>JAURMD010000056.1 GCA_030830875.1 Thermoplasmatota archaeon | reverse complement strand
GATGTGCTACGGTTGGAGCCTCGCGAACACACCCCTGTGACATGGGGCGACGTGGTGCCCGTTCGAGGGAAAACGGAGTTTGGGATCCTCTCCGGAGACGACATCGTGCATCGATGCGCGACGGAACTGCCGAACGTTGTCCGAGTGGTGTTCGCCATGGGCGGGGCGGATGGCGTGCTGCGGCGCCCCCCCCAAACCGACGAAGCGCACGACCTGATCGAGGTGTGGACCCACGAGGAAGGATTCGTCGGGCATCACGCCTCAGAAGTTGACGTCACCGGAGGAATTGCCCTCAAAGTGGAACGCGCGTTGAGCATTGCCGCAGCCGGCGTTGAGACCTTCTTTGTCAACGGGGAAATTCCCGGCCGGCTGCTGGCGGCCGTCCTCGGCCAGGAGGTGCGTGGAACGCGCTTTCCTGCAGCGCAGAAGGGATGAAAACCCGCCGTGGGGACCAAGGAGCATGGCCTTGGGCGCTGAGGACCTCGCTGCCCTCGCAGGCCTCGACCCTCTGCAGGTTGAGATGATGTCGGAGGACCTCATCCTTGTCGACGAAGACGACGTGCCATGCGGCACCTTGCCAAAGGCCACGGCCCATCGAGGGGCCGGAGCCTACCATCGAGCCTTTTCCGTCCTTCTGATCGACGCGCAAGAGCGGCTGCTCCTGCAGCGAAGGGCGGACGACAAGATCACCTTCCCTGGCGTATGGGCGAACACCTGCTGCTCTCACCCGCTCGCCGTTCCTCACGAACAGGTCGAGGAGGATGGACTCGGAGTACGCCGTGCCGCGGTCCGAAAACTCGAACAAGAGCTCGGCATCACGAGCCTCGGTCCCGACGACCTCGTTCAGGTCGGTCGGTTTCGATACCAAGCCCGACAGGACGACACGTGGATTGAACGCGAAGTGGACCACCTGTTGCTCGGTCGAGTGAACAACCTTGACGTGGTTCCAAATCCCAACGAAGTGGCCAACGTGCGATGGGTGACACGCGATGAGTTGGAGGCGATGCTCGTCGAAGAAGACCCGGTTCATCCCGTCGCCCCATGGTTTCGCTGCATCGCGGCTCGATTGATGAGCGATGAATGGTGGAGCGCCACCGATGCGGCGAGCATGCGTGACCTCTACGACCCGACCATCCACGATATGGGTGACGTGAGCCACATGCTGCCAGGAGCGACCGGCGCGGGCCTGCTGACCTCCGTCCAGGAAGTGCTCCCGCTCATCGAATCCCGCATCGAACGACGGCTTCGCGCTTCACGGCATCCGCGGCTTGGGGACGCCATGATGCACCTCATCGAGGGCGGTGGAAAGCGGATGAGGGCATCGTTGCCGTGGCTCGTGGCGAAGGCGGTTGGCGACTCACACGCAGGTTTGCTCGATGTGGGTGCGGCCATCGAGATCATCCACAACTTCACCCTCGTTCATGACGACATCATGGACGATGACCCCCTTCGTCGAGGTCGTCCAGCCGTGCATGTGGCGTACGATGTGCCAACCGCCATCAACGCGGGCGATGCCATGCTGGCCATCGCCTTTGAGCACCTTTGCGACGAACCGGCGTTCGACCTCGATCTGCTTCCAGCCATCGTTGAGCGGATTGCATGGATGGTGCGACGTGTCTCGGAAGGTCAACAACTCGACATCGAATTCGAACATACCGACCACGTGACAGAAGAGCGCTACCTTGAGATGATCGAAGGCAAGACGGCCGTGATGTTCCAAGTCTGTGCCGAACTCGGTGCGCTCCTGAGCGGTGCCGATGACGACACCGTGGCCTGCCTCGGCGAGTGGGGTCGCACGATGGGCCTCTGTTTCCAACTGATGGACGACCTCATTGACGTCACGTCCGATACCGAAACTTTGGGGAAACCCGCAGGATCGGACGTGGCTCAAGGAAAACGTACGCTCATGGTCATCCACGCCCTTGCCCAACCGGACACACAAGCCAAAGTGGACCTGTTGCGGGCATTGGGTCGCGGTGAGGCTGCTACCGCCGCGGACATCTTGGCTGCACACGGAGGTCTTGAGGCCTCAGGGTCGATTCAGTACGGCCGGGACCGAGCAACATCGTTCCACGCCGAGGCTCACGCCTGCCTTGATTGCCTCCCAGAAGGACCTGGACTCGTGGCTTTGCGCGAGTTAACAGACCTGCAACTCAAGCGCTTGAGTTGAGGACAACCGCCTGACCCGCGGCGATCGTGCCCTCGTTTTCCACGGCAGCGTACCATCGGCTCCAACCCGGATGAACCGTGCCGGAAATTCTCGTGAAGGCCCCGTCCGTGAAGGAGGCGGCGATGGTCGAACACGGAGGTGCCTCCGACGTCAAGCGGAGCACCACCTCCCCGACGGCTAACTTGTCTCCAGCCGAAAGGTTGGACCAATCGAGGCCAGCAATGAGGACATTCTCGCCTGTTGAACCCGGCTTTATCGGATGACCCTCATGACGGAGTGCCTCCATGCGTTCTGCGGCGTACAGGCACACCGCTCGAGAGGGGCCGCCGTGATGACGCTTGTTTCGCTGGAGGTCCCCTTCGCAACCGTCCATTCCGACCACGAGGAACGGCACCGACCCTTTCGGAACACCGCCGGAAGGGGCGGCGTGTAGGGACACCACCGTCCCTTGGCCGCTCATCATCCTCACTCGGCGTAGTACGACTCGGGGTAGGGCTCAGGCTTCAGGCCCTTACGCGTGCGGATCTCAGCAACGACCTTGTCGAAGAGGTGCTCCGGGAGTTTCTCAAAGCCAAGGTTCTCCGTGTTCCAGACCGCACGGCCCTGAGAGGCGGCGCGGATGTCGTTCGAGAAACCAAAGGTTTCCGCAATGGGAAGGATGCCGACCACGGTGGTCACCTCACCTTCCGACGGCATGTCTTCGATGATGCCTCGGCGGTTCGTCACTTCACGCGTCACCTGACCGAGCCAGTCGTTGGGCACGGAAACGAAGGCCTTCTGCATCGGTTCCATGATGACCGTGCGACCGCGCAGCATGGCGCCCTTGATGCCGTTACGGACGGCAGGGATGGTCTGTGCCGGACCGCGGTGGATGGCGTCTTCGTGGAGCTTGGCGTCCACGACTCGCACCATCACGCCCGTGATGGGTTCGTCGGCGACGGGACCCTTCTTGCAGACTTCGTTGAAAGCCTCAATGATGAGTTCACGGGTCTCGTGGAGGCCCTGAATACCCTTGGTGTCGTTCACGAGGACGTTTGTGCCATGGATGGCGTAGATCTTGCGCATCATGTCCTTGTCCATGCCAAACTCTGCGAACTTGTCGCCGGTCTCCTTCGTGTCCTTGTCGCGGACCGCGCCGTCGCCGAAGTGTCCATCTCGAAGCGCTTGCACCACATCGTCTGGAAGGGCTTCGACCTCGATGAAGAAGCGGTTGTGCCGGTTGGGAGACTTGCCTTCGAAGGGATTCCCTCTGTTGTGGGACTCCAGGCCCTCGCGGTACACCACGATGGGCGGGCTGACCTGAACCTTGATGCCCTGCTCTTCTTCGATGCGGTAGGTGGTGATCTCAAGGTGCAGTTCACCCATACCGGCCAGCAACGCTTCGCCGGTTTCCTGGTTGGTGGTGACCTGCAGCGAGGCGTCCGCCTTCGCGAGCGCACGGAGGGCATCGATGAACTTCGGGAGGTCCTTCATGGACTTCGGCTCAACCGCGACCGTCACCACAGGATCCGAGTAGTGACGGATGGCCTCGAACGGCTCGAAGTCCTTGTCCCTCGAAATCGTAACACCGGCTGCAGCGGATTTGATGCCGGTGATCGCAGCGATGTTGCCCGCGACGACCTTCGGAACCGTGATGCGGTCGGCACCGACCATCATCGCCACCTGTTGCACACGCTCTGGCTTCGAGGCGCCGATGGC
Organism: Thermoplasmatota archaeon; assembly: GCA_030830875.1. GTDB lineage: Archaea > Thermoplasmatota > Poseidoniia > Poseidoniales > Poseidoniaceae > MGIIa-L3. The sequence continues at coordinate 693 of JAURMD010000056.1, read as the reverse complement.
GTACACCGATTCACCTTGGTTGATGGAACCTGAGTAAATACGACCGACGGCGACCTCACCTGCGTGGGGGTCCATCCAAATCTTGGTGATCATCATGGCAAGTTCCGCGTTCGGGTCGCAGCTGAGCATGGCCTTGCCCATGGGAGAATCCCTGTCGCCGTTCCAGATGTTGGGGATGCGGTATGGCTGGGCCTGCACGGGGCTGGGAAGTTCAGCCACAGCCATGTCCAGCAGCACTTCGTGCACGGGCGCCTTCTTGGCGAGGCTCTTCTGGTCTTCGTTGTTGCAGTATTCGAAGATCTCCTTGAACGAAATTCCAGACTTCTGCATGTAGGGCACGGTGATGCCCCAGTTGTGGTACGCGGATCCAAAGGCCACCGTGCCTGCGGCAACATCAACCTGCCACGATTTCTTGAACTCCTCAGGAGCGAACTGGCGGATGAGTTTGTTCACCTTTTTGATCGTCTCTTGGAAACGAGCCATCATGTCCTCAGGTGTCACCTGAAGCTCGTTGATCAGCCGGTCCACCTTGTTGATGAACAGCACAGGCTTGACCTTCTCTTTCAGCGCTTGCCGCACGACCGTTTCGGTCTGAGGCATGGGGCCTTCAACAGCGCAGGCCAGGATGAAACATCCGTCGACGGCGCGCATGGCACGCGTGACGTCGCCACCAAAGTCGACGTGCCCCGGGGT
>JAURMD010000055.1 GCA_030830875.1 Thermoplasmatota archaeon | reverse complement strand
GCAGGGCATTCTTGTACCGTCCACGGATTTCCTTGCGAACAAGGTTCGAGATAAGGAACCAGTATTCACGAAGGAGTTGGATGTGTTCGATCGGGGCTTTGAGCACCGGCACCCCACGGCCTATTTCGTGAAGCGAGACATCAGTCCCACGCTCCATGTGCGCGGCCTTCGGCTTGAGCCTTATCAACGCCTCCCGTCGTTCGATGTTTTGCATGTCCTTCATCAACCAGAACAGAAGCCCCCGAGGCATGGGGGACAGACGCTCGTTTGATGCGGCGAGCACGTGCGTGGGGGTCATCGGTTTGGGCTACGTCGGCCTGCCCACCGCCATTGGTTTCCTCGACGCCGGATTCGAGGTCTGGGGCGTGGACGTCTCGCAACGAACCGTTGCGATGGTTCAGGCGGGACAGAACCCGACCGGGGACCCGGACGTGGACGACCTCGTCCCTCCCCCCGGCACGCCCCGGTGGCACGTGACCACCTCAACGAAGGAGGCGGTGCCGCACTGCGATGTGGTGTTGGTCACCGTTCCAACCCCCGTCACGCATGACCTCAAACCCGACCTCTCCTACGTCGAAGCGGCCGGTCGAGCCGTCTTTGCAGCGGTTCCAAAGGGGAAGAACACCGTCGTTGTGCTCGAGTCCACCGTGTATCCCGGCGTGACGGCTGAAACATGGTACCCGCTCCTCGACGAGTTGGGCCTTGTTCACGGGGTCGACGTCACCATCGCCTACTGTCCGGAGCGGTTCAATCCAGGTGACGCGGCGCATGGCGTTCGCTCGGTGGCGCGGGTCATCGGGTGCAGCGATGCGTCAGTGGGTGAAGCCCTTGTCGGGCTGTATTCGAAGTTGACGAGCGAGGATGTGCGCTACGTCGGGGCCCTCGAAGTGGCAGAGGCCGCCAAGGTCATCGAAAACGTGCAGCGGGATCTCAACATCGCACTTGTCAACGAACTTGCTCGCATTTTCCCTGCGATGGGCGTGGATGTTGAGGACGTGCTCAGCGCGGCCGCCACGAAATGGAACTTCCACCGGTACACGCCCGGTGTGGGAGTTGGCGGGCACTGCATTCCTGTGGACCCCTACTACATGATTCAACGCGCCTCCAACGTTGGCGTTCCTGCGAACCTCATCACGGCCGCGCGTGCTGTGAACCGATCGATGCCTGTGCACGTCGCAAGCGTTGTTCGCAACCTCCTGTACCGCGCTGGCGTTCCGGCCGACGACAACCGCGTGCTGCTCATGGGTTGGTCCTACAAAGCCGAGGTCGGCGACCCGCGTGAGACTCCGGCAGAACCGCTCGCTGAGGCGCTGATGGACATGGGGGTGCACGTTGGAGCGTGGGACCCCTACCTCGATGGTGGCTTTTCGGGCGGGGTGCAAGTGCATACGTCCTTGGAGGAGGCCAGCGGCTATGATCTCGTGATCCTCGTCACGGCGCACAAGGCCTGCCTCGAAGCAGATTGGTCCGCCCTGCTGGGTCGGATGCGAACGCCAATCCTCTACGACGGTCGACGGGTCTTGGACCTCGACGATCTTGCCTCCAAGGGATGGAAGGTGCACGCTGTCGGTCGGCCCTGACCTCAGAATTTGCGAGGCGGCGGGCGCTTCCAGTCGTCCTGATCGGGCGGGCTTCGGTCGGCCGGGCCCTCACGTTCTCGAGCAGGAGCAGGGGCCTCGGGTTCGGGTGGCGGCGCGGACATGCGCTCGTGGAGGGTGGTGTAGGTCGGCGCGTCCTTCTCGGGCTCCGCCTGAGCTTCTGGTTCAGGCTGTGGCTCAGGCGCTGGTTCCGGTTCAGGGTCTTCCTCGGGTTCGGGAGCGGGTTCAGCCTCCAGCGGCGGGGTCTCCTTCACCTCGGGTTCAGGGAGGGGTTCGGGTTCTGGCTCCGGCAGCGCCTCGGGTTCGGGCTCCACCGGGGGCTCACCGTCCAAGCCGGGGAGCACCTTCACGGTGGATTCCGCGGCATTGTGGACCCCAAGGGTCTCGTCGATGGCGCCAAGGAGGCGGTCCACGCTGACGTCCCAGCTGAGGTTCGCCTCTGCATAGGCCCGGGCTGCCTTCTTGCCGGTGAGGAAAACCTCTGGGTCCTTGGCGATCTTTCGAATGTGGTCCACTGCCCCGTCGAGCAGCGACGCTTGTGGGTAGAGCATCATGCCCGCCTCGAGCCCGTGCAGGCGATGGCCGGCGTGGTCCACACCAATGACGTTCATGCCCGCAGCCAGGTATTCTCCACGCTTGAGCGGGCTGGCGATGACCCATGCCTCCTCTTCGGGCATTGGCAGGAAGCCGACGTGGGCACGTCCCAATTTTCGGGCAAGTTCGTCCCGCGGCAGCGGTGCAAGCACCTCAAGCCCGTGCAGGCCTTTCGCCATGCGCTCCAGCGCCCCGACAGCATCGCCGGTGCCGATCATGGTCATCGAAGCGTCCACGCCCGCTTCGCTGAGCCGTCCAAGCAGCATCGGAAGGGCGAGCACGCCCCGGTTCTTGTCCAGACGCCCATGGTAGACCAAGCGCACTTCTTCCTTCGTGCTTCGTCGCTCGGCCCCTGGCATGAAGCGATCGAGGTCCACGCCTGCTGGAAGCACGACGACCCTGTCCTGCATCGCTTTGGTGCGGGCGTTGATGAGGTCGCGGTGGGCGTGGCTCACGGCGGCCCCCACCGGGCCGGGACGGTCCTTCCCTGCGGCCGTCGCCATCGCCCATGCACGCTTCCATGTGGACCAATGCAGGCGGCCGCGCAGACCGGCTTGGGCCGGAGGACTTCGGTCCATGAGCAACCACGGGACATCGTTCAGCACGCCCGCCTTGCGGAGCACAGGCACAAGCGGCCAGTCGACGAGGACGAGGTCGGGTTGGCCAACTTCTGGCCAGCGTACGGCAATCCGCTGGGCGATGGCCCGGCTGCGTCGGCCGAACCCACCCCCGTCCTGGACGCCGAGGTGGCTCCACGAATGGCCATCGGCGGGGGGGCCTCCCGGCGAAAGCATCAGCACCTCGTGCCCCACCTCGGCCATGCCGTCGAGCAGGGCTTTCTGGGTCGTGGCGCACAGGTCCGTGTCGAAGTTGCGAACGCTGGCCCACACGATGCGGAGGCCGTTGGGGCTCGCCACGGTCCCGGTGACGTCATCCTCGCTCAACGGGCCACCTCAGGGTTCGAGGGGTACCGCCTGCGCTTGATGGTGACGGTGGTTTCAGTCCATCACGTGGTCAACAACCTCGCGAAGCACCCGACCCATCACGCGCACGTTGTCTTCGGTCAGGTGCGGCTGCATGGAGAGGTCCACCGCGAAGGCGATGTTCTCGATGGTCTGGGGCAGGTGTTCGCGGTGCGCGTCGATGTAGGTCCAAGAACGGTAGTCTCGCGCGTTGCGGCGGATGCCGAAGATTTGCATGGGCAAGCCTTCCATTTTCGCCACATCGAGGAAGGCCTCGGCCTGGGCCGTGCTCATGCCCACGAGGTGGAACTGCATGGTGTCGTGGAAGTTCCCGACCTTCGGATGGGGCGACGGGACCTCGATGTTGGGATGGTCGCCAATGAGGGAGCGAAGCAACGTGTGGTTGCGCGTATGGATGCCGTGGATCACCTCCAGTCGAGGGATCTGAGGGATCAACATCGCCGCCGTGACCTCCTGCATGCGCATGGAGTACCCGGGGATGTCGTTCTGCAAGCGGTCCATCATCGCAGCGTCCAAGCCGTGGTGCTTCTTCCAGAGTTGTTCGTAGGACCCAGCGTAGAGGACAGCCTTCGCGGCGTGTTCGTCGTTGTCGGTGACGAAAATGCCCCCTTCGCCCGAACTCAGCCCTTTGCTGGATTGAGTGGAGAAGCAGCCGATGTCACCGAAGGTCCCGAGCCGTTGACCGCCCCATGTGGTGCAGTAGGCGTGTGCGCAATCCTCGATGAAGAAGAGGCCGTGCTTCTGGACCACGGCCATGATGGCGTCCATGTCGGGAACGTGGCCGCGCATGTAGGACATGAGCAGCACCTTCGCGCCGCTCTCGGCCGCCTTGCGGTCGAGGTCTTCCGCGTCCATACCCCATTCGCGGTTGGTCTCCACCAACACCGGCTCAGCGCGAGCATGCTGGATGACGCTCGGAACCGCGTGGAAGGTGAACGCATTGGATAGGACCTTGTCACCCGGTTGGACGCCGGCGATGTTGAGCGCGATGTACATCGCCGAGCCACATGAGTTCGTTCCAACGGCGTGTTTCAGGCCCATGTGGGCAGCAAAATCCCGTTCGAATCGTGCTGTCAGGCAGTCCTCCGCGTGCTTCGGCTGGTAGCGGTACATCACGCCGCGCCGCATGGCGTCGGTGGCGAGGGCGATGCCCTCTTCGGGGATGGGCTTGAACGCCTTGTTGTCGAAATCGATGATGGGGCTCCCACCGTCGACCACGAGCCGACGACGTTCGTTCGTCATCATGGACGCGGGACCTCGGACGGGCTCTTCAATCAACCTCTTTTCATGGCCCCGGCGGTCGCAAGTTCCAAGGTGGTTGAAACCGGCCAGAGGACGTGCTGCGGCGCACGGCCCCCGCTGCGGTCGCCCTCGCGATCACGATGCTTCTTGCTGCCGTGTCGTGGCAGCAGATCGTTGTCCACGAGGTCGCTGGGCTCCGTCTCAACGAGGCGTGTCCAGCGGAGGCGCCAAAGCAGGTCCTGCTTTCGTTCGACGACCGTGCACACCTCGCCGACTGGGTCGCACTCGCCCCCGAACTCGAAGCGCACGGGGTGAAGGCGACCTTCATGCTCGACCGCGTCACGACCATGGAGGCCGAAGACTGGGCGAACGTGGACGTGCTCTTGGCCCATGGTCACGTGCTGGGGGTGCACGGGGAACACCACGTGGGGGCCACCGCGTCGGGTCTTTCCCCTGAGGCGTGGGTCGCGCAAGAACTGCTCCCTTCGCTCGAGGTGATGGCCGAACGGGGCCTTGACGTTGTGGCGTTGACGATGCCTCGCGGGGACAGCACCTCTGCCCATGAAGCGGCCGCGCTCGACTTCGTGCCCCGCGTCCGTTTGACGGCCGGACCACCGCGCGACGACGTCACACCATGGGCCAGTGGCTGTGGCGACGGGCCCGTCCACGCTGCGGTCAGCCTTGACGAGCGGCGCGGAGGTGTGGACCGTTGGTTGCCGGACGTGCTGGACCTTCGAAGGGCGGCTGGATTCGGGGTGGTGCACGCCTACGGCCACAGCACGGGCGGGGAGGGCGTAGACGTTGACGCGCTGCTTGCCGTGGTGGATGAGTCGAGCGCGGAAGGATGGCGTTGGGTCGGCTACGACGCCTTGAACGCCGAGGTGTGAGCCTCACGCGGCGCGTCCTGCATCGAACATCTCGCGAAGGCTGCCGTCTTCGTACATCTCCATCACGATGTCCGAGCCGCCGATGAGTTCCCCGTGCACAAAGATCTGGGGCATGGTCGGGAAGTCCGACCACGCGCAGATGCTTGGGATGGCCCGTCGGTCGCTGAGGACGTCCACGGAGGCGAAGGGCTCACCGAAGGCCTGCAGCACCTGTGCGGCACGGTTGGAAAAGCCACACTGCGGTGCGCCCGGTTCGCCCTTCATGAAGAGCACCAGGGCGTGCCCGTCGACGATGGCCTGCAGTTCTTCAGGGGTCCAGTTGAATTCCTCGCTCATGTGGCTCACTCCTCCGTCCTCGTGCGGCGGCGGACGTGCAGTCCAGTACCGCCGGCGTGGGGGTGGAACACGGTGTCGCCGGCCTGTTCGGCCTGCGCAGGGGTCATGCAACGAAGGTCCAGGGCGTGGACCACGTTCGAAGCGATGTGGGGCTTGAAGTGGTCAAGGATGAGCTTCTGCCGCTGGAGGGGGCGCATGCCCTCGAAGGAAGCCGCAATCACGCGGACGTGGAAATGGTCCCCGGTGTTGTTGAGGTCGATGCACTCGACCGCTGCGTCGGGAACAACGGCGCGGACCTCGTCCTCGACCCACGCGGTGGCGACCATGCCCTAAGGTCCGCGTGCCCGCTCTTCAACCTGCGTATGGTGAGGCGTGGCTTGATGTCGCGCGTCCCCGAGGCCGCGCGTGTCGGCGGCAGAGCGGCCCCTGTCCCCGCCGCGCGACGCCGCATGGCTCGGTTCGGCCGAAGTGACCGCGGTGCTCCTTGGTCTGCTTGGGCAAGTGGTGCTCACTCGGGCGCTGATCGCCAGCGCCTACGGCCGTTGGGTCCTGCTCCTCGACCTCTTCCTTGCCGCCTACCTCGTCGTGGATGCTGGATTGCCGACGGTGATCGCTCGGGACGGTCCTCGCTTCCGTGCCGCGTTGCCTCGGATGGTCGGGCGCGCGTGGCGGGTGCAGGTGGTCCTCGCGCTCGTCGCGTCCTTGGTCGCCGTACCCTTGGCGCTCCGTGCGCATGGCGACGTGGCCGTGCTCGTTGTGCTCGCCAGCACCGTGGCCCTGCTTCACATCGCGACCTACGCCCCCCGGTCCGCGCTTCGAGCGCATGGGGAAGCCCGGTTCGAGGCCTGGTCGAAAGTGGTTGAGCGGCTGGTCATGACGGGTGGTTACACGCTCTTGTTTGCGCTTGGTCAGCGTGAAGTGCTGCCCTATGCCCTCGTCCTTACCGCTGGCGCAGGCCTCGGTCTGCTCACGTCGGTGGTCCTGCTGCGCCGCTGTGTGGCGCACGAGGTCGAGGCGCACCTTCCGGAAGCGTGGTCCAGCGGCGTGAGGCCCTTGTTCCTCACCGCGGCCCCCTTTGCCGTCACGGCCGCGTTCGCCCCGCTGACGATGCGGCTGGAGAAATTCATCCTTGCAAGCCTCGAAGGCCACGAGGCCGTGGCCTTGCTGCACGTCGCACAACTCGCCCTGCTCGCAGGCCTCGTTGTTCCAGCCTCCGTACGTGCTGCGCTGCTTCCGGCCTTCGGAGAGCGCCGCGACGACCCAGCCGGTTTGCGCAACGAGGTGGCACGTGCCGAAGGGTGGATGGCGCCGCTGATCCCCTTCGGTCTGTTGGCGGGTGCAGCGACGGTCGACGTGTTGGTGCCCCTCGCCTTTCCATCCGCCTATTCCGACGGCTCGCTCGGCGAGGATGCGCGCAGGCTCTTCGTCCTCATGCTGCCAGGATGGGGAGCGGCGATGCTCGCCGCACCGGCCCTGGGGGCGGTTCAGGCCGGACCAAAACCATGGCGTTACGCAGCACATGCAGCTTTTGGCATCGTTGTTACGCTCGCGGTTGGTCTGGTCCTCATCCCTCGGTTGGGCGTGTCTGGGGCGGCGCTGACCACCTCGCTTACCGCCGTGGCAATGGCGCTGGGCGCGCTCATCCTGCGTCCCGACCCGCACGGCACGTGTTGGACCGCTTGGGTCCTCGGCCTGCTCTCCATCCTCGTCGTGCCGACCGCGTGGATGTCGTCGTCACGGAGCGCTGTTGGCCTGACCCTCCCTTTGGTCCTCGCCGCGTTGTTGTTGGCCCGCAGCAACGGTGCGAGCGATGCGAGGTAAGAGTAGGCTGGCTCAGGGCTTCAGCAGTTGGGTCCACGCAGCGCCAACGGCGTCGACCCTTGACCACGCAGGAAGGAGGTCCTCGTTGGTCCAGTCATGTTCCAGAACGGCTTCGCACACGTCAGCGAGTGCCGTTGGTTCCCGGGCCTTGGCCAAGCAACGCTCCGGAAGCCAGCGCTCCAGGTCCCCCACCCGCACCGCGGCCACGGGGGTGCCGCAGGCGATGGACTCCTTGGCAACGAGGGGGCCTGCTTCCCGTGAGGAGGTGATCAGCGTGAGGCTTGCGACCATCATGCGGTCCCAGACAATGGTTCGGGGTTGCTGACGGAGGGTGGTCATGCCGACGACCCATCCACGCCGTTCCAGTTCCTGGCCCGTTTGGAGGGCCAACCAGTGGTCTTTCTCCGGCCTGCGTGGGTCGCTTGGGAAGAGGAGGTCGATGGGGTCGCGACGCCAACGTCCTCGCCATGAGCGCATCGCCCTTCGCCAGTCCTTCTCGACGGGAACGTGGCAGGGAATCCACGAGACGGAGGCCGCTCCTGCGTGCTGCGCAGGATCCACCATGTGCTCGCCCACAACGACGAGGTGATCGAGGCTTGGGAGGAAGCGGCGAAGCCGAGGTCCAACCTGTGGATGGTCAACTCCGACGTCAAGGTCCCATCCGTGCACGACGCCAAGGCAACGCACGCCGTAGTCGGTTGCAAGCCGTCGAGCGAGCAGCGCGACCGGCCACAGACCGTGGACGACCACGGCTTCGGGCCGCCACTCCCCGAGCCATCCTCGAACCTGTCCAAGCCGTCGGGTCACGCTGCTCGCGCTGATCCACGCAGAAGCGTGGCTCGAACGTCCCACGTACCGCGGTGAAAGCACATCAGAGCCGTCGAAGTCGAAGCGCTGTGGCGCCTTGGCCACACCTGTCAGCGTCGAGCGCCTTGTTTCGTGGTAGCGCAGCATTCGCGGCAGCGGGTTGACCACCCGGACGTCGTGGCCGAGGTCGCGAAGCAGCCGGACATGGTCCGCGACGAAGGTGCCGCGGGCCACGTTCGTTGGCAACGGGTGCATCCCGCTGAGCAGGAGGATGCGCATGTCCGTCGCCTCACGCCTCGGCGAGGGCACGGTCGAGGTCGGCCAAGTTTGCAGCAATGGTCGCCTTGTCGTTGAACAGTCCCGAGCCGACGACGGCGTTGGTGACGCCCCATGAGCGGAGCATCGCGATGTTGTGGGACTTTACGCCGCCGTCGATCTGCAACTGGACGGGGCGTCCGCCCGCCGCCTGTTGTGCAGCGATGGCTTCAGCGAGGCGTCGAACCTTTGATTCGACGCCGGGGATGAAGGACTGACCACCAAAGCCAGGGTTGACGCTCATGACGAGGACGAGGTCGACGTCCTCAAGCACCGCAAGGGCTGCCTCGACCGGCGTCGCGGGGTTGAGCACCACGCCGACGCTGGCTCCCGCCTCACGAATGGCGTGAATCAGCCGGTGCAGGTGCGTGACGGCCTCCACGTGTACGGTGAGGTGGTTGCACCCCGCCTCAATGTAATCGAGGTAGACGTCTTCAGCGTTGCTCACCATCAGGTGCGCATCGAAGGTTGGGCCGTCGCCCAGCGCCCTGCGAAGGCTACGAATCACGGGCGGACCAAAGGTAAGGTTCGGCACGAAGTTCCCGTCCATGACGTCGAGGTGCAACCAATCGAGACCTGCATCAACCGCTTCGGTGCAGGCTGCTGCAAGGTCAGCGAGGTCCGCGGTCAGCACGGAGGGTGCGATGACCATGTCGCGCATGCATCGACCAAGGCTCCCCCCTCCATGAGCGTTCGCTCCTACCCCATCCGTCATTGGGAACAAAGGCTCATAGGAGACGTGGCGAAGGGGCCTCGGAGGAAGGGACATGGGACAGGTCATCTCCATCTCGGACAACCAATTCGAATCTACCGTCAACGAAGGCTGGGTTCTCGTGGATTTCTGGGCTCCGTGGTGCGGCCCATGCAAGGCGCTGGGGCCCGTTCTTGAGCAGGTCGCTGGGGAACGCAACGTCACCGTCGCGAAAGTCAACACCGACACGGACCCCATGCAGGCCGGACGCCTCGGCGTGCGCGGCATCCCAGCGATGTTCCTCTACCACAACGGCGAACTGATGGGCACGCAGACGGGGGCGCTCCCAAAGGCTCGCGTGCTCGCATGGCTTGACGAAGCCATGGGTGGCGCCTTTGAGGACAACGCCGACTTCTGAGCCTCACTGACCAAGCGCTGCCCGGCGCTCGTCCATGGCACGACCAACTTCACGCAACAGCCGCTCGCGTAGCGCCTCATGAAGCCACATTCCTTCTGGAAGGTCGAGAAGAAGGCCGTGCTCAAGCAACCCCTGCGGCGGCACGCCGTTCCAGCCGACCGCTTCGGCCAATCGTGGCCATGGGATCGGTGATTCGGCGCAGGCCAAGGTGGCCAACAGGTCACGTTCTTCCTCAGGGAGCGAGGCGAGGATTTCCTGGTCGAGGAAGCGAAGCCAATCCCCGTGAATGACGTCGCCATAGAGTTCCAACAGTTCGAGCGCGAGGGGGTGCCCACCGGTTCGCTCGAGGACTTCGGCGGCGTCGGGGCCGTCGCTGCCGACCTCTTCCAACCACCCCCGGACGACCTCAAGGTCGAGCCCTTCCAGAGGGAGTTCCCGAACGAGGTCCCTCATGTGGACGTCACGTTGGTCGTAGAAGCCCATCGTGGTTCGTGAAATCATCAACAGCCGGATCGGGGCCTTTGTCGCAAGGGAAAGCAAGGCGCCGTAGAACTCCGCCCCCTGCGCTTTGAGGTGGTGGGCATCGTCGATCACGACCAACCAGTAGGGGGGCGGGCCTCCACGCGCCACTTCAAACCGGTCACGGATGGTGGCCGCGTCCGTCACGTAGGCCAGCAACCGTCGACGCCATTGGTCAACGTCCATTCTTGCGCCCGGCTGCATCGGGAGGGTGGCGACGAGGTCGTACGGGTCGTGTTCCTCGTCGATGCCAAAGCGGTGAAGCAGGCTTGTCGCCAGCCCGACCACGGTGTCCCACGGCTGGCACGGGTACCAACACACGGAGAGGTGCTGGTCCTCGCTCATCAATCCGCCAAGCCAGTCGGCGACGAGGGTGGACTTCCCGATGCCGGCGATGCCGTGCACCACGAGGCAGGGACGCCGTTCTTCGTACCAGGCGTCAAGGCTTGCGCGCTCGGCCGTCCGTCCTCGCACACGGCGGGGGCGTGGTGGGGCGGTGTCGTAGGTCGCGTGCGCACCGGCCATCATGCGCAGGCGTCCCGGAGGAGGCGAGGTCCCTGCGCCGTCTCGTGCACGGCGAATCAATCCGAAGCGAATGTCCCCGTAGGTCAGCACCCCCTCGTGCTGGGCGTGCATGAGCGTTCGGAGGAGCCCGATGTCCGCGTCGAGGCGTTCGTCCACCTCACGGGCGGGAAGCTCGAGCAAGGTACCGTCCTGGTCCCGGACGAGCACCGGTGTGTCCCTCAGCGCCCGTCGCCGCTCCTGCGCAGCCCTTCGGCCGGTGTCGGTGAGTTGCCAGACCTTGCGCCGTCGCTCTTCCCCTTCGATGGTGCGAAGGTGCTCGCTTACGCGCGCGTCCCGTAGAAGCGTTCGCATCGCGCGGCTGACGTTCGGGGGGTGAAGGGCACAGGCTTCGGCGATCCCGTCGCGCGTCAGGTGACCCGGTGCAACGAAGCGGTCGGCGTGCTCGTCCTGCTCCAGAAGGTGGAGCAGGATGCGGTCCTGCACGGGGACCGTCACCTTGGGCAGGTCCGCCGTCACGGCAGGTCCTCGCTTGGCTCCGTTGAAGGTTTTGCGCGAGGTTGAGCGAAAAGAAACGGTTCCGTTGCCGATGCAACCTCCGCACAAATTGACCGATACTCCTTTTTAGGATTGGAAGTCCATTGGCCATGCTCAGCAGGGAACCCGGTCAAAACCCCCGCGCCGCCCTCTTGCTTTCGTTGCTCATGCTCGTCGGCTTGTTGCCGATGGTCGCCGCGCTTGACAGCGATGGCGACGGGGTTGACGACACCGTTGACGATTGCCCCTATGCGGCTGGCACCTCCTCCGTAGATCGCTACGGCTGCCCCGACGCCGACGGCGACGGAACCTCGGACGTGGCAGACCCGTGGACCACCACGAACCCGAACTTCACCGAAGCGATGGCCATCACCACCTCCTACAGCCACAACGCGGCCGACCATAGCCCCGACGGCGAACTGGTCGCCACCGCCTCGGCCGACCGCGTGCGCATTTGGAACACGACCACGCACACCAACGTCGTGTCCTCCAACGTGCTCGTTTCCGGCCAAAACGCCGCGGTGAACAGCGTCGCATGGTCCCCCGACGGGACCTTCATTGCGGTCACCTTGTCGGACGACACCGCTGCACTCCTCTATGCCAGCAACCTGAGCGTCGTCCATTCCGGCATCACCCACAACGGAGGCAGCCGCACCTTTTCCGACGCCGCCTTCCTGCCCAACAGCACGGCCTTCGCCGTGGTTGACGAGAGCAGCGGCGGTGGCGGTGGCGGATGCAGCGGCTGCGCCGTGATGTTCGTCGACACCGCAACGGGAAGCATCTACGACGAGCTGACGCCCGGCAACAGCAACACCTTCTCCTCCGTGGCCTTCTCACCCGACGGGCGTCGCATGGTGGCGGGCGCCGGCGGCGAGGTCCTCGTGGTGAACACGAGCAACCAGATCACGCTCCGCGCCCTTTCCGCGGGCAACCAGAACTACAACGCGGTCGACATCTCCCCGGACGGCAACTACGTTGCAGCCTGTTCTGCGGCCTGGGGGTCCGGCTCGCAGTTGCGCGTCTGGCGCCTCGACGACGGCGCCAGCATCCTCTCCAAGACTGGGTCGACCTCCTGCTACGACGCAGAGTTTTCCCCCGACGGGGCACAGGTCGCCTATGCGCTTGGCTGGTACGGCGCGGAGGGCGCCACGACAATGATCTACGAGGTCAGCACCGGCACGACGATTCAGTCGATCACCACCCCTCGGCCGGGCGGCTGCACCTCCTTCCAAGGCAACAACTGCGGGCAGCACAACGGCCTCTCGTGGCACCCCGGAGGCTACGACATCGTGCTCTCCGTGGGTCGGAACGACGAGGGCGTCTACTTCTGGCACGCCGACATCGACCCGG
>JAURMD010000054.1 GCA_030830875.1 Thermoplasmatota archaeon | reverse complement strand
GGTGAAGATGTGGAAGACCACGCCAGCACCGAATCCGCAGCCCCGCGAACACTGGACGGACCAAGTGCAGGCTGGGGCCGTTCCACGGCCGCCCGTGCTGCTGCCGAAGAGGTCGCTCGCTCATCACGTGCGATGCGGTTGGTTGAGGACGGCACCATCGATCGTGCTTCAGGTGCATTCCATGCAGCCATGGACCGTGGTCTCGCCGCCGCTGCCCGAATTCACGCTGTAGCCAGCGGGACAGAAGCAGGAAGCAATCCAGAGGCCATGTCGGAAGTCAAGGTGCTCGAACCTCCAAAGCGGAGTTTCTGCCCCAAATGCGGCTCGGACATCCACAGCATGGCGCTGCACCAATGGGGCAAATGGCGAGGCATGGCCGATGATGTGCTGCTCCTGCAACTTGAAGCCGCGATGGAAGCTGCTCTCGTCGAATTCGCAGGACAACACGGTTCATCGGATTCAACGGCATCAAAGGTTGACGTCGACGCCCTTCGCGCCGAGATTGAAGCCGAGGTCCGGGCCTCCATGAAGGCTGAAGGAAAAGACGGCGCAGAAGCCTCCAGCGCTGCTTCCAGCCCAACAACGCAGGCTGCAAAATCACCTGCGGAGGGTCCTGCAACAAAGGCTTCCATTGCCAAAGACAGCCCTCCGAAGCAAGAGGAGAAGGAGACGAAAGCCGCAGCACCCGCCAAGAAGCCGAGCCTGTTCGGGAGCAAGCGCCCAAAAGCCTCCTACGATGGTCCTCCCGAAGGCAAGGGCGAGTGGTTCCTCGAGAACGCCCTCGACACCATCTACGACCCCCACGGCACCGGGAAGGTCCTGAAGCCAAACACCATTCTGGCACGTTCCTCCGACGGCAACGTGCGCGTCTCCGATGTTGTTCACGGCTACGCGGCTGAAGGCGAAGCCGGCGTGAGCGAGCTTGCCAAGACCAGCCCATTGACGAAGTACATCATCGAGGCTTACGACGCCTGCTGATCTCTGCCCGTCATCAGCCACATGACCCGTGCAGGGTCCATTGCTGCAAGCAAGGGGGCGAGTTTTGGAGCAACGTCGACGCCGAGGAGGAGTTCGTAGGTGAGGCGGTATGCGTTACGAAGGGACTGCTCCACGTCACGGCTTGCCTGTGGCACGCAACCTGAGAGCGTGGCCTCGTTCCAATCTCCGGATTCCAGTGCATTCGACAACCGCTTCACCAAGGCTTCGTGAAGCGGGATGTCTTCGTCGCTGAGGCTCTGAAGGCGCTCCATGTCGGGAGCCTCTCGGACGGCGATGCGCATCTCCTCTGGGAAGTGGCTGCTGGTGACCCAATGACGCATGCGACGAATTCGTGCGTCGAATTCTGCTCGTTCGCCGACGTCGTGGGGCATCATCGCCCAGACGTCCTCGTCGTCCTGACGGATTTGCACCAGCATCGCGAGGTGACGGAAGGTCACGCCGACCGCTGAGGGGCGATGGTCCGTGTCTTCGACCGAGGACAAGCGCGTCGAAACGAGGTCGTCCTCGATGGCCACGAGCTGCCTGCGGCTGAGTTCTGGGTCCTTCAGTTTGCCTTCGAGGTCGTGGCGAAGCAAGCGCTCGTAGGCATCTGCGAGCGTGACCAATCCCATTCCAGTGTCGAATTCAATCGCCTTGTTTGGTTTGGTGGAGGCGATGAGGTAGCGAAGGATCTCTGGTGGGACAAGTCGCAGGGCCTCGATGGGCCCGACGGTGTTCCCAGCCGAAGACGACATCGCGCCCTCGCCGCGAAGGCTGATCCATTCGTAGGTGAGCCCCTCGGGCGGGGTGCCCCCGAGCAGCACGCACAGTTCTTTCCCCGTCTCGTACGACCCCCCAGCAGCACCGTGGTCCTTGCCAAAGGGCTCGCAGGTTACGCCGAGGTTGCACCACTTGGCTGGCCAATCCAAGCGCCAGGGCAACTTGCCTTCGCCTTTCGTGATATCGCACACGCCCGTCCGTCCGTCGTCGGCAACCCAATGGACGAGGTCTCCCTCCACATGGCTGACCTTCAGACCGCTTTGGCAGCCCCGCTCGTCGACAGGGGTGAAGGGCCACCAGTCTTCCGGAAGTTCACGGCCAGAGACGCGTTCGATGATTTCTCGCACACGCGCTTTCTCTCGAATCGCGGTACGGATGTGCTTCACGTAGCGACCGGTGAGGTATTCGGTGTGGTTGTACACCAATTCGGGGTCCACGCCGAGGATTTTCAAAGCGTCCAAGAAAGGCTCGAGGAAGTGGTCGGCGTAGCTTCGCCCGTTGGCGTAGGCCGCCATGTCGGGCCTGCCGTCTGCGTCCGGTGGTGGAATTCGGTACAGTTGCACGCCCACGTAGGCCTCGTAGGTCTCGTCGAGAAAGTCGTAGACCTTGCGCAAGGGGTCGGCGCTGTCGACCACAAAGCAGAAGCGAGCATCGCCGCCTTGCCGACGAAGACCACGCACAATCATCTCGCCCGTGAGGATTTCGCGAAGGTGCCCAATATGGAACTCGCCGCTTGGCGTGATGCCCGTGTTGACGACGTGAAGCCCATCGTGTTGAGACACGAGGCGTTCACCGATCACGTCGGACCAGTGCATTCGCATCACCTCAAACCGGGACGGCTCGAACGATGCCACGAAGTGGGACTCCTTCGATCTCGTTCCGCATGGTTTTGTTGACGAGGACGATGGCGAGCACCGCCTCACCGCCGGCGGCCCGAATGGCTTCGATGGTGCGGGTCATGGTCACGCCGGACGAGAGCACGTCGTCGATGATGACCACGCGTTTGCCGGCCACACGGCCGTACTTGTCCGACAGCGCGCCAAGGCCAGGGCCACCGTCGATGTTCCTCATGATGGCGACTTCAGCGTCCAGCAGTTTTGCGGTTTCTTGGGAAAACACAATGCCGTTGATGGAGATGCCAACGACCGTGTCGATGCCTTCGCCGGCCTCTTCGTAGGCCACGTCGGCCATGATGGCCCCGATGGCTTCAATCCGTTCGGGTTTGACGCCAATGGTCCGCCACCCGATGCGTACGTCGGCGGGCGCCGACCTTCGGTCTTCACCTGCGAGGAGCCACGCGACGGTGTCTTGTGAGAGCGAGAGTTCGTCAGCGATTTGCTGTGAGTTCAATCCGTCGCCTCGGAGTCCCACTGCAAGGGCGCGCAGTTCCTCGATGCTCATCGTCATGGTGCTCACCGCGGCGTTTGCCCCCATGCAATTGAACCCTTCCTCATGAAGGGATGCATCACGGACAGGTTGAAAGCGGAGGCGACGGAGCCGTTGTCATGGGTGAGTTCGAGTACGAGGCCCTGCTCGACCGTGCGCGTGAGAACATCCCTGAAGACATCTCCAACCGTCGCCGTTGGCGCCTTCCAGAACCGCAGATTCTCATCGAAGGAAGCAACACCATCTTCCAGAACTTCAACGCGGTCGTCTCGATGATGGAACGGGACGAAAACCACGTGTACCAATTCATCCAGAACGAACTCGGCACCTCCGCAGCACGGGACGGACCTCGCATTCGATTGAAGGGTCGAATCCCGCCAAAGCGGATTCGAAAGACCATCGTGAATTACGTCAACACGTACATCAAGTGCAGCCAGTGTTCTGCTCCAGATACCGTCTTCATGAAGGAAGACCGGACGACCTTGCTCAAGTGCCAGGCCTGCGGTGCCACTCGGCCTGTGAAACTGTGATCACGTCAGGTCTTGGGCCAATTCCTCGACCTTCGCCACGTCTGCGGGCAACGTCAACCATCGTCCTTCAGGGTAGATGACTGCAGAGGGACCTGCCTCACAATGGTCCAAACATCCGGATTTCTGAACGCGCACGTCGTCAAGGCCGCGCTCACGCGCAGCACGCTTCAAGGCCACCATGAGGTCCATTGAACCCCGCCGGGCGCACGAGGGCCGTCCCGCGCCTTCGGGGCGTTCATGCGTGCAGACGAAGACGTGCCTTCGGAAGCCGTCCACCCCCGCGTCCACAAGGCCTTGAACACCCTCGGCCAAGGTTCGGTCGAGGTCGGTGACCGTCCCTCCGGCGTCGTGGGTGGTGGTGCGAACGGTGAGGTGCCCCCATCCCACCGTGACGTCGGCGTGGTGACCCATTCGGTCACACAATCCAGCGATGGCCGCCGCCAACGCCGCTGGACGGGCCATTCCGTCGAACGTCCACGTGCGTTGGAGGGCGCCGTCGACTTCCTGCCAGCCCTCCAGCGCCACGGCTTCAGCCCCAGAGGTGGCTGTCGTCCTTACCGTCCGCCTTGCGCTCAACGTCCTCGTGAATGCTCGACCTTCGCTTGTGGTCCTTGCGCTCAAAGGCGAGAAGTTCGTCGTCGTCGATGTAGGCCGGTCGAGTGTGTGCGATGAGGTTGATCTGTACCAACACTTCCCGCGCGAGGTACAGGTGTTGGCCGTCCGGGGTCAGGAGTTCGATTGAGGATGGCGTGCGTGATAGCATCCGGCCACGGACCCAGGGGTCGTGGCCCTCTGGCAGGCATCGGACATCGACGAGTACCTCGACGAGGTCGTCACGGCGCAGGCCATGACGTCGGTCAAAGAGGTCGCCCGCGGAGACGCTCGCGCAAGCGCTGAGGTCGGGCGAGCCCAAGTCCTGCCACATGGTCGATGCCCAGTCTGGCAAGTTGTTGGGGTCCGAGGTCGTGGGCATGCCCCCTCCTTCCGCCGAGACTTCTTGAACCCTCCAATCCAACCTGAGGCTTCGTCCGAAGGCGTGGGTTGAAAGCGTGGCCCACGGCCCCGCGGATGAGCACATGAAGGTGGAATGGCGCACGCTGCCCACGGTCCTCACCGAGGAGGAGATGCTCGACAAGGCCTTCTCACGGGCCAAGAAGGCTGCAGACCGGGTTGAGGACCGCGACCGAGTGTTCCGCACCCGCAAGCAACTCACACGTATGGTGCAGACCGCTGCGGACGTCCTCAGCACCTCACTGACGGAGACGGTGAAGGTGTGGCCCTCCCTCGATCAATCCCCCGAGTTTGACGTGGCCATGATCGAGGCCTGTGTTGGCACCGATGCGTACCGTCACCACCTTTCCATCCTTGATTGGGGGGCCGTGCAGATCAACAAAATTGCCACCCAGAACGCTCGAAAGATCACCCGGACGGCGCAAATTCCGCTGATGCATGACGCGAGAAAGGAGGCGTACGGCCGAATGTCCTCCATCATGGGGCGGGTCGGGGCGTCGTTGACGTGGTTGGGTGAATCTCGAGAGACCCTGAAGCGCCTGCCGCACCTTGACCCTCTTCAGCCGATCATCGTGGTGTGCGGTGCACCCAACGTCGGCAAATCGGCCTTCATCGGCGCCTTGTCCACGGGGACGATGGAGGTCAACCACTACCCGTTCACGACCAAGCAACTGCACGTCGGGCACTTCCTTCACCGTCGATTGGCCCACCAAATGCTCGACACCCCAGGCCTTCTCGATCGCCCGATGGAAGACAGGAACGCCATCGAGATGCAAGCCATCGCCGCGCTGGAGCATGTGGGGTCCATCGCCCTGTTCCTGATTGACGAAAGCGCATCCTGCGGCACACCGCTTGAAGAGCAACTGCACCTGCTTGAGGAAGTTCGACACCTGCTTCCGGGCACGCGGCTGCTTGAGGTGACCTCGAAGGCCGACCTTCTCGAGCCGAGGCCTGAAGGGTGGTCCACCACCAAAGAGGCCGAAGCAGCGTGGCGCGATGCAGGACGTCAAGGGCTGCCAGAGTTGCCACTGCTCCTCGATGACGAAGGGCGTCCAACGGTGTCTGCGGTGGAAGACGTCGGCCTCGAAGCGTTGCGTCTGCACCTCGTACGGTTGTGCGCTGAAGGTCGGTCGAACGACGCCCTTTCGTTGCCCGATGGTTGGCACCGTTCGGACCTCGAGGCGTGATCATGCGCCCATGAGGCGCCCGAGCACGGGGCCAACGTAGCCCAAGGCGAAGATGGCGAAGAAGATCAACATCCACATGCGCATTTTGCGCTCGGAGGCTTCTCGGTGTTCGAATTCCGTGCTGCAGGCATCCTCGCCGCACACACGGGGTTCGCGACCCAACGCGATGGGCGCTTGGCAGATGCGGCAGTGGGCGTGGGGAGGAAGGTCCGAGGGGCTGCGCTTCGCTGCCTGTCCGGCAGGCTTCGCGCGCGCCTTTGCTGCTGATGCGTCGACCATATGCTCACCTGCTTTTGACCAACGTTCCCTCAAAGGGTCGTCCTTCCAAGGCCGCTTCCAAACGGTCCGGATCACGTCCGTCCAGGACGGCGAGGTCGACAAGCCCACGCTTGGCGTGGCCGACCGCGACGGGGTCGACGACGGTGGACGCTCCGGGAGCGAGTGGCGTGTCAATGCCGGTGATGTCGGCGAGCGCATCGATGTCCATTTCGCTGAAGGCGGTCGCCTCTGGGTCGGTTCGGGGGTCGGCGCTGTAGACCCGGTCGACGTTGGTCGCGATGATGCAGGTTGGGGCGCCGGCCTTCCTTGCCAGTTCCACCGCGACGGCATCGGTCGTGTGGCCTGGGACGGTGCCTCCCATGACGACGACGTGGTGTTCATCGAGCAGCGCTGCTGCCTCGTCGGTGGAGGTTGGGATCGAAGGAGCCACATCGATGCCCACGTCAAGCAGCACTTGCTGCAGCACGGTGGCGTTCAGTCGGGTGGCGGCGATGCCGACGGTATCGAGGGCTGCGCGGTTGCTGAGCACGGTGGAGGCCAAACCGATGCCTTCTCGCGCTGGCGCGCCTCCACCGACAACAAGGCCAAGCCTCCGGCCTTCGCCTTCGAGGCTGAGGACCATCTGCCGGAGGCGCCCAAACCAGCGGGCTCGGTCTTCGTCCTCTTCCGCTCGGAGCGTGCTGCCTCCGAGGGCCACGACCGAGGTGGTGGGCATCGTCATCTGCTCCGTGCTCCGTCCCTTCATCCTATCCCCCTCCCAAAGCCTTGAAGCATCCTCGTCAGGGCCCTGCAATCGGGGCCACCATGGACGATGCGGAATTGGCCACCCGGCGTGTTCGCCTGAAGATGGCCTTGGAGGAACTGCGCGAGATGCGTGGGTTCGGCACCGAACTTGTCACGCTCATCATTCCTCCAGACCGTCAGGTCTCCGATGCCCGTTCGATGCTGCAGGTCGAGCATGGACAGGCAGCGAACATCAAATCCAAAGGTACCCGAAAGAACGTGCAGGGTGCCATCGAGTCCGCCATCTCCACCCTCTCCCGGTACCGGAATGCAGGAGACCATGGGCTGGCCATTTTCGTTGGCTCCATCGTCATTGGGAACAACAAGTCGCGCATGGTGAACATCGTTGTCGAAGATCCGCCTCAGCCGCTGATTTCCTTCCGCTACCGTTGCGATTCCACCTTTGAGTTGGACCAACTTGAGGACATGCTTGTGGACAAGAAATCCTACGCTCTGTTCGTCATCGATCGCTCAGAGGCGGCGTATGGAATCGCGAGCGGGAAGCGCATTCACGTGCAAGAACACCTGGTCTCGAACATCATGGGGAAGCACCGGCAAGGTGGGCAATCCGCACAGCGGTTTGAACGGCTCATCGAAGAAGCGGCGCACAATTTCTTCAAGCGCGCCACAGAACACGCCTGCGAATATTGGCTTCCTGAACTTGAAAACATCCAGGCGGTCATCATCGGAGGCCCCGGGGCCACGAAGGATTTCGTGGTCAAGAACGAGTACTTCCATCACGAGATTGTCAAGAAAATCGCCCCAACCACCTTTGACGTCGGCTATTCCAACGAATCAGGCATCCGGGAACTCGTTGACAACGCCGGGAGCCTGATGCAGGAGATTGAACTCGACGCCGAGCGGGAAGTCATGAACGACTTCCTCTCGGAACTCATCAAAGCCCATCCGAAGGCGACCTACGGTGAGCGCATGATCCGCGAGGCCCTCATCGCGGGGGCCGTCGACCGCTTGCTGCTGTCGGAAGGACTTCGTCGTCGCGTCGCTGAGTTGACCTGTTCCTCATGCGACCATGCTTGGACGGAAACCATCAACCGTCACGAATCCTTGCCCCCCTGCCCCTCCTGTGATGGAAACCGTGTCGAGGAGGGGGACTCAACGTCGCTCATCGACGAGTTCGTGAAGTTGGCCATGAAAGGAAACGCCGCGGTGCTCTATATTTCGGTGGACACCGAAGAGGGCGCCCAATTGTTGGAAGGCTTCGGTGGCAGCGCCGCACTCTTGCGGTACGCCATGATGTGAGGTGGTGGCGTGCGGATCTTGCTTGAGGCGCTCGACGACGACCTTGAGGCAGCGATGAGCGCGTTGGGCGTTGATGCAGCGTTGTGGCGGAAGGTCATCGGGCCTGCTCGGGAACGGGCCGAAGGTGACGTGGCCCTGCCCTGCTTTCCCTTCGCGAAAGCGGTCGGTCAATCGCCTGCGGACATCGCCAGTGCCCTTGCTGAACGCCTTGGCGACCACCCTGCCCTCCTCGAAGCACGTGCCAGCAACGGCTACCTGAACCTCGTCGCAAACCCAGCGTGGCTCTTGGAACACGTGCTTGCTCCGCCCCCTCGTAACGATGCGGACGGTCCGTTGCGCCTCATCGAACACACGTCCGCCAACCCAAACGGTCCCTTCCACGTCGGACGAGCGCGAAACGCCATCCTCGGCGACACGCTCGTTCGGTTGCACCGCCTTGCCGGTCATCGAGTTCGATCTGAGTACTACGTGGACGACATGGGCAAGCAGGTTGGGGTGCTGGCGTGGGCGCTCAAGCACCTTGACGAAGGCCGCGTCAACGCCTTGTTGGCCGAGCGTGAGGCCCCTGACCCCACGTGGGAGACGAAAGCGGACCACGCTCGTGTTCGATGGTATCAAGCGGCTCAATTGCTTCGTCAGGAAGCACCCGAAGAGGAGCAGGCCCTCATCGAAGCAGAGATTGCGGACCTCGTTCACGCAAGCGAGCACGGGGATGCATCGGTGTTGGCCTCCTTCGAAGCCGCGTACGGGCCAGTTCTGGACGGCATGCTGGAGACGCTCTCGCGTCTTGGCATCACCTTTGACGCCTTCACCAAGGAATCGACCTTTGTCGTTGACGGCAGCGTGGCGGCGCTCATGGACGAACTCGAAGCCTTGGACATCCATGGGGTGGCGGACAATGGGGCACGCTTCCTCGACCTCGGACAACGTGGGTTGAAGGGGAAAACAGACTTCTTCTACCGTCGTGCTGACGGTTCCTCGCTGTACGCCACCCGCGATTTGGCCTATCACCGTTGGAAGTGGACGCAAGCCGATCAGCTCATCGACGTGCTTGGCGAGGACCATCGCCTTCAGGCCCAGCAGGTTGGATTGACCTTGGCTGAACTCGGGGTTGAGGCGCCTGAGGTCGTCTTCTACAGTTTCATCAAACTCCCTGAGGGCAAGATGAGCACACGTCGGGGCAACGTGGTCTTCATGGACGACCTGTTGGAGGAGGCCACCGCCCAGGCCGCGGACCTTGTGCGCGGCCTGCGGCCAGACTACGATGAGGCAGAGGTCAAGGCCATCGCTGAAGCCGTGGCCATTTCCGCTGTTCGCTTCAACATCGTTCGTGTGAGTCCAGAGAAAGGCTTCACCTTCACGTGGGAGGATGCCCTCAGCCTTGACGGAGGCTCCGCGCCGTTCGCCATGTACGCACACACCCGCGCCTGCGCCATTGCTCGGCGCCTCGAAGCGGCCGGCTGGGCCGGTGCGGAACAGGTGGTCCTACCGCGGTCTCCGGCTCCTGGTTTGGTGGAGATCCTTCGGTTGCTGGCCGTGCACCACGACGTGCTGATGCAAGCGGTTGAGCAGCACCGGCCCCACCTGTTCGCCCTGCACCTGCTCGACCTCGCCACGGCCTACAATGCGTTTTACCGCGATTGCCCGGTGCTTGACGGCGGGGTGGTTCATGACACGCATGCGGCGGTCAGTGAGCGTGCCCGACAGGTGCTTCACGATGGTTTGGTGGGCGTTGGCATCGTGCCGCTTGAGCACATGTGAGGCTCAGGCTTCTTCATCCAGCGCGGCGTCCGCTGTCCCCTCGCTCCGCTCTTCGTGCGCATGAACGTCCGCTCCAACACCCTCCAAGGCATCAATGGCCTCTTGTGGGCTTGTACAGCGCTGGAAAAACCGCGTCGGAGGCCATCCGCAATCGACGGTGTTGGCTTCGGTGGCGTGTTCTTCGATCCATGCCTCACAGGCGCTCCCGTAGCACAAGGCGCTGAATTGGCGCAAGTCCACCCACATCGTTCGCCGTCGACATACAGGGCAGGCGCGTGCCTGCAGGTGAGCCAACTCGGTCATGCCGTGCTCGCCGATGACGTCGAGTTCCCAGGCGACCACGCTCGCGCGCTCGAGGCGCATCTGGTCGGTGCGGCGAAGAAAGGAGCGGAGCACACGCCACGCGGTGGCTTCCTCACGGAAACAACCGAGGCCCGTGGGGCTGCCGTCCTCCTCAACGACGGAGGGGACGTAGACCCGCGCCGTCGTCCCGTCGTCCATGCTGCGGAGGTCGACGGGAGGAGCATGAAGGCTGCGGCTCACGCGCTGCGCGAGGCCTCCACCCACGGCACGCCGCCGGGATGGGGGAGGGGTGCGTCGGGCTTGGCGATACGCACCGTGGCCCGGGCCACGCCGGGGAGGGCGAGCATCCGGTCGAGCATCGCGTCCACCATGGATTCCATCAATCGATGGTGGACGCCCGGCGTGAGCAGCACCTCGTCCACGATCTGCTGCAGTTCGGCGTAGTTCACCGTCGATGGCAGGTCGTCGGCTCGTTCCCCCTCCGTGTGCACTTCAGCGTTGACGATGAAGGGCTGCGGGGTCTGAAGTTCGTGGTCGAACCAGCCGTGGGCCGCCTGCACCACATAGCCTTCGAGACCGATGCGGTAACCCACGTGACCACCTCAGGATTCGTCTTTCTCGTGGACCCAAATGAGGTGCCATCCAAATTCGGTACGGACCGGTTCAGAGACTTCGTTGAGGGGCAGGTTCCAGACCGCACTGTCGAAGGGCCGCACCATCTGGCCACTGCGGAACCAACCAAGGTCGCCGTTGTTTGATTTTGAGGGGCAACTTGACTTCTTCCGTGCCATTTTTTGGAAGGATTTCAGGTTCGTGCACTGCTCCCTGATTTGCAGCGCTTCTGCTTTTGACGCTACGAGGATATGCGACGCATGGGCGCGGCGAGGAGGCATGGACGGGGCCTTGCGGTGATGCTCAAGACCGTTTTGGCTCAGCCCCATGCCAGCCAACGGAGGTAGGTGCCGTACACCGTGACCGAGACGCCAAGCGATTCAGCGTTGAAGCGGCTCATGTCGTCGGCGTAGGTGTGGTATTCCCACGAACCGCTGCCGTAGCAGACGATGGCTTGGCCTTCCGCTCCACCGGGGAGATCGTAGACGAAGGGTCCGTGGTCGGAGTTGTAGGGCATTCCGTCTTCGGCGCCCTTTGGTCCGTCGAGCAAGGAGAACCGCACCTCGTACCGGTCGGCGACCTCGCTGCGCTCCGCGCTATAGACCTCCCAAATGCTCTGGATGTGATCGTAGTCCTCCTGGTTGTTGGTGAACATGGAGAGGCTGTTGCCACGGCTGAAGTCGATGTCCACGTGGTTCATGTCGAGGTTGATGTAGAGGCGCAGGTTGTCTGCCAAGGCCGCACCGTTGGCCTGAACGTAGGCCTTCGACCCGAAGAGGCCTTCCTCCTCACCGCCCCACGTGCAAAAGCGCAGGGTGCGCTCCGGTGTGCCCTGTGATTCGGCGATCTTCGCGACCTGACGGGCCATCTCAAGGACGCTCGCGCTTCCCGACGTATCGTCGATGGCGCCCGGTCCTGAGTACACGGTGTCGTGGTGCGCACCGACGAGCACCAGTTCGGAGGATTCGCCCTGGAGGGTGCCGCACGGGACCTTGACGTCGAGTTGGCCACCGTTCGTGACGTCGATGTTCATCTCAAGGCGTGCCCCGTCCACAGCGAGGTTGCGCATGGATTGGCCGGTCAGGTTCGACACGGCGATGAAGGCGATGTCGGGCATGGAGCCGCCGTTGGCGTCCTTGACCGCGCTGGTGTCCACGGACTTGAAAATCGGCACGCAGTCGTCCGCTTCCACCTTGCCGCAGTTGTAGTTCGTGTTGACACGAATCAGGGCCGCTAGGTCGTTTTCGATGGCCTTCACAAAGAGGGCGGTGTTGCCGCTGATGCTGCCGCCGCTGTCGACGATGCCGACGGCTCCGGCTGCATCGGACCAGAGTGCATCGTCGCCTCCGTCGCCGAGGTCCACCAACGGAATGTTGTCTTGGAAGGCGACGTTCACGGAGCCAGAGTAGCCCTGAATGACGTAGTCGATGCGGTGCTCAAATTCGACGATTCGCCCTTGCGAACCAAGGTCGCCAAAGCCGCATGGCTGCACCAAGGGATTGGCTCCGGGCGGGCACATGCGAAGGCTGGGTTCGCTGTTCACGCTGAACATGTCCACAGGGTAGGTGTGCATTTGCGTCTGGTAGCCCATGGATGAGAAGTTCTCGAGGATGGATTCAGCGGCCGCGTGTTCGTAGGCCGAACCGGACATGCGCCCCTTCCAGTCGGGATGGCCAAGCGAAACGAGACCGGCCGCGAAGGCCTCGGCCTGGGTCGCGTCGAAGTCGATGAGTTCCCAGTCCGGTTCCTTGGCGAAGCCCAGCAGGCCCGGTGCGCCCAAGGCGACCGCCGTCATCATCGCCGCGAGGAGGATGGCGACCACAGCCCCGAGGGGCAAACCGAGGACGGACTCCCGTCGCATCATCGCCAAGGCTGCGTCCTTGCGGCCGAGCGTCACGGTGCCTTCGAAGTCCTCCGCTGGGGTCGGCTCGGTCGGCTCGCGCGCCATCATTGGGCGTGCGGCATCGTTCAGGCGGGCGATGAGGTCCTCCTTTTTTCCCGACACAGGAAGTCCTGCAGCACGCAGGCGCTCCTTCAGTTCGGCGACGTTCAGGACGGAGAGGTCCTCGGCCATGCCACAGGCTCTGCTCGCATCTTGAAGAAGCGCACGGTGCGCTGTGCGCTCAGAGTTCGTCCCCGCTCCAACGGCGGCCAAGGTTGTGGTCCACGCCGAGGCGGTCGAGGATGCGGGCGACGACGAAGTCGACCATGTCCTCCACGGAGGTTGGGTGGTTGTAGAAGCCGGGCATGGCCGGGAGCACCGTCACGCCCCAACCGGACAACTTGGTCAGATTTTCGAGGTGCACGGTGGCGAGGGGTGTCTCCCGTGGGACGATGATGAGTTGACGTCCCTCCTTCATCGCGACGATGCCGGATCGCGTGACGAGGTTGTCGGAAATGCCGGCCGCGAATTTCCCGATCGTTGTACCGGAACACGGACAGATGACAACGGCGTCGATCTTCGCAGAGCCCGAGGCGGAACGGGCGGCG
>JAURMD010000053.1 GCA_030830875.1 Thermoplasmatota archaeon | reverse complement strand
ATGGATGGCGAGCCTCGGTCTACCGCTCCTTGCTGGCTTCGTGGCTGAATTCATGCTTCTTGTGGCGTACTGGGCGACCTTCGGCTGGTGGATCCTTGGCCCTGGGTTGGCCTTGGCCATTACCGCCGCGTACTACCTGTGGTCGATGCAGCGGACGATTTTCGAAGGAGGCGAGGAGACCCAACCGCCCGCAGGCATGGAAGGCAAGCCCATTCCCGACCTCGACATGAGCGAAAAGGTGGCCATGCTGGTCCTCGCCGCGGCGACGGTGCTCTTCGGCATCTTCCCTTTCATCGCACTGGACATGATGGATGCGTGGACACAGACGGCCTTTGCCGTGCTCTTTGGAGGTGCATGAGATGTCGGAACAAAGTGCCCCAGCGTTCTCGAAGGAATTCTTCGGATACTTTGCGCCTGAAACCGTGTTGCTCCTCGGCCTTGTGCTGCTCATCATCGTTCCAAACCTAGGGAAGGGGACGTTCCGGGTTCCCGGCACCCAGGTCCGCGTGCCCTGGTTCTTCGGAGGCGAGCGGTACGCCCTCACCGGTCGTCCTGACGTGCCAGGCTACCTTTCCGTGTTCGTGCTGCTGACGGCCTTCATGCTCCTGCTGAACGATCTGCTCAACGGATGGGATGGTGCAGCATCGAGTGCCTTGGTCCACGCCCAAGGTGACACATCGGTGCGCATTCTTGCTGCGAATCCCTTCAGCCGATTAATGGAGACCTTGTTCATTGGGGCCCTGCTGCTGGTGGCCGTAGCCTCCTTGGACCGTTACCGTTCGACCCAACCAGCCGCCGTGCGAAGCGTCCGTGAATTGTACAACAACCGGCGGCAAGCGGACTTGCACATTCTGTTGCTCACCTGTGCCCTCGGCATGAGCACGGTGGCCTTGGCGGAGAATCTGTTCGTGCTCTTCGTTGGCCTCGAGCTTGCGTCCTTCTCAAGTTACGTGCTCGTGGCCTTCAACAAGGAGTCCAAGGCAGGTTCGGAAGGCGGCATGAAGTACTTCATCGTCGGTTCTGCCTCCTCTGGCGTAGGTCTGTATGGCCTCTCCTTGCTGTATTTGTGGTCCGGCACGCTTCAAGTGGACGCCCTCGCGGTCGCGTGGTCGAACATCGAACAGGAAGTGCTTCCCTACGTTGCCCTCGGCTTGATGTTGGTCGGATTCGGGTTCAAAGTAAGCGCCGCTCCGTTCCACTTTGCTGCTCCCGATGCGTACGCCGGAGCGGCTTCGCCCTTTGCCGGCTTGCTCGCAACAGCAAGCAAGGCCATGGGGATGGTTGGTTTGTTCCGCATCCTGCTCGTTGTGACGCTTCCCGAAGGTTCGGAAGGCAGCGCCGTTTGGCTCGTTCTGCTTGGTATCCTCGCCGCAGTCACCATGACTTGGGGCAACATCGCCGCCCTCGGAAGCACGAACCCAAAGCGCATGTTGGCCTATTCTTCCGTGGCTCACGCCGGATACATGCTTGCAGCTTTGACCGCCGTCGGCGTGTGGAACCTCGGTGAGGAGGCCCTCAGTCCTGCGGCTGAGGAGGCCTCGGAGGCTGTGCTTACGGCGCTGCTCTTCCATCTCGTTGTTTTGGTCGCGTTCAAGATGGGCGCCTTCCTCGTGCTCGGCGTGCTTGAGAACGAGGGCGAAATTCGAGACGATCGCGCCTTGGCTGGTCTCGGCCGTCGTTCACCGCTGTTGGCCGTGACGATGTTCATCTTCATGCTCAGCCTTGCAGGCGTTCCACCCCTGTCCGGTTTCCTTTCCAAACTCCTCGTCATCATGGGAATCGTCAAGGTCGCCGCCGTTGAAGTTGGCACCGGCGGCGCCAGCGTCGCTTTCCTCGGTATGCACCTGCATTGGGTCTGGGGCCTCGCCCTGTTGATGGTGCTGAACAGCGCTGTCTCGGTGTATTACTACCTCCGCATCGGTGTCGTGATGTTCTTCGATGCTCCAGCAGCGGGCCGCAACCACCCTGCACCTCGCGCTATTTTTGCCACGGTGGCCATCACCGCATGCCTGGTCGGAACCCTGCTCTTCGGCATTTGGGGCGACCCGCTCATCGAGGTGTGCCGTACGGCGGCGACCGCCCTGCTTGCTTGATCCTTGCACTCGGTGGGGTTCAAGAGGGGTCGGTCGCTCGGCCGGTGTAGGGAACGACGATGAGCCGACGCCGTGAGGAGAAGGTCGACGAAGAAGAACTCGCTCGCCTTGAGTCCTCAGAGGACGAGGAAAGCGTCGGCAAGATTCGCGTTAAGATGCCAAACACCCGTGTCAACGAGATGTTCGGCCTCGCCGATCAGTTGCTTGGCGGCCGCCGCGTGACGGTGCTGTGTGCCGACGGCGAAACACGACTTGCTCGTATCCCTGGAAAGATGCGTCGTCGCCAATGGGTCCGTGAGGGTGACCTGATTATTGTCTGGCCGTGGGACTTTCAAGACAGCAAGGCGGACGTCAAGCACCGCTACTCGAAGACGCAAGCGATGTACCTCTCCCGAAAAGGCGTGCTTCCTGAGGTGGTGGACCTCTTTGGCACCTCGTACAGCGGTGACGATTTCGACGAGGACGACGACCTGTTTGGGAACGACGACGATGACCTGCTGATGGGCGACGACGGCGACGACGGTGACCTGTTCGGTGATGACGATGACGACGGCGACGACGACGACGACCTGTTTGGGGACGACGACGATGACGATGACTTCGTTGCTGAGGCTGGAGACGACGATGAAGAACCCTCCGACGCGGCCGATGACGACGCCTCAGAGGCCGCTTTCACACCCGTTGCCTTCGATGACGGGGACGACGACGACGACGTGTCCGATGGCGTGGACGAACTCTTTGGTTGAACAACGGGACGTCTTGGCCAGGCGGTGGGCTCGGCATGGCGCGCGATGACGAGGGTTGGGACGAACTCACCGAGCGCTCGCGTCAGCGGCGTGGGAGGCGGGGTCGCCGTCGCCCGGACATCAGCGAAGCAGAAGCCGAAGACCTTGCTCATGAGCGCCGAGAAACGGATGCCTTCCTCGCGGGCCTCGAGGACGGAGGGTCCGGGTACCGGTGGATGAAGGAAGACCGCTACCGCAGCATGTTCCGCGACATCGAGGACAAATTGCAGGGCGTGCTCGGTGCAGGGCCATTCGAATGGGTGGACCGTCGCGTCTTCGACCAGGTGTTTGATCGACTCACCCTGATGTCCGTCTACAAACTGATGTCCGACGGCGTCGTTGACACGTTGGACTACCCCGTCGCCCGTGGAAAGGAAGCTCACGTGTTTCACGGCACGACGATGGACGGTGATCCCGTAGCGGTGAAGATTTTTCACACGTCCAATGCGGTGTTCAAGAACCTCGTTCAGTACATCGAGGGCGACCAGCGATTTGGCGGCCTCAAGCGTCGCCACCGCGACCTCGTGGACATCTGGGTCCGCAAAGAGCATCGTAACCTTGAGCGTCTCCGAAACTGGGGGTTGTGTGTTCCTGCTGCACGTGGGGTTCAGCGCAACGTGCTCGTGATGGAATACATCGGGGACGACGACGCACCGGCTCGGAAACTCAGGGAAGTCGAAGTGGATGACGCTGAAAACGTCTACAGCGCCCTTCTGGAGTTCCTTGCTGTCGCGTGGCAGAAAGCAAGGCTCGTGCACGGCGATTTCTCACCGTACAACATCCTCTGGCACAACGACGCCCCGGTCGTGATCGATGTTGGGCAAGCCGTCATCGATTCCCACCCAAAGGCGCGTGAGTTCCTCGTGCGCGACGTCACCCGTCTCGTCGAATGGGGACAACGCCAAGGGTTGGACGTTGATGTTGCTGACGCGCTCGTGGACGTGCTGGAGATGCCGCTGGACCACATCGAAGAAGTGTGATTCACTCTTCTTCGTCCCACGAGATGGACTCGTCGTCAGCCAGACCCATCATGGCCTCCACGGCCTCGTCGTCCTCCGGGTCTACCTGCGCCGCTCGGAAGCGTCGGTTTCGTCGTTCCCGGGCCTGATCCAAGCCGGGCACCAACGACTCGAATCCGGTTGATTCAGTGACGTCGTGGTCCCGCACCTCGATGCTTCCCAGTTGACGTCGTTCGATTCGATTTCGCTTTGTCGCACGCTCAAGGAAACTCATGACAGAGCCATGCTCCGCTCCGCCCGCGAGCATGTCCACGGCTTGCCGAGCGAGCGCAAGCCCCTCTTCTTCAGCGATGATGACCACCGTCGACTTGTAGATGGTGATGCTGCTGCCCGTGATGTGCTCAATGCGCTGGCGAATCTTACCTTGACTCCCAATGATACGTGAGCGGATTCGTTGCATTTGCTTGGCTCGTTTGCCAACGTGGTCGCGCAGGTCGACCATCTCGAAATAGCAGCCATCATCGAAGAGCGTCAGCGCGACCTTTGGCGACATGCCGCGGCCGATGGCCTTGACAACGTCAGGCATCTTGAGGGCGCGGACTGGGTCGTAGGTGCCCGGCTCGCCCCACTCAACTTCGACATCGCCGGATTCTGAATCGACGTGCAATGCGAGCGCTCCAGACGCTTCTGCTAGCGATTTGAGGGTCGCTCCCTTCGCACCGATGAGGACGGCGATCCGGTCCCGAGGGATGCGGGGAAGCACCTGTCGCATGGTGTTCCGGCGGTGCTGCCGTTCTTCAATCCCGTGGACGGCGACCGAGCACACCAACCACCAGGCCGGCGAGGAGCACGAGGCCAAGTGAGGGGGCGAAGGAGGGCACGAGACCAGGGGAAATGGACGCACCGGTGACGACAAAGTAGGCTGCATTGTTGGACTCGTCGTACTCGTCGATGCCATCGAAGGGGTCGATGACGACACGAATGTCGAGTTGGCCTTGGGTGGTGACCGTGAGGTTCCATTCGATGACCTCCATCGCGTCGTTCAGGTCGGCGCTCTCCACGGTTCGGGTCTCGAGGACGGTCCAGTCCACGTTGGACAAGCGATCGGCAGGAGCGGTCTCGAGACGCAGTTTCACCGGCCCACCGAAATACGCCTGATTGGTCTCCAGCGTGGACGTGATCCGCACCAGCCCCTCAACTTGTGTCGGTTTGACCACGAGTCGGTCGATCACCGTGCCGGACGCGTTCCAACGAAGGTCGAGACCGGGGAGGACCTGGTAGGAGGACGTCGCTGTGGTCATCGAGTTTCCAGCTTCGTCCGTGACCACGGCTCGCAGCATCAGGTACTGGCCAGATTTTGTGGCCCAGGACGCCAGTCCAAGGCTGCCGTTCAGTCCACCGGTTCCAAGGCTGACCCACCGGCCCGTGAGGTCCGGCGTGGCGCCAACGCCGTTGGCATCGAAGCCGTATTCCATGTACGACGCAGATTCGTCGATCCCCGAGCCGTCGTCCTCCGCGCTGAAGGTGACGGAGATGGCTCCTGTTCGGCTCGTCGTGAGTTCGGGCAAGGTCCACCCAAGCCCTTCTGGCGAGGTGAGGTCCACAGCGACGTCCACCTCGACGACCGGACCATCGTTGCCGGCACGGTCGGTGCTGCGCACGTACACGGTGTGTTCACCTTCGTCAAAGGTCAGGGTGATCTCGTCGCTCGTGGTGCTCGTCCACGTGCTGTTGTCAAGCGACCACGCGGCCGAGGACACACCACTCCCGAAACCGTCGTTCGCGTTGCTGATGAGGCCGCTCATGGTGACGCTCGAGGTCGACTGCCAGCCTCCAGCACTGCCGACGAGGACGTTCTGAAGGCTTGGTCCGGTCCGGTCGATGCCGATGAAGATTGTTTTTTGTACGTTGTATCCCGAATCATCCGAGACGGTCAGGACGGGGTTCCACGTGCCTTCCCCAAGGTCTCCCGGCGCCCAATCCCATCCGTAGGCCAAGGTTCCCGGCCCGTCGGTGGCCGGTGTACCGCTGCCGGGGACGTTCGCGAGGGTGGCGCGGTCGAGGTCGTCGTCGTTCGCGCCCCACCGGAAGGCGAGCGTCCCAGTGGTAGCGACGTTGAACCACAACCGGTCGCTCGAAGAAGTGCCGTTTCCGCTCGCCGCATTGAGCACGGTGAAGGCGGTGATGATAGGTTCCTGATTGGCGATGTCGAAGGACCCGGATTCGAGGGTGACCGTCGCATTGGCATCGCTGTCGAAGGCCGTCACGAGCACGGTGTAGGTGCCGTTGTCGATGCTCCTGGTGTTGAAGGAGGTGTACCATGGACTCGCTGTGGCGTTGACCATGGTTGTGGTGCTGCCCCCGACGAGGTCCATCCGCATCCACCCGACAGTGCCGGTCCCGCTGACCGTGACGAGGAGGGTCAACTGCCCTGTGACGGTGTCGCCTTCGGAGGGGAGGGAGGACGAACTGAGGGTCAGGCCTGAACTCCGGGCGATGTCCGGTAGCACTGCCAATTCAGCGCCACCATCGTCCTGCATGCCCGGAAGGTGGTTGGCATGCAACAGGAGCAGGAGCGCCACCAGAAGGAGCGCGGTGGACCTGCTGCGCATGGTGATGAGTGGTCCTGAGCCATCCTTCAACCCTCCCCCGCGCGAAGTGAGGAAGGACCGGCACAGGTCAGGCCCGCAGACGTTCCGGGCGGAGATGGATTGAAGAGCCGTGGAAGGGACATGACGCCATGCTCCGAGGTCGTGCGACGGGACTTGTCGTGCTGCTCCTGATGACGCTCGTCGTTCCAAGCCCAGCGGCGGCGGAATCCAGCGGAGCCATCGAAGCCTCGGCCGCGACGGTCACCATCGGTGACGGTTCTGACGTCTACGCGGGCGATGCGGTGACGATCACCATTACCTTCGTGAACACGCAGGTCAGTGCCGCCACCGAAGTGAACTGGTTCGTCTACAAGGACGGCCTCAACAACGTGCTGGACGGCGGCGTTGTGAGCCTGATCGAAGGAGGGAGTTCCGTCGACGTTCAGGTGACGTGGAACAGCGTCACCGAAGGTGAACACCGCGTGTACGTGAAGTTCAACCAAGGGGGCGACGCTGACGCCATTTTCAACAAGGCCTTCACCGTAAACGGCCTCCCCGACCTCCGGGTGGCTGAAGCCGAGGTCGGTCCAACAAACGGCCTGTTCAGCGGCGACCAGGCAACCCTGTCCGTTCGCGTCCTGAATGCGGGGAGCGAAAGCGCCGTGGCGAGCCTGCTCGGGCTGCAACTCGGTAGCGTCACGTTGCCCTCAGAAGCCGTACCGGCCCTTGCCGCAGGCGAAAGCACGTGGGTGAACACGACCTTCACCGCGCCGGAGACCGGCGACCACACGCTTCGGGTCACGCCCGATGTGGAAGCATCCGTTCGAGAAGCCAACGAAGGCAGCTTCCTCGACGTGGAGTTCACCGTGGCCCCTCGCATGGACGTCCGCCACACCGGTACCCTCAGCATTGACGTTGACGAGGGGGCATTGAACGGGCCGTGGACGGTCAGCGGCAGCATCGAGCGGGTTGCGGGCACGGGCAGGGACACTGTGCCGATGCGCCTCGAGATCATCGATGACCAGGGGCACCTCGTCCCCATGGCGCCCTTTGAGGTGGCGCTCGAAGGTGCTGGCTATGCAACGGCGACGTGGGAACGCACCATCACCTCCTCGGAGGTCAGTACCCTCGCACGGGGGGTCCCGCACAACGTGGTCGCCGTCATCGACCCCTTCGGGACCGCCTCCTTCATCCAGGAAGACACCAGCAACGACCGAAGTGGCGCCGTTCAACTCGACCTGCAACCCATCCCCGACGTGTACCTCGACCTGAACGCCATTCCTGAATCGCCGAGCGTCAACTCAGGTGATCGCGTCAACTGGAGCGTGTTCATGATCAATACCGGCACCATCACCGTGCGAGGCACACTGGAGGTGACCTTCGACGGCTTGTCCTACGACGACCGGATCGTGCTCGACGGAGGGGAAAGCCGCACGTGGTATCCAAACCCCCACCTTCCGACCACGGTTGGCGCCCACACCGCCCAGTTCGAGGCGCGCTTCAAGGCCGATGCAGGATCATGGGACGCAGACCCGTCCAACAGCGTGGCCCGTGGTTCGGTAGAGGTCACGGCACCCCTGCGCCTCACGTGGAGCGCCTCCACGCTCGTGCTCTCGAACGCCGAGGGTGATCTGGTTGAGCCTCCTTTGCAGCCCGGGACGACCTACGTCATGTCGGTGAACGCGACCTCGCAAGAAACCGGATCTGTGAACTACACCTGCGACGACGGTGCAGGCAACGTCTTCGAGACGATCCCCATCATCGTCCTCGAGCGGACCGTCTCGGCAAGCACGCTGACGTGTTCGTTCGTCGCATTGCAGGGCCAAACCACCGTCCGCTTCATCCCAAGCGATGCCGATGTGTCTCCGACCTTTGCTCGAACGTGGGCCAGCCTCGAGGTGGCCGATGACGGCCCTAGCGACGAAACCCGTTCGATGCGGGGCCTCTTTCGATGGGCATCGCTCTTCGCCCTGCTGCTCGTGGTCGTTCTTGTGACGGCTTGGTTCATCACCCGTGCCCGCGACGAGGAGGTCGACCGTGACATCTTCGAATACTGCCCGTCGTGCGATGGCGAGTTGGAAGGCGACGAGGACACATGCCCGCACTGCCGGTTCGACCTCGAACAGGCGCGCAAGCAATTCCATGAGTGCGGGGCGTGCGGAGAATCTGTCCCCGACCTGCTGGACAACTGCCCGTACTGTGGGACAGAACAAGACGTTTCGTCCTACTTTGAACGCCGGCAACGCGTCCAGCGTGAGGTCCCGACCAAGACGTTGGAAGCGCTTCCAGACGAAGAGGACGAGGACCCAGAGGAAATCGTCAGCGGAAGCGAAGACTTTGCCGACGCCGTCAAAGCCTTCGGGTACGATGAGGATGACCTTGACGAGGACTGGGACACGAACATCGAATCTGCAGAAGCAGAGGTCGAGGCCGCTCAGCAGCGGCTGGACGCCGAGGACGTGGACCTCTCCGAACTGACCCCAGAGCAGCTTGAAGCGCTCGAGAACTCGGTCACCACCACCTTGCGAAGCGTGGCGGAGAGTTTCTCAGAGCATGACATCGATTCGATCATCGCAGGGAAGGGCAAGGGCAAGGTGCACGCGTTGAAGGACGACGATAGCGAATTGTCAGCGTCTGACGCCGGCATCCGTGAACGGCTCTACGAATTGACCGGAGAAGAGGGTGTCCTTCCTGGCGAGGAAGTGAAAGTCGGGATGAGCCTTACCGACGGTTCGCTCGCTGGAAACGAAGTCGGCGAAGCCACGGCCGATTTTACCTTCGACGAGGACGACACCGCTGCTTCGTCCGCGGCCGACGACGAATTGACACCGAAGCGGGCCGCACCTCGCAGGCGCGCACCACGTCGCCAAGAGGCCACACCGGAGCCGCACGTTGCTCAGTGCGGTGCATGCGGTGCGGACATCGCGATCGATGCAACGTCTTGCTCCACGTGCGGGGCGACCTTTGAGTGACCGCATCGACGACACCTTCACATCGGAGGGAAGGAAGGCGTCACCCATGGGTGCTCGGCCTCTGTGCGTTGCGCTCGCCGTGCTCCTGTTGAGCACCACGCTCTCGGGTTGCCTTGCGTTGGTTCCAGCACGGGAATTTTTGGAATGGCAGCGCGACGACGTCCGCTTGGTCACCGTGTACCACCGAGAGGACCTCTCCCACACCTTCACCCAGTTGGCCGAATCCTACACCAACCAAACGGGCTTCTACGTTGACGACAGCGTCACGCAAATTGACGTTTACTTCAAGGCCAGTTTCTCGTTTTCCGACGAGGTGGGCTGCGCTGATGCGGGCGTGACCCGTTACGTCAGGGCTACCTTGCTCATGCCTGACAACACCGCTGCTTGGGAGACCGAAGTGTGCCAAAACGCCAACCCTCCAGAGGAACATCTTCTGCCTCAACCAGAATTTCAGCGAGGCGAATGGGTGCTGTCCGTGGAAGCGCGGGGCGTTGGTGAGGAGTTCCTCAACCAGTTCAAGGACAGTTTCAACGTCGTGGTCACGGTGCACCGAGAGTGCGTTCAGTACCCGCTTGACGATGCCTGCGAGTGATCGAGGCGTTCTGGGCAGGCAGACCGCCTGGAGCAGTTCCTGCACTTCCCTACACGTTCGTGGTTGCGTTTGGCTCCTCCTTCCTCCAACAACGTGCGAACGGCGGTCATTGCTTCCTCGAGGTCGCGACGCGCGTTTTGGTCCCACATCACTTGGAACGCGGCATCCTCACCGTAGCGAAGCACTCCATAGGGAGAGGCCCTTCCGGTCGTGGCCTCGACGAGTTTGAGGTAGGCCAAGACCTGCATCCGATGGGACTCGTAGGGCTTGGTGGGGACCTTTCCCGTTTTCTGCTCCACGGGTATGAATTCTCCGTCGACGATGACGATTTGGTCTGGACGACCTCGTAGTCCTGTTGTCTTGTCGATGAGCAATCCTTCGCCCTCCTCGTCGTCGGAGTACACCACATCATCTGCCGTGCGGTCAAGCCCTGCTCGGACACGTGCCACTTCGGCGCGGTGGTAGGTGGTCAGCAGGATTTGCAGCCGCCAGGACGCAAGGCCGGTCCAGACGAAGGCGACGGCGATCAGGATGAACGAGGCGTTCGCTTCGTCGACCACGGTCACGAGCGCGATCGCGTGCAGGCCGAGCACAATGGATGCCAGAAGCATGCTCGCTTCGGTTCGTCCGGCCTCGAACCATCCGCCGATGAATCCAGGAGGGTTCAGCACCGGTTCCACGCCGGTGGCCTCGAACTCTAAGGAGCGGTCGGGAATGCTCCAACCCAGCAGTTGCCTCCAAGGGAGCCAAACGAGAACGATGCCTGACATCAACGTCGTCAGGGCCCAGAGCGACAGCAAGCGCGCCAGCGCGCCTTGGTCAACGTCGGAGTGTGCAAGTTGGCGGGTCAGCCAGCCTTCAAGGGTGAACACGAGCACCACGGTGAACCACCAGACCCAGATGGTCACAGATCGTCGAAAGGCGACGGCTTCGCGGCTGAAGGCCATCATGTCGTCATGGATTTTGGCATGCTGAAGCTTGCCTTCCACAACGGCCTCACCCTGCGCATCCACACCTTCCCGCGCGAGCTGCCACGACATCGGACAGTAGGCGTGGCGTTCGAGATCGCTCGCGCTGATGGGGGGAAGCCGTTGCTTCTCCATCGCTTCGCTCATCCCGGCACCGGACTTCCGTGAACACTCCTGTTGAAGGAGTCAGCGCCGAACTCCGGTGGTGCACGCCTTCGTCGTGGCCCGAAGCGGTTTAATAGAGGGTTCAAGTCGGCAAATCGCAGGTGCCTCAGATGACCGAAGAAGGTGTGCTCCTCGTGTCCGCCAGCACCTACGAGGAGAACGCGGTCAACATCGGGACCCAACAGAAGAGCTCCGACATGGCGCGCTTCATCCAGACCGTTCGTGAAGACGGCCTCTACCTTCTCGACGTTGGCGCCACCGACCAGCGCATTCGCCTCGTCGCACAATTCCTCTGCCGCTACGAGCCTGGCCGCGTGATGGTCGTGAGCGCTCGCCAGTACGGCCAGCGCCCCGCCCGCCTCTTCGCAGAGGCCATCGGCGCAAACGCCTCAGTTGGGCGTTTCATCCCAGGCAGCCTCACCAACCCTGCGCTCCGCTCGTACGTGGAGCCGGACATGCTCTTCGTGACCGACCCTGCTGCCGACCAGCAGGCCCTCATCGAGGCGGTCAACACCGGCCTGCCAATTGTCGGTCTCGTGGACGCCAACAACAACCTCCGCAACGTGGACATTGCCATCCCTGCCAACAACAAGGGCCGTCGCTCCCTTGCCCTTGTCTATTGGCTCCTCGCTCGCGAAGTGCTGAAGATCCGCGGGGAAACCACAGACGAGGCGTGGGCCGAGGCTCAAGACCTCGAAGAATGGCAGTCGTCCTTCTGAGCCCCCTCACGCTCCAGCGTTGAGGAAGGCCGAAACCTGTGCTGCGAAGGCTGCTTCATCCGGCTGCTCGTGCATGACTGCGCGGACCGCCTTGCCTCCCGGCAAGCCCTTGGTGAAGGCCACAGCGTGCCGCTGCATCCACTTTGTGCGCAGCCCGGACGTGCGTTGAGCGAGTTCGATGTACCTGTTCCAGCACCACCTTCGTGCCATGAAATCGCGGGTGATGCCGTCCGCAGAACCCCACGCCTCAGGGTCATGCGATACCCAAGGCAGGCTTGCTTCGTCCCGCCATCCAAGTTGAACCGCAATGTCTCCGAAGACCTGGGGTCGGCCGATGGCCCCACGGCCAATCATCAGGCCAGCGGCTCCAGTTCGCTCCAAGCATGCGGCTGCGGAGGCCCCATCCACGACATCCCCGTTCGCGATGACCGGGATGCTGCTCCGATGGACCGCCTCCGCAATGACGTCCCAGTTGGCCGCCCCCGCGTAACGCTGCTTGAGCGTACGACCGTGGATGCACACCCGCTTCGCGCCGGCGTCGGGAAGCCGCTCGACCAAATCAAGGACGGTGTCTGGACCGCTTCCTGTCCCAAGGCGCATTTTCGCCGTCACCGGAACATCGACCGCGTCCACGACCGCCCGAACAATGTCGAGGAGGTGCTCCGGCTCACCCATCAGGGCTGCACCTGCGCAAACGCGTGTGACCTTCGGAGCAGGGCAGCCGAAGTTGAGGTCGATGACGTCCGCGGCCTCCTCAAGCAACCTCGCTGCGTTGACCATGTCGTTGATGTCGCCCCCAAAAATCTGGGGAATGAAGGGCTGCTCTGAGGCATGGGTTTCCATCCTGCGCCACGACGTGGTGGCTTCCCTGGTCAACGCGGTGGAATTGGTGAATTCCGTAATGGCGAGGTCAGCACCGCATTCACGAGCGAGAAGACGGAAGGGCAGGTCGGTCACGCCGGCCATCGGAGCCAACAACAGTGGACGCCGTTCGCCCTGCCACGGGCCGGACGAGGTCCACGGCCCTGATGCCATGCCCCTCGGCGAACGCTGTCCCACTTCAATGCGGGGGGTTAGTCCTGAAGGATGGATTCCTCGACCAGCTCAGCAACGCGCTCCACACGACGAAGCGCGCGTTCGAGACGTTCGAGGAGGTGCCGCTCCAAACGGTCAGGTGTTGAACCTGC
Source organism: Thermoplasmatota archaeon (assembly GCA_030830875.1). Taxonomy (GTDB): domain Archaea; phylum Thermoplasmatota; class Poseidoniia; order Poseidoniales; family Poseidoniaceae; genus MGIIa-L3. Next base: position 2,862 of record JAURMD010000053.1, on the reverse strand, counting down.
AAGGCGGTGGCCCAAGGCCAGCCGGCCACCAAGGAGGTTCAGCAACAACATGCTGTCGTCGACGCTGAGGGACGCGACGTGTGCCGCTACGTCTTCAGGTCGAAGGCTACCCTTGTCGAGCGCCGATATCAAGGCGTTCTGATTGGCGTCGCTGAGAAGGCGTTGGAAACCGCCTTTTGTGAGCAACCACTCCGGGCCACGTCGTTCGTGTTGCGAGACCATCGCAGACCACAAGGACGTGGGCAGCCGATCGGTCCTCGGAACGCGTTCCACCACGCCGGTGGCGCGGAATCGTTCCAGCAAGCGACCAACGCGGGCTGTGGGGATGTCGAGCACCTCGGCTGCTTCGTCGTTGGAAAGCGGCAGGTCGCGATCAAGAAGCATCAGGAAGAGCCGGTGCGTTGCGGACCCGACACGAATCTCCTTCCCTGGACGGTCGCCCATCAGGCCTGCATCCGCCATCCACAAGGTGAGGTCGTCGGCTCCGCTCTCTAGGCTCGGAGGTCGACGGTCGGCCACACCAAGGTGGAGCGGGAGCGGAGCATCGTCGGGCATGTCGACCTCCATGGCTTCGCCGATCCTCGTCCACGCATCGTTGAGTACAGCCAAGCGCTGGGACGTGACCAGCACCGCGTTGACCTTCACTCGTGCCACAGCGGCTCGGAGGCTGCCTCCCTGCAGGTAGTACCTCCTCCATCCTTTTCCTTCGTCGGTGTAGCCGAGCAGGCCTGCCTCCACCAACCGCCCGAGGTGATGGTTCAGGGATGCAGCGGTCAACCCCAATTCGTCGGCCAAACTGCCAGCGTCCCAAGCGTGCGTGGGATGCAAGAGGATGTGGTGACGAAGCAGCCGGTGAACCGGTGAGGCGGTCCCACCGTCTGCGGATGCGGGTCCTTGTCGACGGATGAGTGCGAAGGCTTCGATGAGCCATGCGACGAGCGAGTCGGTGTCACGCTGGCTCGTGGGAAGTGGAAGTTCCACGATGCGCATACGAAACATGATGCTCGGCCCTTCAGCGGCCGTCCACGGCTCTTGAAGCGTGTGCCGCTGGAGCGATGAAAACGACGAACTCAGTCCTCATCGACGAAACCCGAGATGAGTCCGGCGTTCCATGCCTCGTCTTCGTCGAGGTGGGTGGCGAGGGCGAGCGAATCGTGACGGAGCAGGCCACGACGCCGGAGCACCTTGACCGCAGAATGGACGCTTGCACGGGTTCGTCCAAGGCGCCGCGCGAGCGCGGATTGGCTTTCAGGGACCCCGTCTTCACGGATGGACCGAACGATGGAGCGTTGGACAATGGACAGGCCGATTGGCAAGCGCTCAGCGGCTCGCTCAAGCAGCCGCGAACCCTGCAAGAGTTCGACGCTCTCAGGTGGTCCCGCGAAGTAACAGGTCCGTCCGTTTACGGGAAGCACGGTCAAGCGCGCACTGCCTTGAAGCACGTCGAGATGATGACGCAGCGTCCCGTTGGCCGCGCCAAGTGCGTTCTGCAGTTCTCGATAGCACAGCCCAGGGTTGGCTTCGAGCGTGCTGAGGATCCGCCGCCGCAATGGATGCGAAGCGTCGTCCACCGGGCGGCTTCCTGAAACGCCACCCACGGCCAAGCCAAGCGCGCCGGCCGCCACCAGTGCTCCGCCACCAAGCCCGGCCAAGCCGGAGGCACCAACCGCAAGCCCTGCGGCCAACCAAGGCCGCTGTCGAACCCACTGTTGCAGCAGAGGCACGCTGCGACGTGGGACGTCGCCCTTCTGAACCCTCGCTTTCCTTGTGCACTCAGCGTGGGTCGCGCAATGCGCCTGAGCGGATTTTGAGGTGGGCCACCAGAGGTGAGAGCAATTTCCCGCACGTTTTTCCATGCTCCGACAGGACGTAAGTGACGCGCTCGGGCGGCCCTGCGTCCACCTTTCGAATGACCAGTTCGCGTTCGGTCAACAGCGTCAATTTGTCCGACAGCGTTCTCGACGAAATACCGTCCAACAGGGACTTCATGTTGTTGAAGCGCGTTGGTCCAGCGATGTAGAGTGCTGAGAGGATCTCGATGGTCCATCGCGAACCAAAGACGTCGAGGGCCTCCACTGCAGCCTGAACTTCCCATGCCACAGCGGCATCCGTGGACCCCGTTTGCTCCGCCAAGACCCGCCGAATGGATGCACCGTGCTCCACGGTGGAGGCGATGCGAGAACGAACATCCGCCATCGCGTCTTTGGTCAAGTCCCGAGGTGGGTTTGGCATGGCGCTCACGGTGCGCTTTGCGCACCTTCGCTTGAACCCTCGCCCGTCGAAGTGGCTTCATTGGCCACATCTTCAAACGGTCAGGGCCGTTGCTGAAGGCATGGTCCGTCAGGCACTCGTCGTCCGTGGCGGAGCCTTGGGACGCGACACAGGGTTAGGGGCCGCCCACGCGGGCGTCGTCCGGCTTCTCGCCAGCGGAGAAATCAGCGGATGGACCTTCGCCGGTGAGATCGAACACCCTACATCCGGGTTGGCTCCTCGGCGTTTGCTCCGTCGCTGGTGGCGTCATCCGAAGCGTGTCCGACGGGAAGTGCGTGCTCGCGCGCGAGAGCACCCCGACACGGTGCTGCTGATCAGCGACCAAGAACACGCACATTTGGTTCCAAAACGTCGCATCTACGGTGTCCGGACCGCCGTTGTCGTTCACGACCTCTTCGCTCTCGCGCCGAGGACCATCCATTTGTCCGACGGGTCGATGAAGGAGTTTGAGGCCCGCATCGGGCCGGTTCGATGGCTGGACCTTCGTCGATTGAGGCGCGGCCTGCGGCGCGCCGACCTTCTCATTTGCGTCTCCGAAGCCACGCGAGAACGGTGCCTCGAGGTGTTCCCAAACGTCAAGGCCGTGCACGT
>JAURMD010000052.1 GCA_030830875.1 Thermoplasmatota archaeon | reverse complement strand
GGAATATCTGGCGTGCCGATGTCTGTTGCACCGTTGATCATCACCGCCTTGATCAACGCAGCGGATGGGGAGGGGATGCCACCCTGCTCACGAATCCATTCGCGTACCAGGGCCGCAGATCCACCTGCCACGGCCGTGGCTTGGGATGACCCGCCGAGGGTCATGTAGAGCGAATCGCCCCCGGCATGCGTCCCGCTGGCACAGTCAGCCCCTGCAGGGAAGCGGGCCTCTTCAGCACGTCCTGAGCAAAGCCCGATGCCGGGGGCCATCAAATCCGGTTTGATTCGGCCGTCGTTGGTCGGCCCTTGCCCCGATGAACTCCATGGGTCGAGGGAACTTCCGTTGGATGTGGCGATGGCCAGTCCGTTTTTGGCCGTGGCTGGTGGCGTGACACCTGTCGAACCGGCATTCCCCGCGGAGAAAATAGGCAGCAGCACCTCCCACGTGTCGACGTATTGGTCGACGGAACGGCTGTCGGACGTGTAGTCGCCGTGCCCTCCGTTGAGCCCCCATGCGTTGACGGCAATCCGCGCCGTGGCCTGATCCGCGTCGCTCAGCATCTCGTACAGCGAACCTTGGCGGCCAAACACACCGGTGGGATCATGCTCGAGCGGATACATGACCAACGAGGCTGCTGGGGCCACGCCTTCTGCGCTTGAATCACCGGACCCGTCTCCGAGCACGGTCAGGACCACATGGGTGCCATGACCTTCGTTCGAGTCTGCAGGTGAAGGGTCCAATCCGAAGGTGGTTCGAACGGAGGCCACCCTTGACGGGGATCCTAGGTCAGGATGGTCGATGTCCAACCCCGTGTCGAAGACGGCGACGGTTTCTCCTGAGCCGTCCAATGTGAACGAGGCGTTCAACCTCATGGAGGCCACACCGGCATATCCAGCAGCGATGGCGTTGTGCACTTCCATACCGTAGGATGGTTCAATCCAGAGCACGCGGTCGTCCGATGCGAGGGCATCCACAAAACGGGCAAATGTGGTCGGCTGCATGTGCTTCGTTTCGAACACGCATGTCCCAACACCACACCACGAAGACGTCGCACCCGCTTCGATGGCATCGAGCGTCAAGGCCGTCAGGTCCCCGGAGGTCAGATCGTCCGCGGGCACCACGGACAGACCGTCGTTGACCTCTTCTGTGAGGTCAGGATGCAGGCGCCACGAAGGAAGCAATGGACCAATCCACCTCACACCGGTCGTGTCGACGTGGTCCCCACCGCGAACGAGAAGAACGGAGGCGCTCACACGATGGAGGAGTACGAAGCCATGCTCCGACGCCATGGCTTCTTGACGGAATCCATCGACATGGTCGAATTGAAGCAGTACAGGTTCACCGGCCCGCGGCACCCATGCTGCGTCCCTGAAGAGCATCGGGTCACCGTTGAACGAACCGTAGGACAGTGTTGTAGGCGCGTCTCGAGCCGTTGTAGAGAAGAGCGTTCCTTGAATTGGCATGACGGAACCGGAGGCATCCACTTCCGTTGGTTGCGATTTTTCAGCCGAAACGTCGTACACCATGAGTGTAGGAAACAGCATCAACGACACAAGGACAGCCGCCAACGTACCCCGCATCATGCGGCTTGGCGGCCCTCGGCGGCTTTTCAAGCCCACCCTGTGGTGGGCCACATCACGACAGACCGTTCCATGAGGCAATCGCGGCGTCCGTACGTGCAACACTTGCCCGCCAATCCGGCTCAAGCCCCATCAGGGCACGAATCGCATCCACGTTTTCTGGGATGACGTCCGATTCTTGGTGAATGGCTTGGAAATACCATATTTTGTTGCCTTCGACCTTGACGCCGTCCTCCCAGACAAAGATCTCGTGCAGGTCACCCCATGTACGGCCAATGTCCCGTGCAAATTCCATCACTTCCGCTGTGCTCGATATACCAGTTTCAGCTCCGTTCATCAGGACGATACGGGGCTGTTGACGCCAGAGGTCAAGCACAGACGCTGTCGTGAGTCCATGACCTTCGGGCAAGGTTACCACAATCGCGTGCATGTGCATGATTGTGGTCGGAACGGCAACGGCCATCGACGTGATGTCGATTTCAGGTCGGACGGTCATCACGTCCGGTCCATGATGGCTTGGCACCTTGAGGACTGGCGTTATCGCGTTGATTGGGCCCCGTTTCGAGTCCCCGGGATCCGCCGCTCGACGGATCATGGTGCATTCGACGGAAATGCTGCCGCAGGTTTCGAGAAGGGGAACAAGGGTCCTTGAGAGTCCCGTGGTGTTGCACGACACCACGCGGGTTCCTTCAGCGCCGAAGTTTTCTGCGTGGTTGGCGCATGAGGTGTAGGAACGGCCGGTCATTTCGTGTTTTTCCCCGCCCTGAAAAATCCACTTGACACCGGCCGAGGTGTACAGGCTCATGTTGGAGGCCCCGACCTTACCAGGCGAGCAGTCCACGACGACATCTGCAACAGACAGAAGGTCCGAGATGCCGCCTCCGCAGGTGTAGCCAGCCGTTCCAAACGCCGCGATGCATTCTGGGTCGTCGTTGGTGCAGTACAATGGATACCCCTTGCGTACAGCGAGATCGCAGCCGAAAGAAGGTCGTGTCTTCGTGACACCAATGACCTCCATGTCGTCCTGTGCCGCTACGGCATCCGCCACACGCTTTCCAATGGTTCCGTATCCGTTGATGGCGACTTTGACCGTCATCGTCCTCATGTTCTTGGCCTGCTCGTGGGCCTATGAACTGAACGCTGACCCCGTGCGAACCTGCGATGAGGCTATGTGGCGGACATGGAAGCCCTAGCCATGGCCGGGGGACAGCGCCCGCTGATGGCGAGCGGCATCGGCATCAATCGCCAACTCGGCGAAGCCTTGGACACCGCGATCGAACGAAAGGCGGTGTTGAGGATCGGCTGGACCGCCGATGGCACTGAAGTTCCCAAGGATGGCGAAGGCGGACTCTGCCCGTTCTTGCCAAGCGGCGCTCGGGTCCGGGCCCTTGGCCGTTTGGGCGCGTGGGTGGGCCTCATGTGTGCGGGTTCCTTTGATCAGCGAGGCGATGTGGGTTCGCATTTCGCAGCCGTGCTGAACGGAGGACGTGTCGTGTGCGAAGGACGCGCCGGTCACGCCGCAGGTTGGTCAACGCTCGACGGACTGCTGATCCTTCATGAAGGCGCCAACGACGACCTCGGTGCAGAGATGCGAGGCGGAGTGATCCTCGCTCGCGGCAAGGTCGGCGCTCGGGTCGGGAATGGCATGACAGGGGGTTTGATCGTGGTGCATGGCGACGTTGGGTTGGACCCCGGAAGCGGCATGAAGGGGGGGATGATTGTCGTCGACGGGCGCTGTCAAGCTCCTGCCGACGGCGTTCATTTGCGCCCGTTGACCACCGAAGAACTGGCCGAGGTCAATTCGAGCATCGATGACCCCTCGTGGCAGGTTCACGCGGACGCGGTGTGCCTGGTGCCAAGGGATGACAGCCAGGTTCACCAACCCTCCAAGACCACGCCACGGGCGAACCCGCTCGCAGGCATCCACCTCCTCCCAATGGACAACCATCGTTCCCTCAACAGCACCAGCGTTGACCGCAGCGTGTTGCTTGGACAACGCCCTCTCGCCTTGCCCTTGCCCGTCCTCCCGTGCGTAAGCAGCGGTGAGCGGATGAAAGCAAAGCGCTCGTCGGATGCAGTCACCGACGTGCTGGCCAATCAACCCGCCGTGGTGAGCGAAGCCCCTCGTCCCATCGATTTGCTTCTGATTTCAAAGGACACCGTCGAGCAGTGGACGTCGTGCGTCGACGCCGCAGGTGTGGTGATTGACCTTGACGGCCTCCCGCCAATGGACGTAGAAGGATTTGAGTCCCTTCTTGTGGTGCTGTACAGCCTCGGTGGCGATGACCTTGTGGTGTGCGTGCAGGGCGACGTTGGGCGTGTGAACGGCTTGCACGCGTGGGCCGCGGAATACGAACTCGCTGCTGCTTTCGTCAGCATGTCGTCCCGGCCCAATCTCCCAGTTGCAGCCATGCTTCCTATGTCTGGCCGTTCCGCGAACGGTACCTTGAGCGACGGGGTCACCGTCGCAGGAGGAGCGTTGGATTGGGCACCAAACGGGGAAGAGGTGGCCATTTTATCTGCAGGAGGGCTTCGGCTCGTGACCTTCACGCCGAACGAGGAATCTCCTGCGGCCCTGGCGTCCACGCTCAACCTCATTTCGGAGGGACTGTCCCAATGCTTGCGCGATCTCGGGGCGGGTTCCATCGATGCACTGAGCCGATCGAACCTTCGAGCAAGCACGTACGACGTGGCTTTGATGAGCGGCTTGCGGATGGCAGGTTTTGAACGCCCACTTCCGGAATGGACACGGTGAGTGCATGCCGACGATCAGCGTGGACCAAGCCGTGTTGCGGTCGTACGTTGAAGCAGGCGGTCACGTTCACAACCTCGAAGAACTTGAACGGCGCCTACCGTTGCTCGGAACCGATGTTGACAGGTGCACGGACGAGGTCTTGGACATCGAAATTTTTCCAGACCGACCTGATTTGCTGTCAGCTGAGACACTGAGCCGTGGCATCCGTTCCTTCATTCATGACGAGGCCATAATCACCCATCTTGATGCCCAACCTGCAACAACCTCGATGCATGTCGATCCTGAGTTGGCAGGTATTCGCCCATTCGTGGTGTGCGCCATCGTACGCAATGTTCACCTCGGTTCCAACGATGAGGAACGGGACGCAAGCATCCGCCGGTTGATGGACCATCAAGAAAAACTCCACTTTGCCGTGGGGCGAGGGCGTCGACGCTCCTCGATTGGCGTCCATGACCTCGACTCCATTCGCCCCCCCTTCCGCGCGGTTGCGGCCCCGAGGGACCGAGCCTTCGTGCCTCTGGCCTCCACCGCATCGATGACGATCGACGAGATCCTCGAGCACCACCCAAAAGGCACGGAATATGCCCATCTGCTCGAGGGGATGGACAAGGTTCCGCTGCTGCTCGATGCAAACGACGCTGTGATTTCCTTTCCACCCATCATCAATGGTGTGCAAACCACCGTGACTCCAACGACGACGTCGATGCTTGTCGACGTGACCGGTTGGGACCTCGTTGCCGTCGAGGCTTGCCTGCAACTTGTCTGCCTGCAGTTGTCGTCGATGGGCGGTGTGGTGGAGGCCGTTGACGTACACGGCGGCGCAGCAGAGGGGCGTCATCCTCGTACCTCCCCAAGCCACCATCGGCTGACGAAAGAGCGTGTCCGCCTCCTGCTCGGCCGTGAGTTTTCCTCTGAAGACGTGCAGCGCGCTTTTCGTCGTCTTGGAGGCAAGGTTGTCGACGAAACCGAGGAAGCATGGACCATCGCGATGCCAAAATGGAGGACCGACCTGCTGCACGAGGTGGATCTGATCGAAGACTTGGCCATTGGTCATGGCTACGAGGACCTCGGAGATGTCACCCCCCACGCGCCAGCCAACGGGACCCCAAGGCCCGACGTTCATCTTCGTAGGAGGCTTCGAACGGTCGCGATTGGGCTTGGATTGACCGAAGTTCAATCCCTTACCTTGTCAAACGACGAAGATCAATTTGAACGCACACGTTGGACCGCATCATCAGCCATCACCCGGATCACAAACCCCATCACCGTGGACCACACCATCCTCAGGCAGCACTTGCTTCCAGGATTGCTTCGCTTGCTGGCGGCCAACCGACATCACGACCTGCCCCAAGGTGTCTTTGAACTCGGCACGGTGGTTCGAGGTCACGTCAACTCCACGCGTTTTGCGATGCTCGTGGCTGAAGCAGGAGGGGGGTTCGCCGCCTCACGTGGCCGTGTGCAAGCACTCATGCAGGCCCTTGGTGCGAAGCACGATGAACTGGAGATGGTCGCGCTGCCCGACAACGAAGGCCCGTGGCTTGCAGGTCGCGCCGCAAAAATCCTCGTTGGGGGGATGTGGGTGGGGTGCTTTGGCGAACTGGACCCTCGTGTGGCCCATGCCTTTGACTTGAACGTGCCACTCAATGGAGCCGAATTCGACCTTGACGCGCTCGATGCGTCGCTGCCCGACCCAGTGTGATCTCATGTGCGGGCGATTCGCCATGGGGTCGACCCTCACTGAACTCCTCGTACCGATGGACGTGGAAGTTGAGGTCGACCATGAGCCAACGTGGAACGTGGCTCCGACGGACATGCACCCAGTGGTTGAGTGGGGCGCCGAGGGACCCATGGTGTCCACACGTTCGTGGGGATTCACGGCGCATCAGGACGGTCGAAAAGCGCCGATCAACGCACGTTGGGAATCGGTGCACGAGCGACCGTTGTTTCAGAAGGCCATTGAACGGCACCGCATCGCCGTTCCTTGCACAGGCTGGTACGAGTGGCAGGCGTCCCCCCTTGGTCGGCATCCGCATCACCTCCGACCGCTTGGAGGTGGACCATGCTGGATGGCCGGAATCCGTGCCGACGGTCGTGGTGGTTTTGCCGTCCTCACGAAAGAAGCACAGGCCAGCATTCGCCACATCCACACCAGAATGCCTGTGCTGTTGGCCAATCACGAGGTCCTGCCCTGGCTCAGCGAGCACGTCCCTCCCGCTGGACCTGAGGTCATTGAGCACTGGCCTGTCGGGATGGACGTCAACCGCGTGGGGGCTGTCGGTCCAAACCTTGCCTCACCCCTGACCACGCTGTTTTGAGCGCTCGGACGACGCGTTCAAGGAGGTCTTGGTCAAGGCGTGGGCATGCGGGCCTATGTCGTTGCAGGCCTGCTCGTGCTCACCTTGGTGCCGCTCCATGTGGCCACGGCCGAGGCCACAAGCGAATTGTCGTGTCCGGAGCATGTGGCCCTTCTCCCCGAAGGGAGTGCTGAACTTTCGATTTCGCAAAACGACGGTGTAGGTTCAGAACTCAGCATCACTGCCGATGTTCCAGCGACGCTTGTCATTGGCAACGCCTCATCCAGCGTGCAGAATGGGATTCGGACGTGGGTGATTCCTCTGCTGGCCAACACGGGACTCCCACAAGACACCTACAGCATCAACGTAAGCCTCGTCGATGGAACACAGGAATTGGCGACCTGCTCCCTCTCGGTGTGGGTCCGAACCGCATCTGCGTTGGTCATGGGCGTGGACGGAACGTCCACGTTTACGATTGAGGAATCAACCCGAACCGGCGTGGCCGTGAACCTCACCAACTTCGGTGCCACAGAGGAAGCAGTGACCTTCTCCATGTCGACCACCAGCGATTGGGCGTGGGGGTGGACGCTGAACGGGGTTCAGGTCGAGGACCCGAGCACGACCCTTTCCAGCGGTTCCCTCACCTACATCGGTGCTTGGATCGATGTTGGGCGCGTCGAGGACAGCCTTCCTCGTGCCGGGGACGGCCCCCGATTCACCATCACCGCTTCCTCCTCGTTCGACGGGAGAGGGGACGAATGGAGCTTCGTCTTGGCCATGGACGAGGTGTTTCGCGTCAACCTTTCAGCATCAAGCAACGAATTGAATGTCGCACCGGGGACGGACGGGCGGCTGCCGGTGGTGGTTGAGAACACCGGGAACGCGCCGACAACGGTCAAACTTCGGCTCAACCTGCTCGATCAGAACAGCATGGTGGATGAGCGCGTCGAGGCCACCGACCGTTTCGTGCATGAGGGCTGGACGGTCGCTCTGTTCGGAGCACTTCCCGAAGTGATGCTTGAAGCGGGGGCGACGCGACGGATTGAAGTTGGTTTCCTGGCTCCATGGTCGAACGCAGGTACGCTCAGCGTTCGCCTTACTGCTCAAATGGGCGATCATGTCGATGAGGTTGACCTGAACGGCAGCATCGCCCTTGAACGTGGCTTCACAATGGAGTTGCACACCCCTCGCTGTCCCGACCTCCTCATCGATGAACCGTGCATCCTCAGCGCAACGGTGGAGAACGTCGGCAACTTCGATGATGCAGCAGGCATCGTGCTGGAACTCACGGAGCAGGCTGAAGGCATTGTGCAGATGGACGAGGGAACGTCGCGTGTTCCTCTCGCCCCAGGTCAATCTTCGACGGTCACTATCGCGACCCTCCGCGCACATCACGAGGCCCTCGCTTTCATGACTGCGGAACTTCGCATTTCCATCGGCCCAGAAATGTCAACAATGGACACCCTCGCAACGTTGGATTTGCGCATCGCACCGAGGGTTGAGTGGACCTTTGTTGACGTCAACGATGAACGCGTGGGGAACACGATTTCGATTTCATCAACATTGAGAAACGACGGGAACGTGATCGACGGACTTGTCATTTCCATGAAATCCTCCCATGGGACGCCGATGGGTCTCCTTCCGCCAACCAATGCCATCCTCGAAGCCGAAGGGGCAGAGGTCCGTACGTTCGAATTGGAAGACATACCCATCGGTGCGAACATCTCGCTCCGAGGTTGGTTTGAAGTCCCGAAGGACCACGAGGCGAACGGCACCGTCTACGTGAACTTCAGCGTTCGTTCCCGCTACGTTCCCGATCAGGTGTTTGTTCATCAGGCGACGGCCGATTACCTCGGAATACGATGGCAACCTCAACCCACCTCGAACGGTGTGGATTGGAGCAACATCACCGACGGCGCTCTGACCTTCATCGGGGGTGCATGGCACGTCCTTCTCGCGTTGCTGATTTCTGCAGCCGTCGTCCAGCGTGCGTTGCAGCGGCGCGACGTCCTTGCCAATGAACGTGCATCGAGGGAACCTCTTCCTCAGGGTGAGCCCG
>JAURMD010000051.1 GCA_030830875.1 Thermoplasmatota archaeon | reverse complement strand
CCCGTTCGGCGCTGCGCAACGTCCCTTGCACGGAGGGGTGGGTGGTGTGGTCGCCCGCAAGGAGGACCCCACCGATCTCGACCGGGAGGTGGTCCCGGCCGACATGCTCGACGGGGATGATGGGCAGCGCGTGAGGGACGTGCGTGCTGCCCACGTGCGTCCACCCTTCGGTCGAACCGAACCACCTGTCGAGGTGGGTGAGGGTCGCTGCTGCATCGGTTCGGTCGTCCAGCAAGGTCGCAACGACGAGGTGCTGACCGTCCACACGTGGGTGCAGCAGGGTTGGAACGTGGACGTGGAGCACCGGGGATGCGTCCACGTCGAATTCGCCGTTGAGCAGCAAGCGTGCCGCCGACAACGGAGGCGTCGCACACGAGAACACGTGCGTCGTCGTGGTGCGTTCTCGTGCGGGCGGGGCGTGGCCAAGAAGCGAGGCGGTGACGTGCTGCGGCGTGGCGAGCACGACCCGGTCGTGCTGCACCACGTCGCCGTCCACTTCGACCGTGGTGGCCGTGATGGCGGTGACGGTGGAGCCCGTACGGAGGGCGCCTTCGGGCAGGTGGGCCGCGAGTTGCCGAGGGACCGCGCCGATGCCGTCGCGTGGCATCGTCATCTGGCCCTTCGCCATGGCGCCCCACGTGAAGGTCGAGAAGGCCATGCGCTCCTGCCGTTCGGCGTCGAGGGTGATCCCTGCGAACAGGGGGGCCAGCACCTGCGTTCGGAGCCGTGGCCCGAAGCCACGGGTTGCGAGCCCGTCGTCGATGGTTTGGGACGGAGCATCCAGCGGCGCCTCAAGGTCCGACCGTGCCGCAACCTGACGCCATCGAAACAACCGGAAGCCATCGCGCACGCCGACGCTCCTCAGCGTCGGCAGAAGGGTCGACGGCCGTCGGAGCGCGTCGCCAAGCAAGCGACGCTTTCCGGTGCTTGGGAGGATCACTTCGGTGCTCGGGTCCATCGCCTGCAAGCCAAGCGCGTCGAGGTCAAGCCAGCGGTGCACGGCGGGGTACGCGGTGTGCAGCACATGGAAGCCCACGTCCACGGGGTGGCCGTCGACCTCGGTCGTGGCCATTCGCCCACCGGTGGCGCGTCCGGCTTCGTAGACGGTCACGCTGTGACCTGAGGCGTGCAGGCCGGCCGCCACCGCGAGTCCAGCGAGGCCTCCTCCCACGATCCCGACGTTCATGCCTTCACCCCGAGGCCCGTAGGCGTCCCATGCCACCATCGAGGTGAATGACCTCTCCTGTGATGCCGTCTGGCGCATCAAGCAGCAGCCACCGCACCGCCTCTGCCACATCGGCGGCGGTGTTTAGTTGACCTGTGGGGACCATCTGCTCCGACGCCTCGCGTGCAGCATCGGTGCGGAGGAGGGGTGCCGCCATGCGGGTGTCGGTCAGCGAGGGCGCGACGGCGTTGATCCGTAGGCCACGACGAGCGTACGTGGCCGCTGCGCTGCGCACCATGGCTTCAAGGCCACCTTTCGCTGCAGCGATGGCTTCGTGGTTGGCCAGGCCAAGCGACGCCGCGACGCTCGACACGAACACCATCCGTCCCCCGCCGGAGCGCATCATCGCCTTGCCCAACGTTGAGAGGGTGAGGAAGGCCGACGTCAGGTTGGTGCTGATGACCTCCTCAAAGGCCTCGACGGACATGGCGTGGGGTGGACGGAGAGCGATGGAGCCCACCAAATGCACCACGGCATCGACGCCTTCGTCTCCTGCGGCCGCGACGGCTTCGCCCAAGCGCTCTGCGGTCAGGTCGCCCACCACAGGCGTGAACCGTGCTTGGTCGTTGAAGGCGGCCAGCCGGCTTGCGTCCCGGCCGATCCCAATCACGTCGTGGCCCTCCCGAAGGAGGCGAGGGATGAGGGCGAGGCCAACATCGCTGGTCGCGCCGACGACGAGCATCTTGGACATGAACGCTCAGGCATTCAACTGTGTACTTGAACGCCTGTTCTGTGGCCGCTCGTTTGTGGCCCCAGCGCTCAGGAACGCAGCCAAGGTTGTGACGAGCGACGACCTGTTCAAGTCCTTCGGCAGGGTTGATGAGGGCGGGCCCTGAGGCCCCACGCGATGGACGGCGACGAGAGCGGGGGCCGCGCCCCGGTGGTCATCGTTCGACCAACGACCAACGTCACGAGCGGCGTGGCTGTCACCCAGAAACTTGTCACGGCAGCGGTCGCTTTCGGCGACCTGCTGAAGGGCACCTTTGGTCCAAACGGTCTCGACAAGATGCTCTACAAGACGAACGGGGAGACGGCCATCACCAACGACGGGGCGCGGATTGTCGCCGACCTGATGGTCAAGCATCCAGCGGCCAAGTCCTTTGTCTCCCTCGCCCAAGGCCAGGAAGATGCGTGCGGGGATGGGGTGACGGGTTGCCTCATCTTCGCTGCAGAATTGATGCGTGAGGGCGGGCGCCTGTTGGAACGAAGCCTCCACCCGCTCACCTTGGTTGACGGCTACCGTGCCGCCTTGGAGGTCGCCCTCGAGGTGGCCGAGGCACGCGCTGTCGACGCAACGTCGGCCGAACGAGCGCGGTGGCTTGACGTGGCTCGGACCGCGATGACGGGCACGAGCGCAGAAGCCGGCGGGGCCGTGCTCGCTGGTTTGGTCGTCGACGCCGCGCTCCACGTCCACGACGCAGAAGTGCCTTCGAGCGGCCATGAACGTGTTCGTATGGCCAAGCGGGGTGAAGGTTCGATGGAAGGATCAACCCTTCTTCGGGGCATCATCATCGAGCGACGCGTGTCCCTTGACCGGCAAGCACGCCGATGCTCCAACGTTCATGTGGCCACCCTCACGCGTCCCCTCTCCCTCGAAAAGGGTGTTCGAGACGCGGACATCGAGGTGCACGACGTGGCGCAACTTGAGGCGTTCATGGACGCTGAGGAGGCTTTGCTCGACGGCCTCGTCGAGCGCGTGCTCGCGACCGGAGCAACGGTGATCGCGTGCGCAAAGGAAGTTGATTCGCGGGTGCTCCATCGCTTGGTGGATGCAGGATGCATCGTCTTGGCGGACCTCGAACGAGCCGGCATTCAGGACATGGCTGACGTCTGTGGTTCCATCATGTGTGAGCACCTCGATGACTTGACGCCGGCCGCGCTCGGCTGGTTGGATCGCTATGAGGTTGAGACCTTGGAGGGTGAAGACGGCCGTCGCGAGCGCATGCATCTTGAACATGAGAAGAGCCGATTGGCCACCATCGATGTTGGTGGTGGGCACGGGACCGCGACCGAGGAGGTCATCCGCGGCCTCTTCGACGCCCTCCGTTCGGTGCTTGGCGGCATGGATTCCCGCCGTCTGCTGCTCGGGGGCGGCAGCCTGCACGTTGCGGCCGCGTTGGCCGTGCGGGAGGCTGCAGAGGCCGCCTCAGGGCGGCAGCGCTTGGCGATGGATGCGTACGCACGCGCCTTGGAAGCCGTTCCAGGGACCCTCGTTGAGAACGCCGGTGCCGATCGACTCGACGTGCTTCTGGAACTTCGCGCTGCGCATCGGAACGGTCAGCACGAGGCCGGCGTTGGTCCGGACGGCAGTTGCGCGATCATCACATCGGCGTGGTCGAACGCCTTCACCTTGGAGCACGCCCTCGAGGTGGCGACCGAGTCGGTGTGTGGCTTGTTGAGGATCGACCAAGTCATCTCGTCTCGAGGGGATTGAGGAACCGACGCCACGTTCATAACAGGTCCACCGATGGTCGCAGAAACGGGTTACGCGGATGGAAGGAACCTCCACGCGCCCCCGGGCCTTGCTGAGCGTCTGGGACAAGTCCGGAATCGTCGACTTTGGCAAGGGTTTGGCCTCGCTGGGTTTTGAACTGCTCTCGACGGGAGGAACGGCCCGCACGCTTCGCGAGGCCGGGCTCGACGTGCTCGACGTGAGCGACGTCACAGGCCACCCCGAAATCTTCGACGGGCGCGTCAAGTCGCTGCATCCCGCCATTCATGGTCCTCTGCTGGCTCGCCTCGAGCTCGAAAACGACGCTGAGCACCTCAAGGCGCTCGGCTATGCCCCGATTGATGTCGTTGCGGTAAACCTCTACCCCTTCGCCTCCGCTTCGGCGCAGGACCCGCCGCTCGACGATTCGGCGCTGCTCGAAATGATTGACATTGGGGGGCCGACCCTTGTTCGCGCTGCGGCGAAAAATCACCGCAACGTCGTGATTGTCGTCGCTCCTTCACGGTACGACTCGGTGCTCGCGGCACTCGGCAGCGAAGTCGGTGTGGACATGGACATGCGACGCACCTTGGCCCTCGAGGCCTACGCCCAAACCTCCGCATACGATGCCGCCATCGTGCACAGCCTGCACCGCCGCTGGGTTGGAGCCCCTGAAGAACACGACTCGCCCGAGGGCCAAGCAGCCGTCCTGCCCACAGCCCTCCGTTTGGCCGCCGAACGCCATGAAGTGCTCCGGTACGGCGAAAACGCGCACCAAGCCGCTGCCCTCTTCGTCGAAGCGGAGCAGCGCGACGGGGGCTCAACGCTGGTCGGAGCCCATGTGGAAGGTGGCAAGGCCATGTCCTACAACAACTATGCCGACGCCGACGCCTGCCTTCGGTTGTGCCGTTCGCTGTCGACGGACGAATGGCCAGAGGCGCCGCATGCGTGTGTGATCGTCAAGCATGCCAATCCGTGCGGCGCCGCGCTTCATGCCACCCAAGCTGCGGCCTTCGAAGCAGCCTTTGCGTCGGACAGCGAATCCGCGTTCGGCTCCATCATCGCCTTCAACACCCCGGTGACCTTGCCGACGGCGGAAGCGATTGGTGACCTGTTCGTGGAGGTCATCATGGCGCCAGCCTACGACGATGCGGCCAAGGCGCACCTTGCCAGAAAGGGGAACCGGCGCTTGCTGACCCTTGCCTCGCCTGGCAACAGGTTGGCCCCGCTTGAACGTCGCTTGGTGCACAAACCCATCGAGGGAGGTTGGTTGATGCAAACCGAAGAACCCCCACGCCTCGACACGGCGACCATCCGTACCGTGACCGCCCAAGGGGTTGATGCAGCAGACGAGGCCTCCATGCGCTTCGCGGCTCGCGTGTGCGAGCAGGTCAAGTCCAACGCCATTCTGATGGTACAGGGCCTGGCCACGGTGGGCATCGGACCAGGGCAGACAAGCCGGGTGGAGGCTGTGCGCATTGCTGCTCGACGTGCAGGTGAACGCGCTGAAGGTTGTGTGTTGGCTTCGGACGCCTTTTTTCCCTTCCCCGACGGCGTCGAGCAGGCCGCTGCAGCGGGAGCACGACTGATTGTGCAACCTGGGGGCTCCATCCGTGACGATGAGGTGATCGAGGCGGCCGACAACCTCGGCCTGGCCATGGTGTTCACCGGCCGGCGACTGTTCCGTCATTGAAACCGGCATGACGTCCGAGCATATCGCGTATCAGCGCTGTTCAACGCTGCAGAGGTGCGGTGCTGGTCCCTCGTCCTCCTCTTCGATGCTCGTGCAGGACAGCAGACGCGAGGATCGTCGAGGGGACAAGAGGGTTCGAAACCTCAATCGGTCCGGGTGCGGACCTTACCCAGGATGAACCAGACGCCGATCATGCCCACGACAAGGACCGTCGCGGGTCCGAACCCGGGGTCGGCACCAGACCACGACGCCGGTTCGAACAAGCGACCCTCATCGCCCCGAACCGACACCGCCCATACACCATATGCGGAGAGCAGCGAAGACGCGCTGATGAACCCGGCAATCCCCATCTTCGCGTGTTTGGGTACCGTCTTACCTGTGGCGTAGTATTCGAAAATGGCCGGTCCAAACCATCGGTTGGTGAGCGTCCACGTGAAGAGGCGCCGGCTGGAAATGGAGAAGAAGAAGGCGGCAGGTACGGCCCATGAAACGGTTGGCCATCCCGGAATCCACACGCCGATGATGGCAAACACGACGAAGATGAACCCCAATCCAACGTAGAGCGTTCGCTTGAGGGGGGAGGCATCCACGGCATACCTCTCAAGCACCTCGTCGACGGAACCAAGCCGTTGGCTGGTAACGTCCATGGTTTCGCAACGATAGCCTCTTCTGAATAAAGTGGTGCATCGTCCTGCGGAGCGCTCATCAGCCCGCCGCGACGAGGCTGTTTCATGCGACCGCGCATCCCCACGCCTGAGGCGCCGCTTCGCTTGGCGGTGCTCGCCTCCGGGTCCGGTTCAGGCATGGAGGCCCTTGCACGGTACCAAGCCAGGACGCCCGACGTTCTTCACTGCACGGCCCTGGTCCTGGTTGACCGGCCTGAGGCGGGCGCCATCGGTCGTGCGGCTACCCTTGGCTTGACGGTGGCTGTGGTTCCGCTGCCGTTGGTTGAGGACCCAGCGGCCCGGCGACGGGCCCACGAGGGGGCGGTTGAGGAGGAACTTGAAAAACACGGCATTGAGGTCGTCGTCCTGTCCGGATGGATGCGCCTGTTGACCCCAGCCTTCGTTCGAGCATGGAGGGGCCGGTTGCTCAACATCCACCCGTCGTTGCTCCCGGCGTTTCCCGGAGCCCACGCCCACAGGGACGTGCTCGCGGCGGGGGTCGAACGAAGCGGTTGCACGGTGCACTTCGTGGACGAGGGCATGGACACCGGGCCCATCGTTGCCCAAGCCGAGGTGCCCGTTCTCCCCAACGACGACGAAGCAAGCCTGGCCGCTCGTGTCCGGCACGAGGAGCATCGCCTGTACCCAGAAGTGCTCGATGCCTACGCCCTAGGAACCGTAAGTTTTCCTTGAACGGCTGAGGTTGCTGTGTTCTTCGGGTGTGTTTGCCGAAGCGAGAAGGGGTGCGAGTTCCCCGACCTCGATGTCTTGCAACCCGGTGAACACGGCGGTGGACCGTTGTCGAGGGTCCGCCTCCGCGACCCACGCCGAGGGCACGTGCGCGAAGAGGTGTTGACGACGACCGTTTCCGTCGAGTGGAACGCCCTCACCAGCCCTCACAACGCGCTCAAACAGCTCGGCGTTCGCCACCACAGCGTCACAGGGACAGAGCAGCATTGCTGGCCAGCGACCGTCGAGGGTGGCCACGAGGGCGTCATGCAAGCAGGTTGAGCCCGGAGGGTCGTCGACGATGAGCACGCCGTCGGGAACGTGTCCCGCGTGAACGAGGTCCTCGCCTCGAGGGGCAGGGCCGGCCAGCACGGCGATCGGTGACAACCCTGCTCGCCGTCCTTCCCTGACCAAGCGCGAAAGGGCACCGTCAAGCACCGCCTTGTCGACCCCCATGCGCTCGCTGCGTCCACCTGCGAGCAGCAGCAATCCGACCACGCGGTCACCCCAAGGCATCGAGGGCATCCAACGCGTTGCTCAATTCTTCGAGGAGGCCGCGCACCCTCCCCATGAGCACGTCTCGCTCTCGTGCAGAACGTGCGGACGGCAGCCACTCCAACAACCGTCGGATGTCCGCCGCGTCCCGGTTGACGGTCCAGCGGAGCACCGCCTCCCGCACCGGGTCTTCGGTCGGCAGGAACCGCTCGACCATGAAGCGTGCTTAGCCTTGACGTGAATCAAGGTGCCGTTCCATCCAACGCTCCCGAAGCCGCTCAAACATTGGTGTTGCTCCGTCGGCCAACCGAACGAGTCGAACAAGGTCCTCGCTCGCCTTCGCTGGGTCGCCCGTCATCGCGATCACCGCGGCATAGCGGTGCCAGAGGTGGCTCTGCGCTGCCATGGCGTCCAACCATTCATCGCTTGGGCCTTCCGCGGCACGTCGCACTTCCTCAGCCGCCTCTGCGACAGCGGCCAGACCGACGTCCGATTGCAGCAGGCTGCTGAGCACCGTCCATCGGTCCTCTCCGAGAGCATCGTTAGGAAGGTTCGCCAGCAGCATGCCTGTCAGGCGTCGGTGTTCCCGCCCTCCCCGTCGCCAAAGGTGAGGGAGCGACCTCGCGAGGCGTCGCCAACGCCCTTCAGCCGCGGTCAGCAGGAAGGAAGCGATGCTTCGAAGGTCATCGTCCTCGATGCCGTGGGCAGGCGGTCCTGAGGTGATTTCGTCGTAGCGGTCGAGGTGATGGCGCATGGCCAGACCACTCCCAACCGTGGTGTAGACCCGCTCCAAGCGGGACACCAATCGGCGTGGGCGGGGCAGCGGTGTGAGGTTCGCCTGCATGGCGTCGTGCAACAGGTCGCTCGTCACGCTCGTTCCCGCCCGTTGAAAGGGCGGCGGATGCCGTCAACCACGATGTCGCTCAGGTCTCGTACGGTCTCCATCACCCGCTCGATGGCGCGCGGATCCCGCAAACGGTCGCGCGCGATTTCTTCGGTCCGTGCGAGGAACCTGTTGTGTTCATCAACGGAGATATGCATCAGGGACTGAAGGTGCTGAAGCACCCGGAATTCATCCCTGCTCAACGAAGCGTTGAGGAGCGCCACTTCGACGACTTTTCCGTAGACTTCACGCTGCTGCTGATGGTTCAGCGGCTCTCCAGCCTCCAAGGCCTCGCCACGCTGAATGGCGGCATAGACCATCCCTGGTTGGTCGTCCTGCAGCCCCAGTGCTTTTGCGAGCCGAATGATGATGCGCTTCTCTTCACGGGTGAGCACGCCGTCTTCGAGCATGACCTCGACGGTCGAGCGAAACACCTCGATGCGGTCGAGGTCGGCAGCAGCGCCGGCGGTCACGTCAGCCCTTCCGAACACCGCCATATCAACCCATTCGCTCGCACCGGTTTACATCCCAGATTTGGAGCATTGGGAGAAGTACAAGGCGAGGATTCAAAAGGCCGTGGTCTTGCCTTCGATTATCCTCACCTTCACGCCTTCGTGCTCGCGCACGGAGGCTTCCTCCGCTTCGGCGGGGTTTAGGACAGTGGAAAATCGACAGGAGAGATTCAGATGAACAACAACAGGAAAGGCCACAACAGCGGTGGAAACGATGGCGGGCGTGGCAAAGCGACCGCCATGAAGTACGAAATTCGAGCGGACATCAAGGTCAACGGGACGGTCCAGCGCAAGGACATCATCGGCGCCATCATGGGCCAGACCGAGGGCCTTCTCGGCGACGATCTTGAACTCCGCAAACTTCAGCGGACCGCACGCGTCGGTCATGTCGACGTGGAAACGAACGCCTCAAACGGCAAGGTGCACGGGCTGATCATCATCCCGAGCAGCCTTGACAACGTCGAGACCGCGATCATCGCATCGAGCCTCGAAACCATCGACCGCATCGGACCGTGCAACGCGATCATCAAGGTGCTCGAGATTCGCGATATCCGCGCCACCAAGCGTACCACGGTCGTTGAACGCGCAAAGGAACTTCTGCTTGACCTCGTCAACAACGGTGAGAGCGCGACCAAGACCGTCATCGAAGAAGTCCGGTCGGTCCTGACGGTCGGTCAGGCCCAGAACTACCATGGCTTGACGTGCGGGCCAAACATCGAATCGAGCGCTTCGCTCATCATCGTCGAAGGCCGAAACGACGTGCGGAACCTGCTGAACTGCGGCATCAAGAACGCCATCAGCGCCGACGGAGCGGGCGACATCAAGCAGGAACTCGTGGACTTGGCCGCCACCAAGGACACCGTCATCGTGGCGATCGACGGAGACCGAGGCGGCGAGATGCTCTTCCAGCAGTTGCACGGCATGATGAAGGTCGATTTCGTGGCCCAAGCACCCCCCGGTCAGGAATGGGAACTGCTCCCCCAGAAGACCGTGACCACGTCGCTCTCAAAGAAGGAAGATGCGAACAAGTTCGCTGCACGCCTTGAGAGGAAGCAGAAGGAGGACGACGAAGCCGCCGGTGTTCCCGACAAGGACTGGGCGGAGGACATGGACGAGGAGTACGATGCCCCCGAAGAAATCCAGGACATGATGGCCTTGGTGGACGGATTGGCGCTGAACCATGCCCAGTTTGTCATGGCGGACGGCAGCACCTCTGAGGCGATTCCAGCCAAGGACCTCGCCGATCGTGCGGAGGAAGCCGACGGAGCCGTGGCCATCGTCGTCAACAGCACCATCAACGACCGAATGATCGAAATCGCTTCAAACGCCGCCATCCCAACCCTCGTTGGCACCAAGCCCGGGAAGGGATTCGAGGCCTCAGACGACGTTGACGTGTGGTTCACCAAGGCGTGAGGCCGGTCAACGCACGCCGCCGGCTGCCGGGAGGCGAACGGCGCGGCTCAACCGGTCCACCTCCTGTTCCAAGGCGTCCAAGTCCGATGGTGCGGGTAACGCTGCATCGTCGGCCTTCAACGGCATCGGATGACCCGGCCCCGGAATACGTTCCAAGGCGGAGCCCAAGGTGGCGGCATCCTTCAGCAACCCACGGCCGTTTGGGAGGTTGCGTCCTCGAAGGCGCAGGGTGGTCCACGTGCCAAGGTCCTCCGCCATGGTGGCAATCCGCTCCAGCATCGTGAACTGCTCGGCGTGCCCTGCCTCAAGCTCGTCAGGAAGGAGCCGGAGCGTCAGGCGCAACAATCGTCCGACGCGGAGGTCCCGAGGTGCCGTGTTGGCGTGCGGCGCAAGCAAGCGTCGAACAGCACCTGCGTCGGCAGGCTCTGGCATGTGCAGTCCAAGGTTGCTCAGAAGGTCCGCCACGACAGGGCGTAGGTCCACGTCACCCGCGCCAGCGGAGAGTGAAAGCGTGCTGTGGCGAAGGGGTGACAAGGGTGCCTCATCCTCAACGATGGACCCCATGTCGTCATCGCCCGGACCTCGACCCGTCGCCTCATCATGTGTGGCTTGGGGTGCGCTTCCGTCGCGCTGTTCGAACGTGCCTGCTTCGTGGTTCAACGGGTTGTTGGCGTCGCTGACGGTAACCTCTCCCGGGGGTTCAGATTGCTGTTCGAGGTCCTCATTGGGGAGCCCATGCTCTGCGTCGACCTCACTTTCCTCCACGTGCAACGGAGCATGTTCAGTTTCTGCTTCAGGGAGAACATCCTCGTCCATGTCCATAGGGCGCGAACCAAGCGATGCATCAGAAGGCGTGATGATGGCATGGAGTGAAGAAGGAACACGCTCGGGGGCCGTAGGCTTGTTCGGCGTCCATGCCCGCCACGTGGGTGCTGAGGAATCCGGAGGCAGGGTCGCAAGATGACGTGCGAGACT
>JAURMD010000050.1 GCA_030830875.1 Thermoplasmatota archaeon | reverse complement strand
GGGCGACCAATCGTCCTCCAGAAGGACCGTCCCCAAACGTGGTGCAGTAAGGGCGGTCGCTACGGGAGGAGAAACGTCGACCACAAGCCGACGAACGAAGGCCTCCGAGCCTCGATGAACCAAGCCATCAGGTGCATTCAACACGTGCAGCAGGAGGCCATGCGTGCCTGCCGTGGATGGAGCTTCAAGAGCGAGGATGAGGCCCCCCTCCTCAATGGTGGCGTTGGCCCTAGAATCGTCCAGCAATGCCTCAAAGACGAGTGGATGCACCACCGGACGTGCAGAATGCACCCACACGAAGCCAGCCTCCACACGCAAAGCGGACGACGGACGAACCTGTGCTTGTCCGGGTGAAAGGCGGAGACCGTCGGCCCAAATCTCCACCTCGTCGGAATCCAACTCGATTTCTGAGGACGCTCGCCAGGCGAGGTCTTCCATTCGGCTGGAAGTGAATTGACCGCTTCGATCAGCCACCGTCACTGAAGGTACCCGAAGCGCGGACGTGTCGGGGTCAAATCCCCAATCGATGGAGAGGTCGAGTTCCAACACCCCGTGCTGATGAAACGGGTCCGGCCCGTCCTCCATCGGCATCAGCGTGCAAGTGTGAACGCTGAGGTACGCGTGCGATTCTTCGCAGCCTCCTGTCGGCGTCCACCGAACAGTGAGGTCGTTCTGTGTGTTCAAATCAAGGTCGACAACCACGGACGCAATGTCGCTCACGCCATTGGCATCTCCCAACGGCACCGTGAGCACCGCACGTTCGTCAGGATGGAGCCATGCAGGGGATCCAACCGACCAACCAGCGACCGAGGGATCACCGGAGGTCGGTGCAGCATCGGCAGAGACCTGAACGATGGACATCGGGTGTGTCGCGTTGCCGACCCCCAACAGGCGGTGACCCGCAGCGTCGGCAACGCGGTAATAGAACGCATACCAGTCAGCATCCCGCGCGGAGGAAGCATCGAGGGTGAACGCGTACTGACCTTGCAGGAAACTCAAATCGTCAGGAACCTCCAAGGGCTGAGCATAGTACTCCGGGGCGTCCATGGTTCCGTCCCCGTCAAGATCGTCAAGCCAAGACCGCCAGAGCATCACGTGCCCACGGGAGGGAAGCATGGGCCGGTCCCCGACGAGGATGTGATGCTCGTGGTCACGAGCGGAGGGAAGATGGGTGCTCTGTGCTGTGCTCGTCCCGAGCAAAAGTGGGGCTACTGTGTCGAGTGAAAAGGTAGCGGAAGCGTCAGTTTCGTCCCGGCGTTCTTGCCCTTTCAGTGGCTCCAAATCGATTCGAATGTCGATTTCTGGAACAAAGGATGGCACGGTGAACGGGAAACGTGCATGCCCGTCGGAGACCAAGGACGACGAGCCGATGTCAACACCGTTGACGCGCACCCGAAGCATCAGGTCGCCGGGGCGGGGAGAAGCGGCCAAAGCGACGTTGCTGAAGCCAACGTCAACCTCCACGCTGGCTTCGTCACCTGGAGCCAGCCAGCCTTCTCCGGGCAGCGCTTCAAAGCCTGAGGAGGTTGAAACCCACCACGACGTGACACCCACATCGTGAGCGATGCCGTCAAAGGAACCGAGCCCAAAGGTACGGGAAGCGGGCAACATCGGCCCAGTTGGGGCCACCAAGGAAAGCGACAGGACGGCGCTCGGTTCATCTCCCCAGAGCACGGGCAGGCGGAAGGTCATCGCCACCCACACTTCTGAGCCAGAACCGCCAGCAAGGGCCCCCCCATCGCTGTCCACTGACGTCCATTCCAAGGCGATACCGGACTGCGTGCAATCCTGCATGACGTCGCCGATCAAGGGGAAGGCATCGAGGCGGCACTCCACCGTCGCGGAAGCGCCGGGTGCATGCAGCACCATGCGTGCGGACCAACCCTGGGTGACCATGTCGGCGAGGAAGTTCGTGCTGCCGAGCACGGCTGCATCAAAAGAGGCGTTCATCACGTACCACTCATCGCCAGGGACCAAGGTCATCACGTCGGGCGAGAAATCGACGTCCAGCACCTCCACAGAGGCGGTTGTGCGCAAGTCATCCACCGACACTCGAAGGGCTCCTGCAGCGGCGAGCGAGACCGGAAGGTGGAGCGTGCGCACACCGTCCACCGGTTGAACCTCACCAAGCGCCCCGTTCAGAGCGACAACAAGTGGATGCCCTGCCGTAAGTGTTGCATCGATGATGCCGTCGTAAGGAGCAAAGAGGCCGCCAACGATGAGGGCTCCCGCGCTGGTTGCGCCACCTGAGAGCACGATGTCAACCTTCACAAGATCAAGCCCCTTAGGGCCCGCATCCCGCCCACCGTCGAGGGCTTGGTTTAGCAATGCGAGGTCCACAGCAGGCAGCAAGGCTTCCCCGTCGGTGAGTGAATGCGTAATGTTGACTTCGCTGGTTTCCTGCTGCCCGCCGACGTGCAGGCTCACGGTCAGGCGGTCGAAACCACCGGCTGGCGCATCGACAATCAGCCCAAAGGCATCGACGCCGCTTGACGGAAGGTAGGTGCTGAAGGTCGCATCGGCTCCCACCGACATCGTCTGCTCCTTCCATCTGGACCCGTCAAGGAAACGGTCTTGGAGACCGAGGCGACCGTGCGAAGCGTCCACCAATCCCCACTCACCGGCGCCATCCGAGCCGACGTCGACCATCGGACGAAGTGGGGCAGGTGACGGCAGCATATCCACCGTGAGGCTTCCAATGCTCCATGATGCACCTGCGGTATCGGGAACGATGCGAACCTGCGAGCGATGCGCGATGTTGGACAGGGGAATCAGTCCGCCTTCTCCATCAAGCGAGATCCAAGGGCCGCCGTCAAGGCTGATTTCGACAGATGCCCCGTTGACATCGTGCTGACTGACCAGCGCGCCAATCCCTGCCCGAGCGGATTGGACGGGGCCCGTGAGCGTGCCCGTGACCGTTGCCTGCTGTGTTGTTCCACTGAACGTGGTGACCTCGCCGGCCTCACCACCCGCTTCGCTCAACCAGCCACGAAACGGCAAGGTCTCCATGTCGTACAGCAGGCGACCTCCGAGACCGACCGAGCCAACGAGGGGGCCGCCGTTGGGTCCTTCCTCCAAGGCAAGATGAAGGCGAAGCAGTGGATGCAGCTCCGCGTCGGTAGCGCCAAGATCCACCGTGGTCGTGGACAGCGCGGTGAAACCTGGGACCGGCATCGACGTCAGGGCATCGAGGAGGGTGACCTCCATCACCGAT
>JAURMD010000049.1 GCA_030830875.1 Thermoplasmatota archaeon | reverse complement strand
GGGCTGACCGAAACGGTCGTTCCCGTTCCGCCGACGTTGAGCATGACCAGCGTCACGGCTTCACGGATGACCAAGGTCTGCGAGGTCGAAGCCACGTCGAACGACACTTCCGGTGCCGTTTCCGTCACCACGAGGGTCATCGTGGTGGTGTGCACGCTGCCGCTGCTCGCGGCCTGAATGGTGTACACCGTGCTGGACTTCGTTTGCGTTGGCGTCCCCCAGATGGTCCCGTTTGAACCGCCGATTTGCATGCCGCTCGGCAGCGTCGGAGTGATGGACCACGCCAGGGTCGCGGTGCTGTTGACGTTGGGGTA
This sequence comes from Thermoplasmatota archaeon, assembly GCA_030830875.1. Lineage (GTDB taxonomy): Archaea > Thermoplasmatota > Poseidoniia > Poseidoniales > Poseidoniaceae > MGIIa-L3. The sequence continues at coordinate 3,026 of JAURMD010000049.1, read as the reverse complement.
GAGCAGCACCGTTGAGGCTCCTCGTTGCAGGCTGAGGCTGCTTGTTTCGTAATCGAAGGCCGTGACGATGGACAGCGTGAAGGTCCACGTGTCCGAACCGCCAGAGTTTGATGCGTTCAGGGTGTAGGTCGTGCCGCTCAGCAGGCCGGTTGGCTTGCCCACGATGCGACCGTTGCTGGTCAAGGACAGGCCGGCCGGCAGCGAGGGGCTGATGCTGAAGGTCGCGATGGGGCCGCCGCTGTTCGTGGCGCTGAGGGTGGCGTTCTCCTTCGTGATCAGGGTGATGGCCGTCGCACCCGAGAGGCTCGGGGCTGCGTCGAGGACGGTCAACGTTAGCGTGCTGAGGTGCACGGCGTTGTCCGTGGTCAGTCGAACCGTGAAGGACGTCTGGCTGAGGTTGACCGTTGGTGTCCCGTAGATCGAACCGTTCGTGCTGCCGATGCTCAGGCCGGCAGGGAGGCTCGGCACTACGCTCCACGCGAGGGTCCCGCTGTAGTTGACGGTCGGCGCGTAGTACACCGTGCTCTGATTGCGCTGCAGCACCGCCTCGGTCGTGGCGTAACTGAAGGCCGTCACGACCTGGATCGTCACCGTCGCGCTGGAGGAGCCACCGGTGTTGTTGACCCACACGGTGTAGGTCGTCAGCCCGCTGAGCGCGGTTGGCGTTCCCACAATGCTTCCGTTGGCCGTCAAGGACAAGCCACTTGGCAGGGCCGGGCTGACCGCCACGGTCGTCCCCGTGCCGCCAGCGTTGAGCATCACGATGCTCGCGATTTCGCTCTTGACCAAGGATTGCGTCGTTGACACAATGTCAAAGGACACCTCGGGCGCGGCTTCGGCGACCATGATGGTCATCGTCGCGGTGTGCACGCTGCCGCTGCTTGCGGCCTGGATGGTGTAGACCGTGCTCGAACGTGTCTGCGTCGGTGTGCCCCAGATGGTCCCGTTCGAGGAGCCAATCTGCAAGCCGCTCGGCAGGTTCGGCGTGATGGACCACGAGAGCGTGGCGGTCGTGTTCACGTTCGGGTACAGCAAGACCGAGGAGGCACCGCGCTGCAGCGACAGGGACGTCGTGTCGTAGTCGATGGCCGTCACGATGCTCAGGCTGAAGGTCCAACTGTCCGTGCCGCCGGAGTTCGTCGCGTTCACCGTGTAGGTGGTCGCGTTCAGGAGACCCGTCGGCACGCCGTAGACCTCACCGTCGCTGGAGAGCCACAAGCCCGAGGGCAAGGAAGGCCAGATGGTGAAACTCGCCACCGGGCCGCCGGTGTTCGTCGGGGCGAAACTGGCGTTCTCCTTCTTGATCAGCGTGACAGCGACGGGACCCGACAGCACCGGTGCGACTTCGTCAACGGAGATGGTCAGCGTTCGGAGGTGCACCGCGTTGTCCGTGGTCAACCGAACGGTGAACGAAGTCTGGCTGAGGTTCACCGTCGGCGTTCCGTACAGGGTGCCGTTCGTGGCTCCAAGGCTGAGGCCTGCGGGAAGGCTTGGGAGGATGCTCCACGAAGCGTTGCCGCTCAGGTTCACCGTTGGTGGGAGGTAGACCGTGCTTTGGTTTCGGTTCAACTCGAGGGCATCAACACCGTAGGTGAAGGCGTGCACCACGCTGATCGTGATCGTGACCGAATCCGTGCCACCCGAGTTGGACACGTTGACGGTGTAGGTCGTGGCGCCCGCAAAGGACGTCGGCGTTCCGGAGATGCCTCCGCTTGACGTGAGGGTCAACCCGCTGGGCAGGCTCGGCCAAATGCTCACCGAGGTGATGGAGCCGCCGCTGTTGAGCAGGTCAATGCTGACCGGTTCGCCCTTCACGGCCACCACGGTGGTGCTGGCGAGGTCCCATGCAACGTTTGGCGCCAGTTCGGCGATGCTGATGTGGATCACCTTGGTGTGCGTCGTCGACGACGACGACGTGGCCATGACCGTGTAGTTGGTCAACGACTGGCTGACCGTTGGGACGCCCCAGATGGTACCGTTGCTGCTGCCGATGGACAAGCCTTGAGGCAGGCTTGGGAGGGTGCTCCATGTCACCGAACCGCTGAGGTTGACCATCGGGGCCAAGTACACCACGCTTGTGTTGCGCTCAAGCGAGAGCGTCGTCGCTTGGTAACTGAACGCGGACACCACAGCGAGGGTCAGCGTGTAGGTGTCCGACCCACCTTCGTTCGTCGCGTTGATCGTGTAACTCGTTGCCGTCATCAAGGCCGTCGGTGTGCCGACGATGCTGCCGTTTGACGTGAGGGACAAACCGGACGGGAGGCTTGGCGTGATGCTCACGCTCGCGATCGGTCCGCCGTTGTTCGACATCGCCAACAGACCGGATTCACCGGTCACGAGGGTCTTGGCCGACACTGAGCCAGCAAGGGAAATGTCCGGTGCGGCTTCCACCACACGGAGCGTGAAGGTCCGCACGTGGGTGGTCGACGCGGTGGTGGCCTGCACGGTGTAGGTCGTCAGCGAGGCGTTCGCGGTTGGGATGCCGTACAGCGTCCCGTTGGTCGAACCGATGGACAAACCGGTGGGCATCGTTGGGCTGACGCTCCAGGTGGCTGCTGAACTGAAGTTTACCGTTGGCATCTCGAAGACGTTTGAGGTACCGCGGTTCAAGACGAAGGATGAGACGTCGTAGTGGAAGCCTGCGACGACCTCGAAAGCCACGGTGATGGAGTCCGTGCCGCCGCTGTTGCTGACGTTGATGGTGTAGGTTGTCGCGTTCTGGAACGCGGTGGGTGCACCCGTCAGGCTTCCGTTCGAAGTGATGGACACGCCGTTCGGTAGGCTTGGGCTGACGCTCACGCTCGCGATAGGACCGCCGCTGTTGACGAGGGCCAAGAGCATGGCCTCACGACGAACAAGGGTCAGGCTGCTCGTGCTGCTGACCCATGAGATGTCCGGTGCGATTTCGATGACCTCCATGCCAACAGAGAAGGTGTGCGTTGTCGAATCCGTCACTGCTGAAATGGTGTAGTTCGTGAAGGTCGAATTCACCGTCGGCACGCCGTATAGGGTCCCGTTGCTCGCGC
>JAURMD010000048.1 GCA_030830875.1 Thermoplasmatota archaeon | reverse complement strand
TGGGAACTCCTCCCCGTAGCGGAAGCCGCAGATGTTGTACGCTTCGGGGTTCTGGTTGCCGAGCGCGTCGACGAAGGCGTAACGTTGCACGTCCACCTCGAGACCGAAGGAGGCGAGTTCCTGAATGAGGAATTGCGCGCCCGCTTCGTAGGCCGGGTTGGCTTGACCGGCCCAGCGCTGGAGGTAGCCTTCCGCGAAATCCGCTGTGTCCGTGGGGTCAGCATCCTCGTTTGTGAGGAAGGCGAGCCAATCGTAGGTGTCGCGGCCGTTGACGAGGCCCGTGGAGTGGCGACCGCCTTCGTCGGTCCCGTAGGCAGGGGCCATCGGGCGCTCGATGAGCACGGGGACGGCGGTCGTGGCCGGCGCGCTCGCGTTTCGCCCTTCGACGGTGGCCAACGAACCGTTGAGACCGTCAACGCGCACGATGGAAGCGTCGTCGGGAGCCTGCTGGCCGCTTCGGGCGTACCATGAGGCCCAGGATTCGTTCACGGTGCGCAGTGGGAAGGCGTCGCGCCCGGACTCAGCGATCTGCAGGAGGCCGCCCTGGGCGCGGGGTGGGGCGAGGAGGGTCAGTTCCACCGTCTCGCCCGCGTCGAGGTCGAGCACGGTCGAGTTCTGCACGAAGCCGCTGGCTTCGTCGTGGATGAGGTAGGGGACGTAGAGCGTCAGGTCAGCGGCGGCGGTGAAGGCCACGTTCTGGAAGACGCCGCCGATCCACGTCGACGGGGCGACCGTCAGGTCGTCCGCCGAGGGCAGGGCACCCTCGTCCTCCGGTGCAAAACAGCCGGACAGCGGAGCGCTGCACATCAGCAGCACGAGCACGAGGGCGGAGGCGGTCCTGCTCCCGAGCATGGTCCGCCGTGGCGGTCCCACTTCTCAAGCCTGTTCTCGCCACTGGCCTGCACCTTGGCATCGAATGCCTCTGTTCTCTGGAACCTATGGCCGATGGTTTCAAGTGGTTGCAGGACGATATAGAACCGTGGACACAGCCGCTGTACACCGCCGAGCCTACACACCGTTGCCTCGACCAAGCCGTCGAGCAGCGGCGAAGCGAACGGGCCCCTTGTGGGGCCGCGCGGGCCTGATCGTCGAAGACGACGACCGTTGCCCCCTCATCGAGGGCTGACGCCGGAACGCTTTGGCGTCGCTTCTGCAAGGACCCACCATGGGCGAACGGAGCGACGTGCCGCAGGGCACCTCCTTCCAGATGGAGGTCTGGGCGGCCCTGCTTCGCATCCCGCGCGGCGAGGTCCGAACCTACACCCAACTCGCCGCCGAGGTCGGCCGGCCCACGGCCGTGCGTGCGGTCGCCAACGCCTGCGGGGCCAACCCGGACGCGCCGCGCGTGCCCTGCCACCGCGTGGTGCGCAGCGACGGTGGGCTTGGTGGCTACAGCGGTGAGGGCGGCGTGGCCACCAAACGCCGTCTGCTTGCCGAGGAAGGCGTCGACGTCGCTGCCTTGGGCGCCTGAACGGCTTCACAGGGCGTTGAGGATCGGCTGTTCATCGAGCGCGAGGAAGGTCATCGTCGCCCACCACGCCACGACGTCAAAGGATTCGACGAGGTTCTGTTCACCCGTGCGTCCTTCCGTGTCCATGTAGGACTGCATCTGCTGCAGCGTGTCGCAGTTCCGGTGGTAGCAGGGGTAGCCGTCCACCACCCCGTTCCATCCCATTGTGACGGTGTTCAGGTATTCCTGGAAGGGGTCGTGGTCGCTTCGGGCGGTCGGAGATTCGTAGATGGCGACGGTGTCGACGTACTGGTCGGTCCACATCGCGGATTCACCGTCGGCCAGCCATGCGGCCCAACCGCGTTCAATTTGCGATTCGAGGCCAAGTTCGCCGGCGCCGACCCATTCGGCGAGGCGGTACATCGGTGCTTGATCGATGACCTCACCCGGCGTCACTTCCGGCCCAATGTAGCAGGAGAGCACCCAATCGCCGGGCCAGTTGATGCCCATCATGTCGAGGTTGACGTAGTTCGTGACGGTGACGTCCATCTCTGCAACGTCCTGCGTCCACGACGAGGAGCCCCACAGCCCCTCCTCCTCGCTCGACCAGAGGCAGAAGACCATCGTGCGGCGGGTGTCAATTTTCGAGAGCGCGCCGGCCGTTTCGAGGATCATCGAGGTGCCGGCCGAGTTGTCGTAGGCGCCCGTGCGCGTGCCGTAGCCGGGGATGTCGGGGCCGGGGGTGTAGGCCACCGGAGGGGCGATGTCGAAATGAGCGCCGAAGACGAGCCACTCGTCGGGGTACAGCGTGCCTTCCTTGTAGCCGCACACGTTGACCGCCCATGCCGTGTTGGCCTGGAAGCGGTGAACCTCGGTGCGCAGGCCGTAGCCTTCGAAGACGCCTGAAAAGTAGGTGATGGCGTCCTCGTAGGCGGGATTTCCGTTGCCGATCCATCGGTCAAGGTAGCCGACCGCGCCGTCCGCCGGGTCCAGCGGGTCCGGGGTCTCGTCGGTGATGAAGGCGAGCCAGTCGTAGACGTCCCGTCCGTTGACCCAGCCTTCCGTGTGGGCCTGCCCTTGGTCCTCGGCCCATGCCGTGTCCACGGCACGGGTCATGGGAATGGACACCATCGTCACCGCCTGGGACGTGGTGCCGTTCAGGTGACGCACGACGTCGAAACGACCCCCGTCTTCGTTGGCCGTGGCGACGACCGCGCTGTCGGAGGTGGACGCGTCAGGGCCGTTCCGTGCGGCCCACGTGGTCCATGACTCGTTGGCGCGGCGGATGGGGAAGGTATCGGTCCCGGCCGGCGCGAGCAGCAGCGTCGCCGTGTTGAGGCGGGCGCTTGGGAGCACCTCAAGTTCGACGGTTTCGCCCGCGTCGAGGTCGAGCACGGTCCCGTTCTGCACGTAGCCGCCGGTGGTCGACATCAGGAAATGAGGGACGAAGACCGCCACGTCCGCGTTGGCGGTGAAGGAGACGCGCTGCCATTCGCCCGCGGACCATGCGTCGGGCGTCACGCTCACGTCACCTGCGGTGGGGAGCACCCCCTCCTCTTCGTTGCCGAAGCAGCCCGAAAGGCCGGCACAGAGCATCAGCAGCCCGAGGGTCGTTGCGCGCAGCACGCTGGACATGGCTTGGGGACCGGGCGGCCCCTGTTCAACGCAGCGGTCCGCTCAGTTGCCCAACATGCCGCCGAGGAAGCCGCCGGCCGTGCCGCCGCCGCCGGAGGCCTTGCCCGCACCCATCAGCGGCATCATCCGCTCGACGAGGCCACCGATGGCGCGGGACTGAATCCAGACGTTCCCTTGGCCTTGAAAGTCCATCACCAAACCCTCGCCGCCGAGCAAGGCCGACTTGAGGTTGCCCAACTTTCGAACGTTGTACTGCAGGGTGTTTTCGAAGGCGACCACGTGGCCGGTGTCCACCGTCACCACCTGTCCCGGCTGGATGGGGAGGGGCTTGATCGCGCCGAAGGAGTTGAACCACACGCGCCCGGGTCCCGCTTCCGAAAAGGCGCGGATGAAGAACATGGATTCGCCCGAAAAGAGCGATTTGAAGCCCTGAAATTTCGTATCGGTCTGCACGTTGGTGGTGCTGGCGAGGTAGGAGCCGCCCTGAATGAACAACTCTCGACCGGGCTGGACGTCGTAGGCAGAGATGTCACCGGGGGCGCCAGGCGCGATGGAGATCCACCCGCCTTGAGGCCCTGCCGTGAAGGTGTTGAGGAAGAAGGACTCTCCGCCAAGCACCGCCTTCTTCAGACCCTTCATGAAACCGCCACCGGAACGGGTTTGCACGTCGCACCCTCCGAGGGCGGCCATGGCACCAGGTTCGACGTTGACCTGTTCGCCTGGAGCAAGGGCAAGGGTAAGGAGCGAATAGGCTGGATTGAATTCAAGATGTTCTTGCATGCTGCGTTTTGGTCCGCACCGGGCGATAGGGCTTCCGACCATTTTTCCCGAATTCCGGAACCTGCGGATAGGATTATGAACAGAAGGGTGGACAGCCGGTCATGGCTACGGTCCGTTTGGACCAGAAGCGGTGCGCGCTCGTGCGCGCTGTCCCTGATTCCTTTCCTCGGGCGATTGCGAAATTTTTCGGAACCGGTCCGACCAGCGTGCCGCGTGCCCAAGCACAGCACCAAGCCTACCGTCAAGCGCTGATCGCCAACGGCATCGAGGTCACGGTGTTGCCTGCTGACCATGATCATCCCGACTGCATTTTCGTCGAGGACCAAGCGGTGGTCATCGACGACCATGTCCTGCTCCCGGTCCCCGGCCACCCGTCCCGCCGTGGTGAACAACCTCCCGTGGCCGACTTCCTCGTGCGCCAACTGCACGGTGGTCGCCTCTGCCGCATGTGGGGCGACGCAAAAATGGACGGCGGCGACATCGTACGGCTCGGCGACCTTTTCTTCGTTGGGCGTTCGAAGCGCACGAACGATGAGGGCATCGAGGAACTCAAACTTCTGCTCGATCACCTCGAGTACGAGCTTCGCATCGTTGACGTTCCAGAGAACGCCCTTCACTTGACGTCCATCTCCTCCACCCCAACCGACACCGACCTGCTCATTCCCGAAGGGTACCTGACGCCTGAGCAGTTTGGCGACCTGCCTGAGGGGTGCCGCATTCACGTGATGCCTGAGGCCGAAGTGTACGGTTGCAACACCCTTGGCTTCCCCAACGGAAAGGTCCTCGTAGCGAAGGGTTACCCAACGGTCCTCGCCACCGTCATGGCCCTCGGGTTGGACCCCGTGGTGCTTGACATGAGCGAGATTCGAGCCGCAGACGGCTCGCTGACCTGCTGCTCCATTTTCTACAGCCCTCCGCCCTGGCTGCTCGAGTCGGAGTGAGCCTGCGCCCCGGTCGCGGCGTTCAAATACGGGAGGCATGACCGCCGACCTGCACGCAGGAGTCGCCCAGCTTGGTCAAAGGCGCTGGGATGAGGTCCCAGTCCGTAACGGTTCGCAGGTTCGAATCCTGCCTCCTGCACCACAACATCTCGGCCTACGGGTGCAGGCTTCCTTCCCGAACATCGTCAGCGGGCCAAGGTGTTGCGTGGCGAAGGACCAACCCTCCCGCTGTTCCCCCTCGTGTTCGCCTTCCAGCGCCAACCTGCTCACGCCGAACGCTCAAAAGCAAGCGTTCCGAAGGGGGCATATGGCGGACGACCGAACCTTGCAGAAGGTGAACAAACTCCTCGCAAGGGTTGAGCGCCACATCGAGACCACGAAAGACGCACTGCAGGACCTTGAGATTGAGTTCGAGGTCCTGAAAGCCACCGTCGCCCGCCTCGACCCGAACGTCGTGAGCAACGACCTGGAGAATTCGTCCAACACGACCGGCACGGGCGTGCGCAAGTTCTGAACCCTCAGAACGACAACAGCACCTTGCCCACGTTCGCTCCATCGTGCAGGTGTTGATGCGCCTCTGCTGCTTCTTCCACAGGGAAGATGCGATCGATGACCGGGTCGATGTGGCCCTCGGCCACACCGTGGAGCAGGCGCTCAATCTGGGGCATCAAGGCTGACCTGTCCGACCACGTGCCCATGTGGACGCCGTGGACGGCACGGTTCCGGTTCATGAGGCGGAGCGGGTCGAATTTCGTTCGGCGGCGCAACGTCATCAAGGCGTACAGCAGGCGCCGCCGGCCGCTTGGCGCGACCTGCGAGAGTCCGTACGTGTAGAGCCGCCCGCCCTCTGCCACGCACGCGAGGCTGCGTTCAAGGTGCGTTCCTCCGATCGGGTCGAGCACATGGTCCACCCCCCTGCCGTTGGTGCCTCGTTTGATGACCTCCACGAAGTCCTCAGCATGCCGGTCGACGAAGGTGCCGCCAAGGGACTCGACGATGGCCCGTTTTGGTGCCGATGCTGTGGCCCACACCGGCCCTGCTTCCATCCATCGGCACAGTTGCAACGCGGCGGTGCCGACCCCTCCTGCTCCACCGTGCACCAACACGGTGTGGCCCGGTTTCAGGCCACCAAGGTGGTGGAGCATGTGGTGGGCGGTCAGGTAGGTGACGGGAAGGGCCGCGCCTTGCTGGTGGGTCATGCCCGCAGGAAGGGGCATCACGAGGCCAGCATCGCACAGCAGGTGGCTTGTGTGGGCCCCGCTGCCGGGCACCGCGATCACGGCTTGCCCCACCTCGAGGTGCTCGACACCCTCGCCGCATGCAAGGACGTGCCCGCTGGCCTCGTAACCGGGCGTGAACGGGTAGGGCGGTCGTGGGTTGTAGAATCCAAGGCGTTGAAGCAAGTCTGCAAAATTGACCCCAGAAAAAGTGACCCTGACCACCACCTCCCCAGGGCCGGGTGCCGCGGGTTCGAAGCGCTCCACGGTCATGGTCGAAGGCGCGCCTGCCTTGTTCAGCAAAAGCCGCCGGCCGTCCATGCCGTTCCCAGCGGCCTCGAGCACTCAACCCTTCCCAACACATCAAGGTATTATGATATGACGGAATGTATATGTGTGGAGGCCGAGATGAACGCCCGATTCCCGTGATTGGTGTGGAGCAG
>JAURMD010000047.1 GCA_030830875.1 Thermoplasmatota archaeon | reverse complement strand
ATGAGCCTCACCCACGCTGCATGCGCAATCCTGCTCAAGGGGAGGGTTGGGCCCCACCACGGTTCCCAAAGTTCGGCCCATGGCCCAAGTGCGTTCTGTGCTTCGGGGTGGTTGGCGAAGGCATGGTGTTCAGGCGTATGCACCATGGTCCATGTTCTTCCACGCGTGACGTGTTCTGCGAGCGTGGTGTCAAAGCATACCTCGATTCCTGAGTCGAGACCAACGGTCATGAGGTGGCCATCGATGCTGATGCGTCCGCTGTCGTGGATCCTTTGAGCAAGCGCCAACCCCGCCGTGGCCATGTCGCTCAACCCGGTGAGCCCCACGCCTCCATGCGTGCAACTTCTCAACAGGTCGATAAGGCCGAGGTCGTCGAGCACAAGGCTCCAAGTCGACCACGGTAGGCCGAGGGACGCCTCCCTCTTGTTGACATCAGCCAACCAGCCAACAAGGTCCCCCAGCGCGATGTCCGTTTTCGCGAACCACATCTGCTCCCACGACTCCATCAACTGAGCGTGCTGGGCATGCTTCGACCACACCTCCTCATCTCCGCTGAGCAGTGGCACGGCCTCGCTCAACATCATCGGGCCATCAAGAAGGTCGAGGAACACCTCACCGTTGTCCAACGTCCTACCTCCGTAACCTGGAACCTGTTCCGGTACCACGGATTGCAAGGACGGTTCGAGCAGAACGGTTGTCACCAACCCCTTCTGGTTCACCTCGACCTCAAAGGTCGAGCCATGGTTTCCCTTCACGTGCATGCTCATTCCTCAGTTCGTCTCCGGGGGGTCGTTTCTGCACGAAGGGCACTCTTCTGGGACGATGTCACCCACGGCTTTCCTTCCATCATGGGGGGTGTGATTGGAGCACCACTGGTTGCTGCACGGCACCATGTGAAAGTCGGTGGCCACGCCGTAGAGGCTGACTTCGTCGAGCATCAGCCTGAGCATGGCGTTGAGGGACATGGGCAGCGAGCCGCCATGAGGGGGTTGAAGGCACACACCGTCCCTCGGAGGAGGGAGGTGGTTGTCCATCGGAAGGTCGTGGAGCAGTTTCAAGGCGTCAACGATCGGTGTTGGAATGGTGGACGACAACCACACCGGTTCAGGCCACGCATCAAGGTAGCCGTTCAATGCCAGCGCGTATGGGCCTCCATGGACACCTTCGACAAGGATGGCCTCAACGATTGCATTCCCGACAACGGTTCTCGTCGTCCCAATCGATACCCTTGGATGGACCTCAATGAGGTGGAGCACCTCGAGCCAGGCTTGCCTCTCATCGACAGGGACATTCATCACTGGGCCCCAACCCTCGGGCCAAACCGTCCACGCGCCCTCCCCTGGGTTGTGGGCCTTGGCCATCGAGAGCAACCATGCGAGGGATGTCTCGTCCAGGGACCAAGCCGAATCAGGGAGTGCGTTGAATGGGTCGTCCAAACCGTGCGTGCTGTTCTGTTGTGTGTGCTTATTTTTCATCTGCTCCTCTCCTCGATTACACCGACCTTGGATGACCTGCGGGAACAACCCTGAACACCCTCTTGGTTGGATTGTGAAGCCTGTTGTACTCCTTGAGGGGTCCAACGCCGCCCCACCTCGCATGCCTCGCCGTATCGATGAGGCAACCTCTGTGGACGGTGACGATGTGCGCAGTGCACAACGTGCCGCCTGGCACAAGCGGCTCGAACGGGGGGTCGCCCGAATAGAAGGAAAGCAAGAACAGGTCGTCCAAGGCGAGCAACGCGTCCACGTGTTCGCTTGCCCTTCTGACGTCGACGTTGCAGTAGGCCAGCTGCATTCCGTACGGCCTCAGGGCCGCTGACCAGGTGTGCGGGGCTTGCGAGTTGATCCTCGGCATCATTTCCTCGGGCGTGACCGATGCGCCGGTCGCACACGCCAGCATTGCGAGTGTGGTTGGAACACACGTTGGGCCTTGTTGCATGATGTGGTTCAATGTCAGGTGGTGGAAGTATGGCCCGTTGGGCTCATGCTCATCGTCTGGCCACCACAAAGGTGCGGTAGGGTTCGGGACCCATGCCAGTTTCACCACCTGCACCCCCAACCTGCATGTGGCCTATGAGGGAGGCAAGCACTGCAGTCAAACCACGGGCAGGGCCATCCGGGGGTGACCACTTCCTGCACGTGTCCATCAGCATGCATGCACATCCAGAACGGCTGAGAATGCACGTACGTGTAGACCCAAAACCACGCGTTTGGAAAGAAACTCGTGACCCTTGAAATCATTGACCTGCCTTGTCCTTGCCTTCTGTGTGCTTCGTGGAACACCATCACGTTGGTGATCTCAATGAGGGTCCAGTCATGGTTCGGAACAATGTGGCACATGGCCTGATTGGCGTGCCTCCAGATCCACCTGTGAGGAACCGTTGGGTGGGGTACAAAACCCACTTCGACGGCCCTGCTCATCATCCTCGCTGATGGTGGATGGAAGATGGCGGGCGTGCCGGGAATCGAACCCGGATCTGAAGGTCCGCAACCTTCGATGCTCTCCACTACACCACACGCCCTGAGGTTGCCTGACGCCTGCCCTTGCCTCGATGCAAGACCAGCCTTGATCGAACAGGAAGGGTCCTTTCTTGGGGTGTGCTTGTCAGCCTCGATGTCCACGGTCGGTCTCGCCGCGATGACGATCCGACCTCCCGAAGACCCTGTGCATGTGCTTCACCTGTCCGCAGATATCATGCAGAAGCGACCACTCTATTTAAACATTGTGAAATAATGCTGGAATGCAGCGAACGCAATCTCCTCATATTTTATCAAATCAATTCGAAAAATACTCACGGTTCCACTTCAGGGTAGACTGATAGGCTCCTCGCGTCCATCGGCCGTGGATGCTTCCGGTCCCGCCACCCCCCGGCCCCCTCCCTCTTGCCGACGATGACCTCTGGGGGGACGACGCTCCATCCTCGGCGGTGTCCCTTCCTCCTGCACCACCGCTGCCTGCTCCAGCTGAGCCAGCCCCTGTCCCTGGCCCATCGGCCAGCGCTCCCCAAGCAGCCGTGGCCCAAATCCCGCAAGCCCCTGTTCAGGCAGCACCGTTCCAGCAGACCCCCGTTCAGCAGCCGATGATGCAAGCCGTTTCGAGCACCAACCTCGCTGGTCAGGCGATGGCCGGGCAGCCCGTCATGAACGGCGGGCAACACCAGTACGCGCAACAAGCGGTCATGCACGTGCCCGTTCCTATGGCGATGAAGGAGCCAAAAGAACGTCCACCCATGAGCCACATGCTTGTTGCAGCAGGATTCGGCGCCCTCGTGTTCGCTGCCTTCGTCATGCTCGTGGCCGGTTTCGCCCTGCCGCCCGACGTGGCCGACTACGACCTTGCCGATGCGGATGAAGTCGAGCAGTACGGAGAGGACCTAACCAAGCACGAACGTTGGCAGGACCGGTACACCAACCTCGCGTTGTTTTCCACAAGCATTGGGCCGATCGCTGTCGCTGCGGGGCTGCTGCTCTACACCACCAAAGAAGCCGACGATTTGCCGGACGCGGTCCGCGCGGTCCTCATCGGTGGGGTGCTGTACTTCCTCGCACAGCTCTTCGGCGGCGGAGCCTCGCTGGGCGACCTTCTTGCCTTGCTCTGATCATGCGAGCGGCGTCGGCGCTGCTGCGTTGACCTCATCGCTCACGCCTCCGGCGTATCGCCCAAAGTTGGCGTTGAACATCCGTGCCAATTCGTCCGCCGTGCGGTCGTAGTCGCTGCTGTTTGCCCAGGTGCTGCGGGGTTGCAGCACCTCGTCGGGAACGCCGGGGCATGAGGTTGGGATTTCGAAGCCAAAGCGCTCATCGGTCACGTACTCGACACCGTCGAGGTCACCGTCGAGTGCGGCGTTGAGCATCGCGCGGGTGTAGCGGATGCGCATCCGGTTGCCAACACCGTAGGGTCCTCCGGACCATCCGGTGTTGATCAGCCACGCCGTCGAGCCATGTTCGGCCATCTTGCCGGCGAGGAGGTCGGCGTAGACGCCGGGGTGCATCGGCATGAAGGGCTCACCAAAGCAGGCCGAGAAGGTCGCCTTAGGTTCCTTGACGCCCACTTCCGTACCCGCCACCTTGGCCGTGTACCCGGAGATGAAGTGGTAGGCGGCTTGGTCAGGGGTCAGCCGAGAAATGGGCGGCAGCACACCAAAGGCGTCGCACGTCAGGAAAATGACGTTCTGCGGGTGGCCTCCGCGGGAGTCGATGGTGCGGTTGTCGATGAATTCAATCGGGTACGAGCCGCGCGTGTTCTGCGTCTTTGAGCCGTCGGCGAAATTCGGAACACCGTCTGCGTCCAACACGACGTTCTCGAGCACGGACCCACGCATCCTGGTGGTTGCGAAGATGGCGGGTTCGTCCTCTTCGGACAAGTCAATGAGTTTCGCGTAGCAGCCGCCTTCGAAGTTGAACACGCCAGAAGAGCCCCAGCCGTGCTCATCATCACCAATCAGCGCACGCTTGGGGTCTGCGGAGAGCGTGGTCTTGCCCGTGCCTGAGAGGCCGAAGAAAATGGCGGTGTTCTCGCCGTTTGTGTTGGCCGAGCAGTGCATCGGCAGGATGCCTTTTCGGGGCAGGATGAGGTTCATCACGGAGAAGATGGACTTCTTGATCTCGCCTGCATACTGGCTGCCACCAATGATCACTTCCTTGGCTTCGTAGTTCACGATGACGAAGACGTGGGAGTTGACACCGTCCTCAGCGGGGTCAGCCTCGAAATTTGGTGCGTGGAGCACGGTGAACTCCGGAGCGTGGTTGTGAAGGTCACTGGCCTCGGGGCGGATGAACATGTTTCGTGCAAAGGCGCTGTGCCATGCGTGTTGGGTGATCACACGAATGGGAAGGGCTTCACTCGGTTCGGCACCGCAGCGCAGGTCCTGAACAAAGAGCGTCGTTTGGGCGGAAAGGTGAGCGACGACCTTGGCACGAAGGTGAGTGAAGGTAGCAAGGTCGGTGCTGACGTTGACCTTGCCCCAGTTGATGTCGTTCGTCGTGGTCGGCTCGTCGACAATGAACTTGTCATTCGGAGAACGACCCGTTCGTTCACCAGTTTCGGTGACGAGGGCGCCGTGGGCGGAGAGGACACCCTCGCTGCGTTCGACGGCCATGTCAATCAGTTCGGGAACCGTGACGTTCCAGTGGACGATGCCGGAGGGATGGATGCCGATGGCTTCGAGCGCGCCGTGCCCGTGGCCGGGGGTGCTGAGCATGCCGCGCGGTTCCGCAGCCCCTCTTAGGCCCTTGCGGTCATTTCATGCGGTGTGGCCAGCCACACCGCCTGAGTGCACGGTTTCCGAGCCTCATTGCACGCATTTCCTTCCATCCCACAGCGAGGCTTGAAGGTCGAACGGACCTCCAGACCCTCATGGTGGAGCCTGAGGAGGATGCGCTCCTCCGCGAACGCGCCTTCAGCAAAGGCGCAGGCCTCGATCTGTCAGGCTTTGACCTCAGGCTTGAGGAGGGGGCGACGGTCTCCACGCCCGAACCTGTAATCGAGGACACGACCGACGACGCCATTGGAAGCGTCCACTCCCCCTTCCGGGCAGCGGGAGATTCCACGGAAGGGCGTGTTGAAGACCCGCTGACAAACCTCGCCGTGGACGGCGAACGACGGCTTGGTCACGGCCTCCTTGTCGCGATGGTTGTCGCATATTCGGCCTTGGCCACGTACGTAGGGACGTCGCTTTCGCCCTCCGTGGCCGCCCCCGGACTACTCGTTCTCGGCCTCACTGGATTGGCGCTCGGCGAGCGTTGGATTCCACGCCCCTCGATGCGGTTGCTTGGGGTCACGTGGGTCATCATCTCGATGAAAGTGCTCTACGGCTTGGCCCTCGACGTCCATCATTGGGGATGGCTTGATGCGGTTGGTCCAGGCGCAGGTCCATCGCTCGGTGCCTTGCTGTTGCTCTTGGTCGGCCTGAACGTGTCCTTGGCTCAGCGGCACGACGACGACGCCATCGCAGCGCAAGCCACGCTGATCCTCCTCGTGGTCGGTAGCGCAGCAGGCGGTGTCTACGGCGAGGGTGGTGTGGTGCTGATGATCGCCCTTGGTACGGCCGTGCTGCACGGCCTTGCCCTGCTTCGTGGGACGGGTAATTTGGCCAGCCTCGGCATCGCCGCCTCGTACCTGTGGATCGGCGTTCACGCACTGTCGGACGGTTGGTCCATCCTCGGACTCTCCATCGTCCCCTTCGACGACGGATTCCTGACCTTCCTGCTGATGGCATGGGTCACTGGGCTGAACGCCGTGATGGCGGCCCGTTTTGCCCGTCATGACAATTGGTTCTCGTCCAGCGCGGCCGCACTCGGCCTTGGGCGACCTGGGCTCTGGGCGGTCTCAGTTGGTCTTGGCATGGTTGGCGCCGTGCTTGCGGTGGCCGCCCATCGTGAAGACCTCGGCTACGCGATGGCGCAGGTGGCCCTCCTGCTCACCGCCTTTGCCGGCTCATACCTCAGCGTGCGTGGTGTTGCATGGGCGCGACTCGCCCCGGCCGTCCTCTGGGCCCCCCTTGCCCTTACGCTCGGGTTGATCCCCCTTGTCGCGTTCGACCTCTCGGTTGGTGCATCGCCGTACGCCTTGCATGCGCTGGGCATGGCGGGCTGCGCCGCGAACGCTGTGCTGCGGCACGAAACGGAAGTGTCAGATCACGTCCTTTGGACCGGAGCCGTCGCGCTCGTGGTGCTGCTGTCCCTGCTCGTTCCCTCCAACGGTGGAGCGCACACAGGAGCCGTCCTGAGCCTTGGTGTGCTCGGTGTGTGGGGGGGCCTCGGACTGCTCGCCCTTCGTCGCGACGCTCCGTCCTTGGCCGGAACGGCGGTCGTTGGGCCATGGGTCTGGGCCCTGCTGTTCGTCGGTGACGTCGATGATCGGCTGCTGAGCATCGATGTGATCTCGATTCAGCTCGATTCATCGTGGCTGGCTGTCTTCCTCGCTGGTGCGTTGCTCCTCACCTACACGGTCAACCTTCGATTGGGGGGCATCGGCGTCAACCTTGGCCGACGATTCACAGGAGGAACGGAATTGAGCGCTCGGGTTCGTGATGCAGGGGCGCTCGACCTGTGGAGCCTCGCAACGGTGCTCGCCGTGGTGACGCTTCTCGTTTCGGCCACGGCCGAGGGCGTACGGCCGGACCTTGGCCTCGTGCTCCTCATGACGCCCATGATGGTGGAGGCCGCGACTGCCGCCCTCGGCGCTCGACGCCACCGTCCTTCGAGGACGACGATGGTCTCGGGCGTCGCCCTCCTGGCCTTTGCATGGACAAAGGGGGACTTCGGCTTGATTGCATCCGGTCTTTTGCTGGCAGGCTTGGTCTTGATGGCCGACGGGATCCGACGACGCCCGGGTGTGGACGACGACCAACACGTGGCGATGGAAACCGATCCTTCCACCCATCATTCGCTCCTCTTGGGCCTTCTGATGCTGCTCACGCTGGTGCGGTGGTTGCGTCCTGAGGTGGCGAATGAATCGCATGTGCTTGAGGCACCACAGGACCTCCTGTTGCTCGTGTGCATGTCGGGCGTCGCCTTGCTTCCCTTCGCGTCACGCAGCGTCCTCGGACAACCGCTGCTGCGAAGCGTGAGCAGCGCCCTTGGTCTGCTCCTCGTGTTGCTTCTCCTTGCCGTGCAGGCAGGCTCGACGCTCGGCTTGGTCGCTGTTGTGGTCATGTTCCTTGCTTTGGGGGCATGGATGAGCGCGCAAGCCGAAGTTCGTGCGGCGATGTCGAGTTCTGCCCGCATCGAAGAACGCCGTCGTGAACACGAACGTGTTGAGGAGCGCCGCGTGGCCTTCAAGGCCCGTTCCGGTCAGGTGGACGGCGCCATGCTGCACCTTGGTGGGGACGGGGAGGGCACGTCCACGCTCGACGTGGTGGATGCTGGAACGATCCGGCGGCATGGTGGAGCATTAGGGCCGGTCTCCGTTGGGGGCGACCTTGCCGGCATCGAACACCGCCCAACGGTGCTGTTGGTGTTCATCGCCGCGCTGTCCCTGGGCACCGCTGCCTGGTCCTATGCTGGAGGACCGCACGCCATCGCCCTCCTTGTGCTGGCGATTGGGGCCTCCGCCTTCATCGCGCTCGCGCGTGTTCGGGCGGACGGTGTTGGCCTTCCGTTGCCTCAAGTGGCGGGTGTCGACCTTCCCGTTGCCGCAGGTCTTGGCGGCCTCGTCGTGACCGACGTGGTCGGTCGAATGGGGGCCGGCGTCTTGCTTCTCGAGGACCAAACCCACCACCTCTCCTTCGTGCTCGGTCTGGTGCTGCTCGCGACGCTCCACGTGCTGGGGCGGCGCGACCTTGGCCTGCGCCTTCCGGCCACGGCAGATGCGGTGGTGGTGTCGCTTGTTTCCGCACGCCTGCTGGCGCTGGCCGCGGGAGGTGAAGTCCCAGTGCCGTTCGGAACCGATCCCTTCGCCGGTCCCACCCTCGCATGGGCGATCCCCCTGCTGCTTACCGAGGTTCTGTTGTTGGCCGTCGTTGTCCTCCATGAATGGGTGGAGGGACAGCGTATGCGCCGGGGCTCACCCGATGCACGAGGTGCGGCAGGCCGCGTGTCCACCGCAGTGTTGGTCCTCGCCATCTCCCTTGGACCCGCTGCCCTCGTCGGGCTGATGCTCGCGTTTCGTCGAGGCCTTCGTTGGACGCAGCCCGCCGTTCCGCTGGTCGCGTGGATTTTCCTGCCGTTGGCATGGACGGCGATGGGTGGTTGGTTGGGATCATGGCTCGGCCTCGACCTACCGGGCTTGCTCCCGGTGGCGCTTCTCGCGGGCGGCGGTGCACTGTTGGCTTCGGTGTGGGTGCACTGGCACAGCAAGCCGCTCTGGCTCGCCTCCTCGTTGCAGGCTGCGCACGTGCTGATCGTTCCCGCAGCCTGGGGTGCGTTTGGCGTGGTCGGCCTTGTGGTGGGATTGCTCTCCCTCAGCGCGACGGCATGGGTGCTTGGGGTGCTCAGCCTCCGCCGCTCGTGGCGGGTTGTCGGCCTCGCAGACCTGCTCGCGGCATGGGTCGGCTTTGGCATGCACCTCGTTGGGGGAGGGGCTTCGTCCAGCGTGCTGACCATGCTTGCGTCGACGGTGGTGATGCTTTCCGTGGTGACCTACTTGACGCAGCGGGATGCAGCGGCCTTGGCTGAGGATTGATCACTGCACCAAGGCCGGACGAAGCACGGCCTCCACCTGGTCCATGACCTCAAGCATGCGCGACGCGAGCGCCGGGGCATCGGTTCGCAGCGAGATGCTGGTTTTGGCTTGCGTTCCACTGTTGCGAACCCCGAGGCTGACGTAGGCCGCGCCAAGGCGGCCCTCGACCCGAAGCAGGTTTGGCTCGTTGTCGAGCGGCCCGTGTTCGAGGTCTTCGACGTCAGGGAGCGCTCGCCGAACGCACTCGACCACCGCCTCGGCAAGCGGTCCTGTACCGGTCCAACGCGAGCGGTCCGAAGGCGCAATCGAGCGCCGCAGTTTCCAACCTCCGGGCGAGGGCACCTCGCCCAACCGACCACATCCAGCCAGCAAGACGGCAACAAGGCTGGCCGCCCCGTCGCCGACGAGGCGAACCGTTTCCTGCCCTTGGTGACGCCATGGGAGGACGAGGTGGCCCGAATCCTCCACGCCCAAAACACAGGGACCCACCGCCGAATGCAGGGCCACGGAGAGCCACCGGTCACCCACGGCGGTGGGGTGCACCGCTGCGACGTGCTTCATGCCAAGGGCTGAGGTCGAGAGCGCGAGGTCCGACTCGATGGACGCCGCGAGCGTCCATGGCCCGCTCGTGGACGCCGCACGAAGGATGCTGAGCGCCATGGCATCCCCGTCGACGACCGCCACACCGGTTTCGGTGGACTGCAGCAGCAGGCAGCGATCTCCATCGCCGTCGAGGGCCGCCGCCACCAGTCGACCGGCGGGCACCGGAACAAGGCGACGGAGCAGAAGGTGGTTGGATGCCTCCACCTCGCCCCACGTCCACCGTTGACCGGGCGAAAAGTCGCCGGCACCGCATCCGTCGTTCACGAGGCCCACAGATGCGCTGACCTCGACCGCAGGGCAACCTCGTTCGCTCAACCATGCCGCCAACCATGTCCGTGCGGCACCACCGCTTGCGTCGAGCAGGAGGGGTCCCCCCTCAATGGAGAGGTCCCTGCTCCTCAGCCCGAAGATGGTGGCCAGTTCGCGATGCCGCTCGTCCAGCCACGACGCGTGGAGAAGGGCTGCATCGTCGAGTTCGTTGTCGGGCGTGGCCAGTGGGTCGCGCTCAAGATCGCCAAGCGGGTGGTCTTCTTGCGCGAGGACGAGTACCAACTCGCTGATCCAGACCTCCATACTCGGCGTGGATTTCCTCCCCTCTGCGTCGAAGAGTTTCAGCCCTGAATCGTGGGCAGGGTTGTGGCTCGCCGTCACCATCACGCCAAGCGTGGCACCTTCGGCAATGACCACGCGGTGGACGAGCGGCGTAGCGCACGCCCCCAGATGCAACACCCGCCATCCATGCGTGCGAAGCGCGTGGGTCACGGCGCGGACGAGGGCAGGGTTACCGGGGCGACGGTCCCAGCCGACAACGGCCAGCGGGGACGCACCACCGTCGTCGAAGGTGCGTGCCGCCGCTGAGGCGACAAGCCAAGCCAAGGTCGGGCTCAGCAATCGCTCGTCGGCAAGGGCGTTGATGGCCTCCTCGGTGCCCAGCATCCGTGGCTCCACACGCCCTCGAATCCCGTCCGTGCCGAAGAGGTTCACAGGTTCACCTCATCGATGCCGCACAGCGGTGCGGTGCACACCACCCACGGTCACGTTCGGGTCCACGGTGGAGCCTGGTGCGAGCACACAGCCAGGGTTGGTGACCGCGTTGCAGCCGACCTGCACACCGTCACCAAGCACGGCTCCGAACTTCCTCAGGCCAGTGCCGACACGGTCGCCGTCAAGGCTCAGGTGCACTTCTCCACCGTCGTGGCGGAGGTTGGAGAGCTTCACACCAGCGCCGAGGTTGACGCCGTGTCCGAGGATGCTGTCCCCGACGTAATTGAAGTGCGGAGCCTTGGCACCAGGAAGCAGGATGCTATGCTTTACTTCCGTCGCGTGGCCAATGACGCTTCCTTCACAGGCCCACGTCCACGGACGAACGTAGGCCGCGTGGCGAACCGTGACGTGAGGGCCGATCACGCACGGTCCAACGAGGTGCACGCCCGGTTCGATGGTGGCCGTCTTGTGCACGGCCACGCGTCCTGCGGATTCATCGACGCTGTACGCGCGACCTTCGTGGCCCGAAACGAGTCCAGACTGGGCCTCAATCACAGCGATCAGTTGGGTGCGCAGGGCGTGAGGATGGTCCGGGTCGAGCACGGCCCACACCGGCTCGTCCGAGGGCAGGTGCGGCACAGCCTCAGGCGAGAAGGAGGTCAGCGAAGGAAAGACCTCGGCCGGACGGGGTGCCTGCGCCATGCAACCTCATCGAGCAAGCGCGCATGAAGGTGCCGTGCTCAAGCCGCGACCGCATAGAGGCGCTTTCCTGTGGTGGCGTCCAGCGTGAAGGCAATGGCCTCCTTCAAATGACGGGGAATGAAGTACCCGACCTTGCGCGCCGTGAGTCCATGGTTGCGCATGCGGCGAACGTTGGCCAGGTGGTCGACGATGTCCGCTGCCGTGCAGTTGGGGTTCGCATCGACGTAGGCGAGGATCTCGTCTTTCAGGCGCTCCAACCGTGCTTCTTTCTGGCTTCCCTTCCCTTCCATCGTTGATGTATGGTCGTTCAACCGTAATAGTGCTGGCGTGGGATGTCCCAACATCAGCCCATTGTGTCGAGCACATCGTCCCACTTCCGAGCCGAACCACGTCGAAAGACGCCGTCATGGAAGTCGCGTTGAGGAAGGTGGATGCAACGCGCTAGACGACCACGGTGGTCGTAACAGCCCTGACGTGCGTGCACGGGCACCAGCACCGAACCGAGGTCGATCTTCGCGCCGGTCGGGGCCGGCGCGCCCCGCTCGACGCGCTCCACGCTGCCGTCCCACATCACGTCCTCCGGTGAGGGCGGCTCAAGCGGCTGATGTTCAATCCGAAGTCCTCCTTCGGCCACGCGCACGCCTCGCCAATCTCCCTGTCGGTCCTGAGCCAACCACATCGTCAAGCGCTTCATCTCCTTCGGTGACAAGAGGCCAAGGTGCGTCACCTCCCACCAGCCAGGGGTGCGGGCAAGGGTGACGTGATGAAGGCCAGGTTGAATGTGGCGAGCGTCCTGACCGTCCGCCCACGTCCGGCACAGGCCCTCCAACCGGACACGAAGGATGGGTGCTGCCTCGGCCTGAAGGCTGGCGAGGCGGAAGGGATTGGCGAGTTCACCAAGCATCAGGAAGGGCCGCCGTTCTTCCAGCGGCGCCGCCCCCTCGGCGTGCAGCAGGTCCGCAAGGCCAATCCCTCGGTCGTCTTGCAATCCCTCCGCCCACGCCCTGAGGGCCTCGAGATCGAAGCATTCGTCTGGTGACGTGGTGGAGGTGAACGTCAACGGCACAACGTCCGAGGGCGTGTACAGCACGTCCACCTCCGGCAGCGCGACAGGGGAGGAGGCGGGGCTGTACGGCCAGAGGCGTGGTCGAACCCGCTGCATAAGCCGTCGTGGCCGCTCCCGTGCAAGAACTCCGCGCTCAAGCAGCGAAGGTGGCGACAGCACCGCAGGCTGGGCAGGTCACACGAATGGGGCGAACGTCTGGGATGCCGAGGGCCGCGGAGCACGTTGGGCATCGAATCGCTTGAGCGACCTGCGATCGCCGCTCCTTTGCCTCGCGGCTTGGGTCGTAGGTGTACTGGAACCCGGCGAGATCCAACCGCTCAGCCGCGCGAGCGGGAGGTGGGGCAGGTACGGGCATGTTGGCCGCCTCCGGTGCAGGGACGGTCGTTCCGCTGGCCTGGGCGAGGAAGGCCTGCTCCACGTCGGCGAGGCTGCGCCCCAAGCGCCGGGCCATCTCGTCCATGGCCAACATGCGGTCGTAGCCGTCGAGGCTGGAGAGCCGGGCAACGTCCTCCGGTGCGAGCATGGCCTGCTCATCGCCCGGGGTGGTTTCAGGCTTGCCCGCACTTGGACCGCGGCCCTACGTGTCCGTGGTTTCGTGCACGTCCGGTGGCATCACGATGCTTGTTGCGATGAGGCCAATGAACGCGGCGAGCACCACGACGCCAAAGGTGGCGTGGACGGTCCAACCGTAGGGCGCGAGGTGCAGGTCTGTTCCTTCCATCCACCTGCGCGCCGACCCCGTGGTGGGAAGCGCCAGCAGGGTCCAAACGATGCCGAGGATCACCTGAGATGCGGTTGCCAAGGCGATGAAGAGGTGCCGTCGGCCGGTCAACCACAGCCCACGACAAGCCTCGAGGAACACCGCCCACACCAAGCCCTGCACCAACGTTGAGGCGCCGTTGTTGGCATACACCCACACGCCCAGGGCGTGCACGGCCCCAATCAGGAACAACGTCCCTCGTGCCGGCTGCCAGCGGCGAAGGAACAGAAGCAGGGCCCCCGCGGTCAGCATGGCCTGCACATACACCATGTTCAGGCCCAACTGCAGCGCGTCCTCGTACCGGTTGTTGCAGCCAAGCGCCCCTCCCGGAGCATAGCAGACCTGCTGCAGCGGAGCCATCCAGATGTGGCTGAATCGGGTGAGGAGCAGCAGCACGGTCCACGCAGCTCCAACGCCGAAGGCCAACAGGACTTGGGACCTGAATCCCCCCGTCCCGCTGTTTGCGTCCACCCAAGCGGACCACATGGGTCCTGACACCGATAACGTGAGCCCGGCAAAGAGGCCGATGTGTGTTGGGGAAAGCAGGATATCGAGGCTGCTTTCCACGCCGAGCACTTCGTGCCAGATCATGTCACCAAACCCTGCTGCGCCGAAGACGATGATCCCCCACACCCCTGCACGGTGTTGAGGGGCGAGGTCGCCCAGCACCCCAAATGGTCGTCGAATCAGTTCAGCGCTGCCGCCTTTGGGAAGCACGGCATAGAAGATGTAGGCTCCATACGCCGTGGCCCCTGAGTACCACACTGCGTGCCATTCGGTGAAGAAGGTGTCATCCACCACCCCTGCGATGTGTGCTGAGGCGTCAATCAGCAAGCCTGCAAGGCACCACAGTCCGAGCAGCAGGACGAACATCTCGTAGCGTGCTTCGCCCACGCGT
>JAURMD010000046.1 GCA_030830875.1 Thermoplasmatota archaeon | reverse complement strand
AGAAGCGGAACTGGTACGAGGGCTTGAGGTGGCGGCATCGTTGGCCGATCCAGCCGTCGCGGCTCGCCTTGGGTGCCCACCCGTCGACGCCATCATCGTCGGACGAGGGGGTGGTTCGACCGAGGACCTTTGGGCCTTCAACCTCGAAACCGTGGTTCGTGCGGTGCTGCGCATGCCTGTTCCCGTGATTTCAGCCGTGGGTCACGAAGTCGACGTCGTGGTGACCGACCTGGTCGCCGACGTCCGGGCCTCCACCCCTTCTGATGCTGCTGAACGTCTCGTTCCGGTGCGTGCTGACATGCTCCAGCACCACGACGAGCTTGAGGAGCGCTTGACGCACGCCACCCTTCGGAAGATCGGCGAGGCGGTCCGAGGACTGGAGCTTCTTCGTCATCGGCTGTCCGCTGCACCGGGAACAGGGTTGTCGACCGCCACCCGTCGCATGGATGCTCTTGAAGGAAGGATGGCTGTCGCGGCGGAGGCGCGGCTCCGACGCCATCGTGAACACCTGGCAAGGGCTCAACATTCGTTGCAGCAACGCATCAGCCAACGGCTTGCAGCGGACCAAGCACAGTTGGCCGCCATAGAAGCGGTGCTTCGCAACACCGACCCACGTCGAGTGATGGAGCGAGGTTATGGGATGCTGCAAGGCGAAGACGGACGATTGATCACCTCCGTGGCGCAGATTCGCGCCGGCGATGGCCTCATGGTCCACCTTGGCGACGGAAGCGCGATGACCACGGTGGAGAACGTCGAAGGAGGCGAACACAATGGATGAAACACCAGGGTACAGCGAAGCACTGCAGCGGCTCGAATCGATCGTGGCCGAACTTGAACGAGGTGGTGCGGATCTGGAAAGCACCGTGAAGATGTTTGAGGAAGGGACGGTGCTCCTCCGCGTCTGTCAGGCCCACCTTGAGGATGCAGAAGGGCGCGTCCGAAGGCTTCGCCTCGACGAGGCTGAGGCTGAGGTCGAAGGGAGCGACGACGCATGAGCCGTAGCAGCACCGCCTTGCAGCACCGCATTGAGCGGCGTCTTGCTGGATGGACCGACCCGCACGGTGGGCCGCCTCGCATCGAGCGTATCGACCTCAACGATGCTGGGGTGCTTCACGTCACCGCTCGACCAACACGCCCCCATTGCCCATGCTGCCTGTACGACCTTGAGGCCATGCGAACGGCCCTCCAAAGCGTTCGAGGCGTGACCGCTGTACGCATCGATGTCATCGGTGTTCCTGAACCTGAACGCTGGAACCGGGCCCTTGTGCACGGTGGTTGATCCACAGGGAGCACGGTATGGTCCAACCAACGACGGCGACGAGCCAAGCAACCACCGAACCAACGGCCACACCAAGGGAGGGAAGCGACCACATGGCCACGGTCGCGTAGAGGCCGACGCTGGTTGAACCAAGCAACATGGGTCCAGCGGCACCACGAGGCACAGCGTTTCCTTGGGCAAGCCAAAGGCCCACCATCGTCGTGAGGAAAATGGCAGGGAACACGGAAGCAAGGCCCGCCACCAACGCATGCCCCAAGGTTGCGAGATGAACCGCGATGCCAATGGCCAAGGCGGCCGCTACGCCCCTCGCGCCGATTTCTACGGCGGTCGGCCGGCGACGCGCGGCCGGAGCAGGACGAGGTCGGCGGGCCACAGCAAGCCCCAGAAGCCCGAGAACAGAAGTGGCACAGGCTGCAAGCAGCACAGCAGGCATGAAGGTCAGCGCAACCCGGGTGACCTGCAGCATCATGCTACCAAGCACGGCCCATACACCCAACGCCAGCACCGAGGTTTGGAGCAAGACAAGGCGTTCACCTCCTCGAAGGCGTTCAGGAAGATGAAGGAAAACCATCAGAAAGACACCGTTCACGATCATGCCCATCGGGACCATCGCAAGGCTGGATTCCAAGCCGGCCACGCTGGCACCAGCAGCCATCCCCGCTGCGGCAGGGACAATGGTGGTCGGGATGGTCCCAAGCACGCCACCCACCCGGCCACCCCATCGCTCCACAAGCAACGTTACAGCGATGGCGACCGCCCCTGAGAAGGCAGCAGATGCAAGCACCGTGGAGTTCATGCTCACACCTGCCTCAACCGGTCTGCAGCACGTTCCAGCACCTCGACGGTGGACCCATGCATCACCGCCAACGGCTCACCGTTGGACATGGGCACCACCGCGGGCAGCACGTCGAGGTGGTGAACAAAGTCGTGAAGCGCTCGAAGACGAAGGCCGGCTGCATCGTCAAGCAACACCAGGGCGACCGCCACTCCAAGCGGGGGCGTCCACGTCGAAGCAACCACAGCCAAATCGCTGCACTTGACACACCCCCCGCGACCGAGAACCAACACCACGGGCAACTGCAGCGTCGTGTCGAGGTCCTCCTCGCTCGGCGTGAGGAGCACGTTCACGCCTCAGCGAACGGGTCGATGTTGACGATCTGCTCGATGTCGATGCGCTTGTACCCACGCTCGCGCGCATCGTCGGCGGCTGCACGGAGCATACGTCGCATCCATCCAAGCCCCATCAGGGAGCGCATGCGCCCAAGTGACTCAAGAATGGCCGCCGGATTCCGACCGAAGCGCGCTTCCTCCATGATTTCCTGCTCCACTTGTTCGACGTACATGTAGTAGAGGTCCAGCAACTCGCGGGCCGCTTCCAAGGTCACCGGCATGCCTGCATGGCTCTTGGCGATGGAAAGCAAACCTCCCTCGGTCAGCATGCCGCCGCCCGAACCAACAACGATGGTTTCGGCTTCGATGACGGCTTCCGCCCCCACGACGGGCATTGGACCTGCGTCGTTGGTGAGAACAGGTGCGGTGGCGGTGAGCGCGGCCTCAAGGTGCCGCTCCTTGATGGTGGCCACGCGGTCTGCTACGGCCGCATCGGCAGCATGCTGCAGCACCGTCGACAGATGGCGCTCAAGATGTTCGATGGCCCCCTGCACCGCGGCGGAGCCGACGGACTCAAGGGCGTCCAACCTGTCGAGCATCAGCTCACGGGTTCGGTTGTAGTTGAGCCTCGTCCGGGAAGCATCGTCGAGCGTCTTCCGCTCGGCGTCCACCGCGAGGGTCTCAGCCTCCATGCGAGGAACCAGCCGGTCAAGTTCCGCGCACAACTCTTCGACGAGCATCGTCTTCACCGCTCCGGCAAGCCGAAGATCGGTGAAGCTGGCTGCGACCGCTCCAACGTGCGAAGGAGCGTAGGGTTTGGCGGGCATACGTCGACGTGCGGCTCATGGGCCAAGAACGCACCGTCGAGGTCACTCCACGAGGCCGTCCGAACGCCCCATCATCTGCGCGAGTTCCCAGGCATGGAGGCACTCATGCCCGCCCAGAAACCCGCCCGCTTCGCGTGCGGGCCCGATGTATTCTGCTCCGCACATCTGACAATGGACGTGCACGATTGGTTCGTTCAGGTAGGTGCCGTTGGCGGTCGTGCGCTGCGGGATGACCTTCCCGACGTCCTCCAGGGTCCATCCTTCCTGCTTCGTGCACACTGAATCGTCCTCTTCTGCATTCATGCTGTCACCATTCCGTAACCCACGGCCACGCTCCACCCGCGGTGATTGGTCGAAGACCGTCGTGCTCTCTAAGCCACGTGTCTTCTGAACCAATCGCTCCGTCCGTGTGGACCACTTTTGGTTCGATGGCCATCGTCCCTCCGACCGGCATCTGTCGGTCGAAGCCTGCTGCGACGACCGGTGCTTCGTCAAGTTGCAAACCCACGGAGTGACCAAGGAAGCGGGATTGGTCTGGAGCCTGCCCCATCAGGTGGTCTGCGTGCCCAAGTTCCGTGGCGAGGGCGAGTCCGCGGTCCCATGCTTCGCTGCACGTCCCGCCCGTTTCGAGCACCCCCACCACCTCGTCGCGCACGCTCATCATGTCCTCCAACCGGTTCATCCAAACCTCATCGAGGCGACCTGCAACAAACATGCGTGTCATGTCCACCACGTAGCCTCGATGGACGTGAACGAGGTCGACAAGCACGGGCTCGTTGGCTTTGATCTTCCTGAAACCAGCGCCCATGCCCGAAAGGGGATGAGGGCCGGCACCGCCCACAGCGGAGTCAAAGAACGAGGTGACTCCGCCTGAACGGCCTGCAACGATGACGCCCCTGTCGCACTGCAGCGGATAACGGCGCATCTGAACGTTCCCTCCGAAGCCTTCCGAGCGGCTGACCGCTTCTGCAGCAGCAACGAGGTCGAGTTCGGACGCACCCTCACCACCAACGGTTTCGATGGCTTCGAACATCCGCCACTGCACCTCGGCGGCCTCGTCCATGCATCCGACCTCCCACGTCGATTTGACCTCACGCTGCGTGTGAACAATGGCGGTCCCGTCGGACACCGTTCCGAGGTTGGCGAGGGCGGATTGGAAGCGTGCGGCAAAGGAAGCAGGGACCTCGCCCAACTGCATGGCAGGCGCCTCACGAACGCCAAGTTCAGCCAGCGTCGAGGCGAAGGTGCTCAGGCGAGGAAAGTCGCGGATGGTGTGCGGCGCGTCGTCCTCGCCCGCTTCGAGGCGTGCACGGTGGAGGCTGCGTCGAACGAAAGCCACCGGTCCGTCGCCACCCGCCTCGGTTGATCCCGGAGCGCCTTCGGCGGGAACGAAGAAGGCAGCGTCCTGCCGTCCGCCGGTGTAGTAGTACAAGTCAATGGGGTGCTGCAGGAGCAGGCCGGGCAACCCCGCTTCGCGAAGACGCGTGCCGAGCACGGACTGACGGGCATCCAGTTCGGAAGGGGGAACGCGCCAGTCCTCGCCGTCGGGACCGCACAGGTCCCAAGCGTCGAAATCCGGCCCGGCCATGTTCCCTTGCGCACGTCACTCCCCGATGAAGTGGTTGGTCGAAGGACGACGACCACGGACGATACCTCCTTCACCGTCGGGCGTCAGCCACTTCCCATGCACGCAGCAGCAAAGTGGACCTTCATCGTCTCAGGCGTCTTGTTGCTCGTCGGTGTGGTCGGTACGTTCGCTGGCTTCGCTACCTTGGGGACCGGGACCCCCTTCGTGGTCGAGGAGGTCGCTGACTTCGTTGGGACGGAGGGTGACGTCGACCTCCGCATGGGCAACGACTACACCATTTACGCGAAAACATCGTGTGAATCGTTCGAACTCACGCTAGAACTGGACGGCTCCCCCTACCCATGGGACGAATACTGCGACCCGTATTTCGACTCCGGCTCGTGGGTCCACGTCGCAACGATGTTTGGTCCTGAGGACCAGGTCAGCGTCACCGTCTCTGTCGCGTCGTCCTCCGAGGTCGCCATCGTCAACAACATGGAATACTTCAGCGGAGAAGGAGGGGTGCTCGCAGGACTCGGATTCATGTCGTGTTGTGCTGGCATCCTCGCCCTTGTCCTTGGCATCGTGCTGATGTTGGTGTTGGACGAGCCCATGCCGGCGGGTGTGGTTTACCCGCAGGTTGGCGTGGTTGGCGCCGCGCCGGTCGCTGTGCCGGTTCAGGGGGTGACGGGACCGTATGGCTCGGCACAGGCTTGGGGGATGCCTCAACACATGATGGCCGGCGGCGCGATGGCCGGCATGGTGCCGGTGGTGCCTCATGGAACAACGGTCGTCAACGCACCCTCCTCCATGGCGGCGGCGGCGCAGCACGTGCAGCAACCCGCACCAACGCCCGACGAGCACGGCCTCCTTCCTCCTGCACCCATCGGTGGAGGGCCCATTCAACCTCCGACGGTGCCCCTCTCAGACCCTGCATCCGCCCCCGCACCCGTCCCTGAATCGGGCAGCAGACCGGCTACGGAAGCCCTCGCACAGAACGATGCGTTTTGGGCGAAGGAGCCCGAGCAGCCCGCCCGTCCAGGTGACGAATTCATGTCGTGAGTCTTCCGAGAGGCTCAAACGCCGTCTGCTCTTCGGAGGGTCATGGAGAGGGTCCTGTCCCTCGACGACGTTGACGTCACCGGGCGCACGGTGCTGGTTCGTGTCGACATCAACAGCCCTCTTGACCCGACGACGAAGGCTTTCCTCGACCTGTCCCGCATCAACGCCATCCTGCCCACCCTTCACCGCCTCTCAAAGGCGAAGGTTGTCCTTCTTGCCCACCAGTCTCGGCCCGGAAAGGCGGACTACACGAACACCTTGGGTCACGCTCGAGAACTTGGTCGGCTGATTGGACGGAAGGTGGATTGGGTCGACGACGTTTGTGGAGATCGCGCCATGGCGGCCATCGAATCGATGGAACCGGGTCGAATCTTGATGCTCAACAACGTGCGCGGCGAAGCCGAGGAGACCTCCATCAAAGGCGGCTTTGAGGTGACGGGCAGCACCAACCTCGTCACCCGCCTGGCCAGCGTCGCTGACCTCTACGTGAACGATGCCTTCGCCTGCGCTCATCGCGCAAGCCCCAGCATCACTGGCTTTGCACAGCACCTTCCTTGCCTTGCTGGCGTGTTGATGCAGAACGAACTCACAGCGCTTGGTCGAGCCCTTGAACACCCAGCACGCCCGTGCTTAGCGGTCCTTGGGGGCATCAAGGTCGACGATTCCGTTCAGGTCGCCGACAACATGCTACGGGCCGGCACCGCGGACGAGGTCTGGTTCACCGGTGGCGTGGCGAACCTGATGCTGGAACTCCGAGGCCAAGACATCGGCCCCCAAAATCACGATTTCCTCGTGCGCGAACTTGGAGCAGCATGGCACCCAACGGTGGAAATGGCCAAGGCCCTTCTGCTTGATTTTAACCACCGCCTCCACCTCCCGGTTGACCTCGCGGCCAACGTGGAAGGAAACCGCGTGGACCTCGCTGTGACGGACCTGCCCATCGACGCCCCGCTGTTCGACCTCGGCTTGACCTCGGTCCGCCGCCTCTCAGCGGCCATCAAATCGGCGGGCACGGTGATCCTCAACGGTCCTGCGGGCGTCTTTGAGATGGAAGACTTCGCCTTGGGCACGGTCGAGATGCTCAACGCGTGCGCCGAGAGCGAGGGGTTCACCGTCATGGGCGGCGGCCATACCGCGACCCTTGTTGTTCAGCGTGGATTGGCATCGAGGATGGGCCACGTTTCCACCGGTGGCGGTGCGTGCCTCGATTTCATGGCCGGGCGACCCTTGCCGGCCGTCGTCGCCCTTGAGGAGAGCGCTCGTCATTTCCAAACAAGCCCGGCACGGCCGTTGGACCGCGCCTGATACCCTCACCGCTCGACTTATCACCGTGAGGTGCACCGCTCGGCTCGCGCCAACGTAGCTTAGCTGGTAGAGCACCTGATTCGTAATCAGGAGGTCGGGGGTTCGAGTCCCCCCGTTGGCTCCTCGCCTCCCGTGGTAGAGGGCGACGCTTGATGTGGTCCGGGCTGTTGGCCTGTCCATGGAAGCCGACGACCGAGCGGTCCGGTACACGGACACCGTCCTCGTCGACGACCACCAAGCGCTGCATCGAGGGGATGTGCTGCTGCACGCGGACGGACGTTGGTCGCCATCGCGTGGTGACGAGGACGTGCTGGAGACAATCGATGGCCGGAACCGCCTCGTGACCCGAAGCATGCAAAATTGGCATACGCACCTTGCGATGCAGCTGAACGCAAGGGATTTTTCAGACGGTTACCCGTTGGACCGATGGCTTGAGGAAGCCATTTTCCCAACAGAATCTCGGCTCACGCCGGACTTCGTACGAACGGGAACACAGGCCGCTGCTGCCGAACTTCTCCGCAACGGCACCACCTTCGCGGCAGACATGTACTTCTTCCCAGAGGTGACCGGCGAAGTGCTGAACGAGGCTGGCATGCGAGGGTTGGTTGGCGGGCCAATTTCCGACCGAGCGCTTCCGTCCCACGACAATGCCGACGACGCGTTGAGGGACCTCGAAGGCCTTCTTTCCACCAACGACAACGCCAACAGGGTTCAGTATGCCATCGCCGCTCACTCGGTCTACCTGTGCAGTGACGAGACGTTGCAACGGGCGGTGGAGGTCGGGGAGCGCCACGCCGCGAGGATCCACATTCACGTCAGCGAGACGCGGAAGGAGGTAGCCGACTGTCATGCACGCACCGGACGTTACCCGGTCGAGCACCTTGACCACCTCGGCGTGCTGAAACCAGGCACCGTCCTCGCGCACGCCTCGTGGGTGAAGAAGCGTGAAATCCGCATGATGGCCGATGCCGAGGTCACCGCCGTACACTGCCCATCCTCGAACATGAAACTTGCCTGCGGCGGTACGCTATCGATGCCGCCGTACATCGACGCTGGCGTCGATGTTCGCTTAGGAACCGACGGCGCTGCCTCGTCCGGTTCAGGTCTCAACCTCCTTGCTGAGGCTCGGTTGGCGAGCCTCGTTCAGCGCCATGATCACTGGGATGCGACCCTGATGACGGCCTCGGACGCCTTTGCGATGGCCACCAAGGGCAGCAGGGACTGGGTGACGTGGAACCTTGACGACATCCGCATGCACCCCCGCGGTC
The DNA here is from genome assembly GCA_030830875.1 of Thermoplasmatota archaeon. Classification (GTDB taxonomy): domain Archaea; phylum Thermoplasmatota; class Poseidoniia; order Poseidoniales; family Poseidoniaceae; genus MGIIa-L3. The sequence continues at coordinate 7,468 of JAURMD010000046.1, read as the reverse complement.
GTTCGGACAACCGTCACCTTGCCAACCTCATCTACAACGGAACGGAGTGCCTCGACGTTTGGGTGGACGGACAACCGCTTCGTCGAGACGGGGTCAGCCTCAGCATCGACGAGCGGGCCGTCGGACAGGCCCTCGATGAGGCTGTGCGTTCGTACTACGACGGGGTCGAGTGAACCCGTTCCAACACGCCCACGGCGAACAGCCCGACGGAGATCAACAACAGCATCGCTGTGGCTGCTCCGTTCAACCGTGCGTGCACCTCCCACTCGATGTCCATCGATAGGTCCGGTGGTGCTTCGACACTGCCGTACCCTGCGTAATGGACACCTGGGCGAACCACCCACGTGAGGCCGTCCTCACCCGTTCCTGCCTCACCCATCGCCACGGCATCAAGGTCGGTGGAGACACACCGTTGGAAGAAGGCTGAGATGGGTTCGTTGGCGCATCGCTCAACTTCAGCCTCGTCAACGATCGCCACCCAGACATCATCCCGGTCCCATCGAACCGTTGCCTCCACCGTGACCACGCCGGTCCAGCGATGTTCGGGGAGGGGTTCATCCGCGAATACAGCCCGGTCTGCGCTCGGAGGAGCAGGGATGTCCTCAAGCACACCTTCCGATGACCAACCAACCGTTCCAAGCACGGTGAGGAGCAAAATGATGGCCCCGAGAACAGGGGACGCTCGTGCAAACCGCACCATTTCACATCACCAGGAAGGCCACAGCAAGGATGAGGTATGTGCCGAGCAGCATGGCGCCCTCCAACCAGTTGGTGCGACCGTCGCTCAACAACGAGTTGGCTACCAGCACGGAGAAGAAGGTGGCGACCGTTTCCAGCAACCCAAACTCCAGGCTCAAATCCACACCGGCCACCCATGCAACGAGGACCATCACGGGTGCGACCAGCAGCGCGATTTGAACGCTCGAACCGATGGCGATACCAATGGCGAGGTCCATTTTGTCCTTCCCGGCCACGAGCACCGCGGTGAAATGTTCCGCTGCGTTGCCAAAAAAAGGCAGCAAAATGACGCCGATGAAGAGCTGCGGCATGTGCCACGCTTCGACCGCAGATTCGAGGTTGTGCACCAGCACGTGCGCCATCGCTGACACGAGGGCGGTTGCAAGTGTGAGCAAGAGCCACGCATCACGGCTTTGCATGGTGGGGTGCTCGTGCTCGCTGTGGGTGTCGGTGTGAAAGATTTCAGCGTGCGTTCCGAGTTGAAACAACAAGGCGAGGCCGTACAGCACCAGCAAGACGACGGCAGCGGCTCTTGACACCATCAGGACATCGTCAAGGCCTCGATCTGCCATGTGAATGGCGGCCGGGGTGATCAAGGCCATGACGGCGAGCAGCAGCAGGGAGCCGTTCATCGAAGCCGCGGCGACGGTGAAGGTCTGCTCCTTGTGCTTGATTCCACCATAGAGCAAGGCGAGCCCCAACACGAGGAGGAGGTTGCCGAGGATGGAACCGATCAGTGAAGCCTGCACGACGAGCACCATGGTGTCTGAGACGGCCGGAGTCCGGGCCGCTGCGAGGATAGCAAACATTGCGATGATCAACTCGACGGCGTTGCCGAAGGTGGCGTTCAGCAAACCTCCCATCGATTCAGACGTGCGCAGCGCAATCTCCTCGGTGGCTTTGCCCATCAGGTGCGCCAGTGGCATGATGGCCACCATCGAGAGTGCAAAGGCAGCCGCTTGAGCGTGCTGGGCGTTGGCCACGACGGCGGCTGGGATGCACAAGAGCAGCCAATTGAGACGCGAGTGGGCGGGAGAAATCGTGCTCAACAAGCCCACATGGGCATGGCCCAAGGCATGCTCGGACATCGAACCACGACCTCAGTCGTCCTTTCGCTTCACAGCACGACGCTTCGGAGGCGCTCGGCGCTGGGGCGCCTCGTCCTCTTCGTCATCGTCATCGTCGTTCGACGGGCGCTTGACGGCGCGACGCTTTGGAGCCTCACGAGTAGAACTGGACGACACGGCACGACGCGTGGCTGCCGGGCGCGTGCGTCGTGGAGCCTCTTCCTCCTCCTCGTCGTCGTCCTCTGCCTCGGACAGCATGTCCATGAAGTCGTCCTCTTCGTCATCGTCATCATCGTCTTGCTTTCCACGACGGCGACGCTTCTGTTCTGGCCTGTTCACGGCGAAGGGGTCGTCCTCATCCTCGACGGCGTCTGAGGCCTCCTTCTTCACGTCCTTCTTCTCCGCGCCACCTGTGCCGGTGATGGCAGCCATGTCGAGGTCCTGCGACGTGCCGATGAACTCCGACATCCAGTCTTCGTCCTCTTCGTCATCGCCAGACTTCTTCGGCGTCCGCATGCTGGTGGTGGCGATGCCAATGGCGGCAACGATGGTCAGCAACAGCAACCCTGCCATGACCCAGACAAACACGTAGGGGGGATCAAAGAGCCCTGGCGTGATCACGATTGGCTCTGGATCGCCCTTCAGGGCCTCCTCGTACTGGCACTGCGTCGTTCCGTTGGTTCGGTGGTTGCAGAAATCGATGGTGAAGATGACCGAACTTGCACGGACGTTGCCCGCTGCATCGATGGCTTGGACCGAGATTTGGTGCCGACCGAGCTCAAAGTTGCCTGCTGAAAAGTCGAGGGAGATGAGGACGGTTCGGTTGTCCTCCGACGCAGACAAACCGCTGGTAACGTCCGCCCACGGCGTGGAAAGGCTGCCAGTGTCGAGGTTGTACGTGATTCGGTACTGAACACGGTCCACCCGCACGTCGTCGGAGGCGCTCGCGAGAAGCGTGACGTCATTGCCGTAGAGGTATTTCGAGCCGTCGTTTGAGGGGGACGGAGAAAAAATCGACACCGTTGGTCCGCGGGCATCGACAAACCAGGAAGTGTCCTCGGCCGACTCGAAGTTTCCAGACGCGTCGGTCACGTTGACCCGGATGAGCAACTCACCTGGTTCGGTTTGCGACGTGATGGTGAAGAAGGCGTTGTAGACGGGCCCACGGTCTGGGTTGTCGATGTTGTCTTGGTACATCTGCATGGGCAGGATGCCACCGGTCGTGACGTGGTTGCCGTCCGCATCGAGCACCTCGACCGTCGGCAGCGCCTCACCAACGACGTCCATCACTTCAGCCAACAAGCGGTATTCGCCTGCGACCAGCGAGGGGGACACGTAGGGATTTCCAGAGTCGTCAAGGAGAGCGAAGAGCACTTCGGGGGCCCGGGTGTCCTCGTGAACTTGCTTCGAATTGTCGCCTTCAAACACGTCAGGGTTCAGGTTGCCCCATTCGTCCTCAATGACCACGGCGTAGTGGACCTGCCTGTCGAGGTCTTCTGCGATCGGCACGCTCGCGATGAGGGTCTTGCTGCCGTTGTTGGGGACAGCGATGGGGCCCATGAGGTACTCCCAACCGTCGGTGAGCACGTCGGACACAGCATCGTCAGCAAACGGATCGCCGGTGTGGCGGTAGAGGTGGTAAAGTTCGTTTTGCTCTGCTTCGTCGTTCTGCCACGTGACCTGCGATTCGAGTAGGTCACCACGCACGACCACGTCGTTGATGTCAGGGGAACGTGGTGCCAGCGTGTCCTCTGTGATGGGGCCCCACCAATTGATTGGGTCGTTGTTCTCATCGTTGAAGCCACCAACCTGCATCATGCTCCCCGTCTGGGTGCCGTAGAGGGCCTCCGTCGTGACGAAGTAGAAGGCCTGACGGCCGTCCATGCCCTCCGGTAGTGGAACGTCGAAGGACTCGATGCCATCGTTGGCGTACCCCACCCATGTCACGCTTTGATTCTCGACCCACATGGCTTCAGGAACGTAAAAGGTCGAGAACCAAATGTGGTACCGCTCACCTTCGACGCCAAGTTGGTCGAGCCAGGTCACGCGCGTCGTGGCGTCGCCGATGAACTCCGCACGAACGTTGGTCGGAATCTTGAGCCACGGCGACCAAGCGTCTTCGGCCACCGGCCCGGCACAGTTCGAGTTGATGGCGTTGGACACGTCGGAATCGAACGCACCGTTGCGGTCGACGGCGACGACGCAATAGTAACTCTCCGACCAATGCCCGTGTTCGTGGTTGACCACGAACGACTGCGCGCCTTCCTGTTGGGTGCCAACGTAGCGGACACCGGTGTCGTAAATGCTTGAGAATGGTGTGCCGGAGGTGTAGATCTGGTAGGTTTCACCCGTTTCACCAGGGACATCGTTCCACGTCACAGTGGTGTTCGTCGTCCCCATGCCGCTCGTGCCGCCAAAGACAGCCAGCACACCTGATGGCCGGTCTGGCGGCGTGTTGTCTTCCTCAACGGGTGTGGTGAGCGAGTTCTTGGTGAGGAAGCGGTAATCGATGTAGGCCTGCCCAGGTCCTAACCAGTTCGGCAGGTAGTACGTCACCGCGTAGTACGAGTCACGGTCGGTGTCCGCCGAGATGTTGACCACCATGGTGGATGCGTTCGCCGAGAGGTTGCCGATTTGTATGGCTGAGGTCGATTGGAGCATCGTGCTCATCGTTGCCCGCTGCATCGGCGTACCGATGGAGCGGTAGACGAGGGTTCGAGCGCCTGCGGGAATCACCTCGCCGCCTGGAAGGTCGGTGAACGGAATCCAGGCCAAGGTCGTGGTCGAATCCGACGTGGAGAAATCGCCACGCAGGGCATAAGGCGTCAACTTCTCTTGGGTCAGTTCGGTTTGCCCGGTTTCGGTGGTTCCGTTGGTCGTGAACGAGGTGTAGTTCACCCCACCGGTTTCGGTGACGATGGTGTAGTTGAACGTCCCGTTGGTTCCGGGAGGGACGGGGAAGTTGAATTCATGCCCCGGGTGGTTCCCTGTTGGTGCGCTGAGGCAGTTGTAAAATCCGAACGAACCTTGCCCAACCCAGTAGATGTCGTCGCAGGCGCGCACGCTGTGAATGAGGGTCGCTTGGTCAAGGGTGCTGTTGTCCAACTCACCTTCGTAGCGGTAGACGTGGTACACAGCAGTCGTGAGGTTCACGGCAGCGGGATGTTGAATCTGGATGTTTTCCCACGTCAGGGTGGTGACCTCGGACTGGATGTCAAAGGACACCTGGAGGTTCTTCGCTTCCCAATTGTGCACGACAGGGTTTGCAGCCACCGGGGGCACCAGCGCGATGACCCCGGAGAGCAGCAGGAGAAGCACGAGGCTGACGGCGCGTCCGGGTCGTGCCTTTGCTTGCATGTCGCCACCCAACACCTCATGGTCGCCTTGGCCGGTTAAGAGGCCTTCTCCGCCGGGGCCCTACAGCGGCGCGGCTTGGGACGACTCACTCGGCGTCGCCCGGCTGTGGAAGCGGGTCCTCGGCATCCATGGCGCGGACGTCCCGACCCGCTTGTCGGAAGCGCACGAGGAAGGTCCAGATGCCGCCGAGCATGCTGACGAGCACCATGACACTCAAGGGGGACAATGGGATCGAATCGAAGGGTGCTGGAGCGGTGCTGAACACGGCGTTGCCGCTGGGAATCAACACGGCGGTGAGCAGCACTGCGACAAGTGTGAGGATCATGCGATCGGCACGACTGAATCCCCGGTAGTTCCTCGAACCTGTCACCGCCTGCGCTTGGGTTCCCATGTAGGAACCCATGAGGGTGAACCAGGCCGCCAGCCATCCGAAGGCGGCATCTCCGCAGAAGGCGGCGTTGTAGGCCAACGCAAGCACCCACGCCGTGTCGAGCAAGCGGTCGATGGTGTGGTCAAGCATGTCGCCCCAGCGGCTCACGGAACCTCGTGACCTCGCCATCGCCCCGTCAAGTCCATCGATGAGCATCGCGAGGAACATGAACAGGGCACCCGCGACCAAACGAAACGCTCCAGCCTCATCGTTGGTCGCGGTTGCGATCAGCCATGCCGCAGCAAGGCCAACGGGCAGGGCGGCCCAGGTCATGGCGTCCACCGAAACCCACGACAGGCGGCGCAGGAGCGGAGGAAGGACCCCTTCCCACCGGCTGCGCAATCGCTCAAGGGCCATGGTCCGTCGCGTGCCTGAGGACCCATGAGCGCATCGGTCCCAGGGAAGCCAAACGGTTGGATTTCGTGCCGGTTCAGCCAAGCCAGTCGATGGAGGCAGGGCCACGGTCAGGGCAGCCTTCCAACCACCATGCCATGACCGTTTCAGCCAAGACCTCCACCGTTTGGGAGGAGGTGTCCAGTTCCAGAAGGGGGTGCTGTTCAGCTGCATCAAGCAGTTCAGCAACCACCCCGCCCAGCCGCTCCCATTCGACGTTCGCTTGGACCTTGGCCGGTGCATAGCCTCGTTGCCGGAGCCGTTCAGCGACCACCTCAGGGTGACATCGAAGCACCACCACGGCATCAAGGCCAAGCAAGTGGCTCAGATGACCGTCCACAAGGAGGTCGGTCGGCCACGCTTCAACGAAGGCACGAAGCCCTTCGACATCCACCGGTTGGGCTCCATCGGCTTCCCGTGCCCCGAGGGCCCCGTGGGCTGCGGCGAGGTCCTCCACGCTGCGGACTTCAACGTGAGCAAGGAGGTGGGCCGCAAGGTGCGTTTTGCCGGTCCCAGGGGTCCCTGTGAGGGCAAGGCGCATGCCGAGGGCAGGGGCAGACCACGGAAAACGTCGACGGCGTGCTTTAATTCACGAATTCGATGTTGCGGTTTTTCAACGCCTTGAGTTGCTGCGCTTCGCTTGAGCCGTGAATTTGATCGGACTTCACGCCCGTCAACACCAGCATCACGCGAATCTCGTCCCCGAGCGATTCGTCGATGGCCGCTCCCCAAATGATGCGAGCGGTCGGCGCGACACGCTTCTGAATCAAGTCCGCGCACCGCTCGGCTTCGCCGAGGGTCAAATCCGGACCACCGACCACGTTGATGAGGGCTCCACGTGCATCGGTGACGTCCAGTTCAAGCAGGGGCGAATGCAACGCCTCGTTGGTGGCGGCTTCGGCCCTGCCAGCTCCGCTGGCCGAACCCAGACCAATCATCGCAACACCGTGGCCGGACTGCACCACAGCACGGAGGTCTTCGAAGTCGAGGTTCACCATCCCATCGATGGTCAACAACTCGGTCACGCCGATGATGGAACGCATCAGCAGTTCATCGCCGACACGGAACGCCAACGCCAACGGAAGGTCCCTCACGTCCTCAATTTCGAGCAAGCGCTCGTTCGGAATCACAATGATGGTGTCGCAAAACTCGCGCAGACGTTCCAAGCCCCATTCAGCGTTCTGTTGACGAAGCTTGCCCTCGGAGTTGAACGGGTAGGTGACCACAGCGATGGTGAGCGCGCCCTGCTGCTTGGCGAGGCGTGCAATGTGGCCCGCCGCACCTGTACCGGACCCGCCACCCATCCCTGCGGTGATGATGGCCAACTGCGTGTCGGAGGTGATTTGCTTCAAACCAAGTTCGGACTCGAGCGCAGCAGCCTCTCCCTTCGTCGGGTCGCCGCCTGCCCCACGCCCTCGAGCAGTGCGACCGATCAGGATTTTACGCTCAAGGGGTGACATCAGCAACGCCTGAGCATCGGTGT
>JAURMD010000045.1 GCA_030830875.1 Thermoplasmatota archaeon | reverse complement strand
GTTCGCTCCGGGTTCAAGCATGGAGCCCGCGGTAGCGTAGATCACTTTGCCGTCGATTGGTGACGTCAGTGAGGGTTGGGACGGAGGCTGAACGCCGTCGATGTTGTCGACATAATCGAGCACCAACTGCGGACGACGGGACACATTTGTTCCGTATTCGGAACTGTGGAACGTCATCGTTGAACCGGGTGTACCGACCACGTCGAGAAGCACGGTCATCGAGAGGTTGCCGTTGGCGACGTTCGACTGCGCAAGGCTGGTCAAGTCGAAATCCACCCAACCGTTCGGAGGCGAGAGCGTGAGCGTTGAGCGCGTGATTTCGGTCGATGAGCATGCAGGCGCAGCGGCCCACGTTACCGTTGACTCGCTGAAGGAGGCACAGGGATAGGCAGCCACCGTCAGCGACGTTGAGCCCACAGTCGTGCGGTACAGACGGAGCAACATCTGCGTCGGCGTCATGGCCGTCGGCCACGGCAAGTCGGAGAGGTCGATGTCCACCAAGATGGATTGCTCGCCGCTTCCGCCGGCCCCTTGTCCGAGGGAAAGGGTGGCTGAGGAACCTTCGTTCGTGGTAGGCGAGGACGACGAGATGGTTGCATCGAGGACCGAGGGGACCGAAGGGGCGGTGGTGAACACACTGCTTCGGCTCAAGACGACCGTGTGGTTTCCGTCTCCGTCGTCCGAGCCTTGGGCATCGGCGTGACGGAAATCGCTGCTTGAGGACCAGGCACCCATGCGGTGACCGTGTTCTGCGCGGACCATCCAGTGCAGCCACGTGTCGGTGTTCAGACCCGTCAAACTCCTGTTGAGCTCGAGGCCGCTGAGGTCGAAACCGGTGCTCGATGAGAGGGAATCCTGACACACGAGGCCGCTGACAAAGCGCTCGTCTTCGGCGATGCACAACTCCCACGAGGTGGCGTTGGTCACTGCCGAGGACCAGTCAAGCACCACCGTGCTGGGCGCGGTAGGACGAGGCGCACTCGTGTCCCACAAGGTTGAGCCTGCTGCGGGCGCCACCATCGATGGAGCCGCAGCCTGCCATGCTGATGTCGTGCGGTAGGTGAGCGTCAGGGCGGGGCGGTCGCTGATGTTGGTGGCTTCAGAAGAATGGAAGCGCTGCCGTCCAACGCCTTGGCCAAGGTCCTCGGCCTGCAGCATGAAGGAGAGCGGGTCACCGTTGATCAGCATCGCTTGCACCAACTCCGTCACGTTCCATTCGTACGTGGTGTCCGTGCTGGCCACCCACTGAGTTTCACCAACCGAAGGGACGGACGTATCACCAAGGCTGTGGTATCCTCCGGGAGCCGTCCACGTCCCGCTGCCGTCGGGGGACGACCAGGTTGCGGACGAAGTCCACGTGGTGGTCACACCAGATACGGAGACGTCCACGCCGTTGCCGGAGGACGTGCTCAGCGTCGTCAACAACAGGCTCGCGTTCAGCACCTCGTACGTTCCTGGAAGCGGGAGGCCGCTCAGGTCGAACCCAACGAGCGACGAGGAGCGGTGGGCCGTGCTCGTGGTCACGAAGGACAAGCCCACATCGAGGGTTGTGGCACTGTTCGCCCCCGTGGTCGGGGCGCCTTGGTCGAGGCTCGTATCGGTCGGCGTGGTCGGATAGGTCACGCTGCTGTCCACCATCGAGCCACGCTGGAGCGTCACCCAAGCGACATCCGCGTTCACTTCCCCAGACATCGCGTCAGGAATGTGCACCGTGCGCATGCTTGACCACGGCCCGTACAGACCGGACGTGATCGGGCGAACCGCCCAGACCACCGAACCAATGTCACCAAGGTCGGACTGGGGGGTGTAGGTCTGGTTGGTCATGTCGAAGCCGGAATCGGTGCGCGAGTCGTAGACGGACCAACCGCCGCTCAGGAAACCTTCGCTGCTCCATGCATCGTACACGACCACCTGCCACCCATCGATGCTGCTCGACGTGTGCGACCAACTCAGCACGGGGCGCTCGTCGGGAAGCAGGGCATGCGAATCTGCATCGAACGCAACAGCATCGTCGGCTGGTCCGATCAGCGTTGGCCCACTCGTGGCTGCGCTCGCAGTTCCTGCAGTCCACGTCAGGTTCAGCCAAGGGCGTTGGTTTGAAGTGCCTTCCAAACTGGTGAACGTGACCTTTCCTGTGGCGTCCCCATCGACGAAGAGGACCACATCCAAGTCCCCTTGACCAGCAGCGAGGGCACGTTGCACAAGGTCACCGACCTCCCACACCATCCAACTGGCGCTGAGGGAACTGGCATAATCGGCACCGATCTCGCCGAAATCGGCGCTGAAGTCGAGATCGGCGTAGGACCATCCTGTCGACGTCCAGTTTGTGCTTCCATCGAACGTCGTCCCGTTCGCCGAAGCGTTCCAATTGACGTTGACAGGGGCGACGCCGACGTTCATGCCAGTGTCCGAGCCAAGCCGGGCGAACATGGAGAGTTCCGCTCCAGTCACTCGAGCGTTGCTTGGCACAGGAACTTCATCGAGAGGAATGCGCACGAGGCTTGCGGCAAAGCCTCCACCGGTGAGGGCACCAACCGTCAGGGTGGTGGAGCTTGCATGGGTCTGGTCAGCCTGACCATCGCTCCTGACCGTCGTGTCTTCCATGTGAGGGAGGTTGAGCGAAGGCATGACCGCATGATGGTGGAGTTCCACCGCGGCGGAGGTGGACGACAAGGACCAGGTGGTGGTGTCCGGAAGCAGGAAGTGGTTGACGTTCGACCAGTTTCCGAGTTGGTTCGTGGCGGACACCGCACGGACGCGCCAATACCAGGTTGTGCCCTTGCTGAGGGCCACCTGGGGCTCGTAGGTCAAGTTGGACAGATCGAAACCGGCATCGTTCAGCGAGGACACGAAGCGGATGTCGCCAGAGGTGAACATCGGCGACGTGTCGAGTTGGAGGGCCCAACCGCCGATCTGAAGGCTACCTGCATAGCTCCAGTTGAGCAAGGGCGTGGTGTCGGAAGCCGGATTGATGCCATCAAGGACGGCCCATGAACCGTTGGCAGGAGCGACGGGTGTCGGGCTGTCCGGAACAGCGTCCGAACCGGGGACGTAGACGATGGACAGCTCAGCACGGTCGCTGCTGATTTGGTTGTTCGCTGAGAACATCGCGTACTGGGTGGTGCTTGTCGCAGAGCCGGTCACGTCCATGATGAAGTCGACAGCGCGGTCTTCTCGCATCGCGGATTGAACCGATTGGGTGACGTTCCAACTGACACGGTCACCATCGGACTGCGTCCCAAAGGATACGGTATCGATGAGTGAACCTCGCTCCCAGCCGGTCGCACCCGAAACCCCCCAAGAGGAGGTCCCGTCGTAGGTCGTCCACGTCGCGCCAGTTTCTGTCCAATTGTGCTGGGCGCTGTCCCACAGCCCGATCACGGGTGAACCAGAACCTGCATCGCTGATCTTGAGGGAGAGTTCCGCTGACTCCACGGCGTAACCTGACGGGAGAAGGTGGCTGACCAAATCGCATCCAATCAGGACGGTGGAGGTCGAAAAAAGGTCGAGGGCCACCAGCAGGTCGGACTCGCCATCGTAGTTGCTTGAGTCCCCTTGACGGATGTACGTGTCACCGCAGGACGGCAGCAAACCGTCGTTCGTCCCGTTGCCGTGCGAAAACCGCAGTTCGTATCGGTCGCCTCCAAGCCATGTCGAGGAAAGATTGCTGACCACGAAGGAGCGCCCTTCCCAGGGTCCAGTTTGGTCGTCCCCGTCCACTGTGGTCATGCGCCAGAAGTAGGCGTTGCCGAGATCGAGGCTGTCGCTCCCCGTTGGCGTGTACCCCGTTGACGAACCGCTGAGTGTGGAAGAGGTGCGGGTGTCTTCAGCCATCAACACGTGGCGGAATTCAGAGTCCGACGCGACCTGCAAAAGGAAATCTTCGCCGCTGACCGGCGTCCACGAGAGGTCGGGCGTCTGATTTCCACTGAGGTTGTCGCCGGTGAGGTTCCAGACCGCTTGACCGTCGGCCGGGTTCGTCAGGGCAGGAGCCGCAGCCGGCGAATTCAAGGCTTGCCGGTAGGTGATTGAGAGGATGGGGCGATCTGCACTGGTCGTTGCTTCCATCGAGTCGAACAAGGCCACATCGCCGTTGGTGTAGCCCTCGTTCAGACCTCGTGCCGTGAGGAGCATCGTTTGGCTGCCGACACGACCGTCGTGGACCCAAGCCTGAACGATGGAGGTGATGTTGAAGGAGACCTCCGTATCGCTTGAGGAGAGCTCTTGAGCGTCGCTCGCGCTTGCTGCGTGACCACGACCCCCGATGGCCCACAAGGTGCCGGTCTTTTCGAGGTTCCACGTGGTTTGGGACTCGACCCAATCCGTTCCCGACGTCGGGTGCACGGACACGAGCGGCGTGCCGGTGATGGAGGAAACGGTGAGGTTCAACCTGGCGTCAACGATGGCTGCATCGCTGGCCAACCCAACCTCGTGAAGGTTCAGCCGAACGTGGCTGAACGCCTCCTTCGTGCTTGTCATCGACGCTCCGAAGGTTACCGAACTGCCGCTCTGCAGGTTTTTCGACGACTCGGTCACAAAGGCCTCCTCGATGGTGTCGGAGGAAAGACCGAGGTCATTGAACGCGACCGAAGCAGTACCGTCAGGACCGGGCGTCACGTCATGGTCGGGCAACACGACGTGACCGCCGACCCATGCACCGAGAACCCCGTTGCTATCCGCTGCGCGTGCTCGCCAGTACACGGTGGTGCCGTTGGTGAAGGCTTCCGAAGACGGAAGTTCGGCAGACCCAGATGTGTAGGCGCTTGATTCATCGTCGGGGTGGAGGTGGCGGTCCACACCAGCAGCGGTGAACCAGGTTGAGGACAGACCAAACTGCGCCTCGACCAGTCCTGAGGAGGCTGAAGTCCAGGAGACAGCAGGCGTGGTGTCGGCGGTCAGGAGGAGATCGCTCGTCATCAGTGCGCTTCCGTCCGCAGGCATGTCGGTGGTGATGCTGCCGCCGGCCCCCATCGTTCCCGTTGTGTGAACGATGGTCAGTTCGGGCCGCTCTGAAGAGGTCGAAGCCTCAGAGGTGCTGCATTCGTAGCCGGCTCCGTTCGCGTCGAGGAGGAGGGAGAGGTTGGTCCCGGAGCGAACTGCGTCTTGTGCAAGCGCCGTTACGTTCAGCGAGAATTGACCTGTGGAGGTGATCTGAACTGGGGGTTCCCAGACCCCACGGTCCGAAGGACCGTCGGCCCCCGCCGAGCTCCACGATGCGCCGCTTGAGGCGACCTGCCACGTGGCGCTTGCCGCAGACCATGCGGCATCGATGGAGGCCGCGTGCACCGCTGCATCCGTGGCGGAACCTGTCGTGCTGCCGCACGTCACCTTGAGGGTCGCGGATTCAACTGTGTCGGACGTGCTCAGGTTGTGCGCAAACTCAAGCAGGAAGCGGTTGCTGTTTCCGCCGTCAAGGCCGATGGTCGCAAGCGTGTTGCTCTCGTAGTTGGTTGTGGAGGCGCCCTCGGCAATCCAGGTGTCCGCGACCGCGCCGACGGTGCTCGTCACGCGGAAGACGGCCTGTTGCTCGTCCAATTCTGAGGCGGGAGCCATCATTGGAACGGCCATGTCGGCGATGAGGAACAGCAGAACCATGCCAAGGACCAAGGTGCGGGAGGGAAGGTCGCGACTGGACGTCATGGGGCTCACTTCCATCATGCTCTGACGCCTTATAGCGACTTTCATGCAGTGTCCATGGGCCACGATGCCTCGTCCCAAGGTTCAAGGGCGCTCGTCGAAGGTCAGGACACGATGTCCGAACTGTGGGTGGAGAAACACCGGCCACGGACGGTTGGCGACATCCGGGGGCAGGGCTCTGTGGTTGAGCGCCTCGGCGTTTACGCCACAAAGGGCGACTTTCCACACCTGCTGTTCGCAGGACCCCCTGGGACGGGAAAAACGACGGCCGCAATGGCCCTCGCCATGGACGTTTACGGTGCAGAGTTCCGTCGAAACCTGCTTGAGATGAACGCGTCTGACGAACGAAAATTGGAGAGCATTCGGAGCAAGGTGAAGCAGTTCGCACGAACAACACCCTACGGCGAAGCTCGGTTCAAGGTCATCTTTCTCGACGAAGCAGACGCGCTGACCCACGATGCCCAGGGCGCTCTACGACGGATCATGGAGCAGTACGCAGAGACATGCCGATTCATCCTCTCTTGCAATTACTCGTCGAAGATCATCGAGCCAATTCAATCCAGATGCGCCGTGTTCCGCTTCCGACCGCTGCCGGACGCCGAGGTCGCCCGGCAGGTGAGCCATGTGGCTCAGGAAGAATCGCTTGACATTGTTGACGAAGCGGTGGAGGCCATCACCCGCATTGCCCAAGGCGATTTGCGAAAGGCCCTGACATCGCTCCAAGTCGCTGCGGCCTTGGACCGCACCATCGATCGGACGCTCATCTACGAAACATCAGCAACGGCTCCTCCTGAAGCGCTGCACGCGTACCTCATGGCCTGCCGACAGGACGGATTCCATGCAGCACGACGGCGCTTGCGCGAGTTGCTGGACCGGTACGGCCTTGCAGGCACCGACTTCATAGCACAACTTCACCGGAGCCTCTACGCAGCAGATTTTCTCGATGAGGCTGCGAAGCTCGACCTCACGGAACGGATGGCGGACGTCGAATACCGTTTGGTGGAGGGGGGGAGCGAAACCGTTCAGCTTGACGCCCTCACCGCTCGCCTTGTTGCTGACCTCTCCTGAGGTGGGCTTCACTTTCAGCGACCCCCTACCAAAGGGAAGGTGGTCCGTACGCGAATCCCGCACCATGAACCGCAGATTCTTCGGCGACCTCGTGTGCTACACCGTTGCGGCCCCGCTCGTGCGTGCCGTGCGAGCACGACGGCTCAGGGAAGCACACCGACTTGCGCATGATGTGCATCGCGTGGAACGCTTGCTTCGGGCTGTCGTCGCGGCCCATCCGTACGTGGCTTGGTGATCAGCCCTCAGCCTTTCGAACCTCGAGGTTCCATACGTACACACGCTCGTTCATCCACGGCGCGCCTTGTTCGCTGATGTTGACGGTAATGGCGTGTTGCCCCCGTTGGAGGTCCTCTCCGAGTGGAACCAAGAACCAGCGGTGAACGTCGTCATGCAGGGTGAGGTTATCGATCACCTCGGGGGCTGCGTCGACGTGTTCAACCGTCACACCATTGACGTCAATGACCACCACGTCGTCGTCGACGTCTGCGTTGTCCGTCAATCCGAAGACAAGCCAAACCTGACCGTTAAGGACACCGTCGTCGGTCACCCACACAAGTTGGTCCCCACCTGACCCCGTGACGGCTTCGCTGACGTCGGAGAGCACGAGGGTCCCGTCCTCGGTCAGCACCACCAACCGCCACTCACCGTCGAGCGATGCGGCAACGATGTCACCAAAGGGTGGGTTGACGAGAAGGAAACTCAAGGCGAGGAACGTGAAGGTGTGAAGGAAGGCTGCCTTGAACCAAGTTCCACCTTTGTAATGCGCCTTCATCGCCTCCGGCATCACACGCCGATGAATGGCTGGAAGCAACCCAAGCATCGAGATGGGCAAAAACCAGAGGAGGAAACCGTCACCAGGTCCGACGATGTCCATCAGCACGTAACGCGTGCCCAACGCCACAATGGTAGCAAACGAAAGCACGAGCCACATCGACGCGGTTTCGGCGCGTTCTTTGCTCACGTGCTTGACCGGATCGAAACGTTCGATGCCAAGGTTGGCTCCTGACCTGCGCTTTTTGCGCTCCTCAGCGGTCTTGTCCAGCCGCTGTTGTCGTTCAGCGGCCGCCGCCGCCATCGCGGTCTGCAGGTCAACCATGAGCAAAGGGGCGCGCACTCAACCCATCAAGCCCACGGTCGAGCGCACCGGTGCAGGGCCGTTGACTTGAAGAGCGGACGGCCGCAGGACGGAGCAAGCCGGGGTGGCGTAGTTGGTGGCGCGTCGGACTCATAGGACACTGTGAGCGGACTACCGTCGATGTCTGAGACATCCGAAGGTCGAGGGTTCGAGCCCCTCTCCCGGCACCTTTCCAAGCGAGCGCTTCATGTTGTGTCGCGCCCCCACAGGTGCATGGACGCCCCCGTAGGCAGCACCGTTCGCATCGAAATCGATGGGCCGACGGGACGGACCAGCGTCAGCGGGCAGGTCATCCCTCCTGCAGCGCCGGGCCACATCACGCTGAAACTCTTGAACGGTTACAACGTCAGCCACCTGACGACGTCCGTGACCGCAATGGCCGTGCTTTCAGGCCCTTCCGAATCGACCACGGAAGCAGAGCCAGCCCCTCTCGTAGCCTCTGGACTGCCTCACGTTCGAATCGTGCACACAGGGGGAACCATCGCGTCCAAGGTGGACTACAGCACCGGTGCCGTGTCCGCTCGTTTTGAGCCGAGCGAATTGTTGAGCAGCGTTCCTGAACTGGGCAGCATCGCCGACATCTCAGCAGTGAAGGTTGGAAATTTGTTCTCCGACGACCTGCGTCCAAAGCATTGGAACGCCATCGCTGAGGCTTGCGCGCAGGCGTTCACCGACGGTGCGCGTGGCGTGGTCGTCACGCACGGAACGGATACCCTTCACTACACGGCGGCCGCACTTTCCTTCGCCTTCGCAGGCGCGGGAGGTCGCCCTGCTGGTCCAATCGTCCTCGTTGGGTCGCAGCGTTCGCCGGACCGCGGCTCCAGTGACGCGCCAGAGAACCTGATGGCGGCCGTCCATTGGGCGGCCAACGGACCTGTGCCAACCGGTCAATTCGGAGACGCCGTCGTGGTGGTCATGCACCGTTCCTCGGACGATGGAATGGCCAACGTCCTTCCGGGGGTTGCGACGCGGAAGATGCACTCCACCCGCCGTGATGCGTTCCGGGCGCTGAACGTCGAACCTCTTGCCACGGTAACCATCAGCACCACGCCGGCCACGATTCATCTCAACCAGCGCTACGATGCAGAGCGGAGCAGAGCAGCTGACCGAGCGGTGACAGAGGCGCCAACCCCCTTCCTCCCTGACCTGAACCTACCACACGTCGTGGCCACGCCATGGTTGAGGGCGGAACACATTGAGAGCCTGGCAGCGACAGGGCCGGCGGCCATCATCGTCCATGGCACCGGTCTCGGCCACCTCCCCATCTCAGACCCGGACGGCGACCTGCCGGAAAACAGGGAAATATGGAAGGTCTTGATGCGCGCCTCCAACCGAAGGTTGCCGATTGTGGTCACCACACAGTGCATCGAAGGCCCGGTCGACATGAACGTGTACGCGAAAGGACGTGAACAACGCTCCTTGAACGTCCTTGGCCATGGCATCAGCAGCGTGCCTGAAACCACCGCCATCAAAGTCCACCATTTGCTCAGCCGCGGATTGGATCTTCACGAACACTTGACCACGGACCTGTGTGGTGAAAATCCATTGCAGTATTGAGCCGAGCACATCAAGAACCGACTCTCCAAACCCAACGCATGGAGGGCGTCAACCAAGGGCGCCTTCGGGACCTCCGCGAGCGGCGTCAAGCCCTCTCAAAGGGAGGTGGGGCACGGCGCCTCGAAGCCATCCGCGCCACCGGTCGAGGAACGGCCCGCGACAGGCTTGCGATGCTTCTCGATGAAGGCTCCTTCATCGAACTTGACGCCTTCGTGACCCACAGAACATCAGACCATGGCATGCACCTGCACCCCTCTGCTGGTGATGGCGTGGTCGCAGGCCACGGCACCATCGAAGGGCGACGGGTCTACTGCTTCAGCCAAGACTTCAGCGTACACGGTGGTAGCATGGGGGAGATGCATGCCAGGAAGATCGCGAAGGTCGTGGAGATGGCTGAACGTGCACGCTCCCCCTTGATTGGAATCTGGGACGGTGGAGGCCAGCGTGCACACGACGGGATTGCGGCCCTCGGAGGTACGGGTGAACTGCTCGATCGAATGGTGCAATGCAGCGGAAGGATCCCCATGCTTAGCCTCGTGCTCGGCCCTGTCGTCGGCGTCAGCGCCCTCGCTGCTGCATTGGCGGATTTCACCGTCCTCGGCGAAGAACACGGCCAACTCTTCCTATCGTCACCGTTGGAGACCCCGGAGGTGACCTCTGGTGAAGTCGACTCGGCAGGATTGGGCGGTGCTGCGCTTCACGCCTCAAGGTCAGGCGTGGCATGTTTGGTCGCTGAAGACGAGGAAGATGCCTTCGCAATCGCAGCTGATTTGCTGTCCTTCTTCCCAGACCATAACGATGCCCAACCGCCCTTTGAGGCCACCGCCGACCCTCATGACCGACGCACGCCAGAACTGGAAGGCATCGTCCCAGACAACCCAAACAAACCGTACGACATGACCGACGTCATCCGTTCCGTCGTGGACGATGGCAGGTTTGTGGAGTTGTTTGGAGGATACGCCGAGAACATCGTCATCGGATTCGCTCGACTTGGTGGCCGAAGCGTAGGCGTGGTTGGCAACCAACCGAAGGTGCTGGCTGGCTGCCTCGACATCGATGCCTCCGTGAAAGCAGCGAGGTTCATCCGCACCTGCGATGCGTTCAACATTCCTCTGGTGACTTTCGAAGACGTCCCCGGTTTCCTCCCCGGCGTTGTGCAAGAATGGGGCGGCATCATTCGCCACGGTGCAAAATTGCTCTACGCATACGCCGAAGCTACCGTCCCAAAACTGACGCTCGTGACGCGCAAGGCCTACGGAGGCGCCTACCTTGCCATGTCCTGCAAGCACCTTGCAAGCGACTACAACGTGGCGTGGCCAACAGCAGAACTCGCCGTGATGGGGGCGGAGGGCGCGGTCAACATCATTCATCGTCGAGAGATTGCGGACGCCGAGGAGCACCATCAGGAGGCCGTGCGCCAATCGCTCATTGCTGAATACAAGGCGAAGTTTGGCGACCCGTATGTTGCTGCTCGGAACGGATGGCTGGACGACGTCATTGAGCCAAGCGAATCGAGGCTTCGTCTGATCCGCGCCCTTGAGGTTCTTGCCTCAAAGCGCGAATGGACGCCACCCCGGAAGCACGGCAACATTCCGTTGTGATTACGACTGCTTTTCCGCCGCCCGCTCAAGCAACCCCTTCGGCGCCGGAGCCGGTTCCTGGCGGATCACCGGACCATCCCCCCCTCGCTGAAGCAGGCCTCCAAGAAGCAACACGACGACCACGACACCTGCTCCAACAAGCAGCGGGGTCGTGCTGGAGGAAGAGGACGCATCGCTGTCGGTTGGTGCAGGTGCCCCTCCCACCTCAAGCGCCTGCACGTAGGTCGGTGGTTCGGACAGATCGGGTCGCTGTTCAACCACGCGAAGCAGCAGTGCATCCAGCCGAACCTCGGCGAGGTCCCACACGCCATCGCAGGTCACCGCCCATGCCGGAGAGGAACCCATGCTGTCAAGCAACGGGGGGCCGCAGGTCACGCTTCCGACCAACGTCAGCGGTGAGCCTGAGCCGTCCACAACCGTCGCAACGAAACTCACGTTGGTGAGGTCGTCCGGGTCAACCACCGTCCATCGAACATCGAGCTGCGCCCCAGTGCTCGTGGTGGCGGCCACCGAGCGCAAGGAGCCGGCGTCTTCGACGGCGGCAACAACGATTTGAGCGAACATGTCGAGGGATTCGTTGCTCGACGCCATGCGCACGGTCAGGCCGAGCGTTCCATAGGCGTGTGCCAATGGCGCCACGTTCAGCGTTGTACCGACCATGTCGAGGGCAGCCAGCGATTGATCCTGCTGCACGTCACGAAGTGCAAACGTCACCGGGACGCCGTCGGGGTCCCATCCCAACGTGGAAAGATCGAGGGTTGTTGGTGTGTCTTCCTCAAGTTCGATGACGAGCGACGTGATGTTCCAACGAAGCGGGTCATCCACGCCTTCGACCACAACGGGGACCTCGAGCACCACCGGTTCGGTCGTGCCGTCGCCGACCGACACCTCGAGCATCCTCGAACCGTAGGCATCCCGGAGGGGCGTCACCTGCAACAGGTCGCCCTCGACCAGGATATGCACAGGACCCACCGTCACGTTCGTGCTCCCCTGCAGCGACACCACCAACGGAGCCCCCTCGGGGTCGATGACGAAGGAACTCACGTTGATGGTACGCATTTCGTCGTCCTCCTTCATCACCAAGGTCGATGGCGTAGCCACGACTTCGACGGGGTTGTCCACGGGTTCCATCACCACGTCAATCTCCAAGACAAGTGGCCGGGTGTCGCCCACCGCTTCAAGCGAGACGTTCAGGAGACCTTGTCCTTCCCAGTCCTCGTCTGAGGCATCGAATACCACCACTCGCTGACCCCCATCGATGATGGAGGTCGAGAACCTTGAGGCCTCTGGACCAACAGAAGAAGCCGCTGTGAAACGGACCTCCGTACCGTCAGGGTCCGTGGCCAGTGTGGAGGCATCCAGCGTCGTTTGCCCGCCTTGTTCAAGGGTGAGCAATGGAAGCGGGAGCACCGGCATCAACGCACCGTTGCTGCGCAACAGCGGCACCTCAGCATATGCAGGAACTCCCTCGACGTGAACACGCAGTTGCACGCTGAAGGGACCGGGTTCGAGCGCGGATGGGTCCAAGGTGCAGGTCGCCTCACCTGCATCGTTCATCGTGCCCGTTGCTTGGATTGAGGTACCAAGGATCCGGCACTCCACCGATGTGGCCATCCCTTCTGCCGAGATGTTGGCGCCGTTCCAGAGTCCAACATCCGCAACGAAGTCAACATGACCTCCTACACCGTGGCTGCTGAACGCCTCTGGACGTTGCAGGTCAAAGCGGAGCAGGCGTGCGTGCAGAAGGTCCTCGTCAAGGTAGGCATCAGGGTCGCTCAGCGTCATCCCATCTGCAGCGCGGTTGAAGGCCACTGGAAAAGCATCGATGTCGCCTTTTGTCGTCAGATCGAGCAAGCCCACAATGTGGGTTGCTGCGATGCTGATTTGTTCGTCTTGGGTGATGGTTGCATCACCGTCACCGAATTCAAAGAAACCCGTCTCGTCCTGCCATTGATGATGGTTGGCTCCGAGGAGGGTCATCGCATGAAGGCCGAGCCGGAGGTCACCGTTGAGAAGGGGGAGAACGTTGTCGCCAACGGGGGCGATGTCGTCAACGCTACCCGTGATCAAGAGTGCGACGCGTTGCCCCTCCCATGTCATGGATTCAGCCACTTCCGAAGGACGGCCCTCGTCCACAAGCGTCCCGTCGTCATCGAGGCCCAATCCAAACATCGCGTCCGGTGCGAGGTGACCTCGCTCTGAAACGTCCCATCCGGCTGAGAGCTCCAAGGCCGACATGGCACCGGAACCGTGGCCGCCGATGAGCCAACGCATCGAGAGACCTCCTTGGGCGCCGTTCACTGAACCGTCACCTCCGTTCACGTCGGCCAATCGGTCAAGCAACACGGACACACCTCGTGCATCCGGAGGGACCTCGTCGGGAACAGCGACGGCGTGTCCACGTCGTACGAGAGCAGCGGAGACAAGGTCGTACGAAGCGGCGTCCTCACCTTCGTCGGGCAAGAAGAGAACGATGGGAAAGGGGCCGTTACCAGCCATGCTCGCACCTTCACCCTCCTCCATGGCAGGGTAGAGGAGCCTTAGGGTCAATCCTGGGGCTCCTTCCACGGCGAGGTCTTCCCAACCCACTGGGAAATCAAGACCGTCGTGCGGCGATGCATCGTACACTTCCGGAGGAGGGAGGGCGGACGTGGCCGGGAGCCACACGATGAGGGCGACGACCACCAGCGTTCGCCAAGACGCCTGCATCAAAGGGTGCTCTCAAGGGCGCGATTTTGACTTTGGCGCATCATGGGTCAAGCCAGGCCGCATCCACGCGTGCTTCGAGGGTCACCAAGTCGGCCACCAAACGCGAAAGTTCGGGCAGGAAGGCAGCGACATCAGGCGCCCAGCAGCGTGACCATGCTTCCAGATGCTGGGCAGCGAGCATCCATCGACCGTCGATGGCATCCGACTCCAATCGCCCTCCCGCAAGCGGAGGCTCGCCGAGACGGTACGCAGGGTGCAACACACACGGTGCTTCAAGTTTCGAAGCACCACCATCAACATCGACGCCGAACGCAGCGCCGTGACGAGCAAGGGATTCAGGGGGTATGCCTTGGAGCTCCCTGCGCCCGTGGATCGGGAGCACGCGGCCGCCGGCAGCGATCCATGCCTGAGCCGTCGAACGCGCAGCGCCGCCTCCTCCACGAAGGGCCAACACCGCCCCCTTGTCGACAGCGACGCCCCGAAGGCGTGCGATGCGAACCACGGCAAGACCGTCCGTGGACATGGCTTCGATGCGCCCGTTGAGAACTCGAAGCGTGTTCACGCTCCTCCACGCTTTGCTATCGTCAAGGTGATGCCAAGCGCCGATGTCGTGTTTCAGGGGGGAGGTCAAACTCAGCCACAGAGCTCCATCACTTGGAATCCCAACCACGGCACCGTCCTCGGAGGGTGACGTTGAGGAGTGCACAACTTCGACGGCGGCCGATGACAACCCTGTATCGCAGCGGACCGTTCCGGCGTGAATCGCTGCCAAGGCCTCCTCGACGGACGTGACGTCAAGCCTGACCGCCGTCGAGGCGTCGAGGTTCACGCCCCGAACACCGCGCCGGGCAAGGTGAGCAAGGACCAGATGGAAGAGGTGCGGGGACGCCGAGCCATGGATGGGGTGCCCCGCCACGGCAAAGGTCGTCGGAGCCATGCCACGACAGCGAGCCCCCGACCTTCATGGTGTGGGATGGGAACGGCAGAGGATTCAAAACAGTCCACGCCGAGACCTCACCATGCAACCGATGGCCACGGCAGCCGTGCAAGCCCGCGACGAGGGGTCCGGGGTGTTCGGTTTTGTGACGGCCCTCGTGACGCTGTATTTCACCGCCGCCATGATGACTCAATTCAACGAAGCCTTGGCCGTGTATGTTGGACCATCGATGGCGGTCATCATCGGGACCATCATGGTGCTGATGTTTCAGTCCAAGCGCAACGTTGCCGCGTTCGAGTCTGGCGGCTCCTACACCACGTTCGAACGCTCGGTGGTGGCTCGCGCTGCTACCGGCGAGCGAATCGAAGTTCCCGACAGCACCAATGAAAGCCGCTTTGGCCTCCGTTCGATGATGATGGTCTACCTGATCTACGTCATGTTGATCGGGTCAGCCGAACTCCTCGGTGTAGGCCTCCTCCTCTGAGGGAGCAGCGTGGGCGAGGAAAGCTCCGCTTGGCAAGCCCTTGCTCGGGCTCAAGAAATGGCCGAGATGGCTCCCTACTACGCCATCATTCGTCGTGGAGGCTTGTTGGTCGTTCTCTTTCTGATTGGCCTCGGAACCTGGAGCCTTGGTGCTGAAGATTGGCTCGTCGGTGTGGTGGTGGGCGGTTCGCTCGGACCGCTCTTCGCCATCGAGCGTGTCCTCTTTGTTCGATGGGCCAACGCTCGATTGGAGCGGGAATCTTGAAGGTCAACCGAAGCGAGGTAAGGGCATGGAAATCAGCATCCCGGCCTTCCTCGACTTCATCGGACTCGGGTCTGTGAGTGGGATTGACATCCTGTTCGCTGCAATGGCGGTGATTGGAACGACCCTCTTTCTTCTCTACTTCCTCCTGCTGATCATCGGTGGATTCGCAGACGGTATCCTCGATGGCGTCTTTGGTTTCGATTTCGATATGGACTCAGGGTTTGCGTTTGAATTGCTCACGCTGCAGGGCATCCTTTCATTCATCATGATGTTCGGCATCTTCGGCCTCGCGGTCAGTCAAGCGAACGACAGCACCTTGATGGCGATCGCAGCCGGAACCTTCGCAGGGCTTGTCTCGATGTACATCATGGGCAAGGTCTACCACCTCTTTCGTGGATTGGAATCCGACGGCAACGTCAACCACGACAACGCCGTTGGGGCCCGCGGAGAAGTCTACGTCACGATTCCAAGCGGTGGATCTGGGCAAGTTCAGGTCACCTACCAAAACGCGCTTCGCACCATGTCGGCACGGGCGAAAGACGGAGAATCTGAACTCGCATCGGGAACCATGATCTCGGTGGTCGACCGTGTCGGCTCGACCCTCATCGTTGAGCCCATGTCTGGCGCTGAAGGGCCGTGACGCGTGAGAAAGGAGACAGGGTCATAAAGAGCCCCTGAATAATTGGTCTGAGCACCATGCAGGCTGAAGCGACCGATACGGGAAGCAGCGCGGCAGGAATATTGGGGACCCTCGGGGTCTTCCTCTTCATCGCAGCGCTTGCTGGAGTCGTGATTTTGTACGCGTTCCGCTACAAAATTGCACCATCAGACAAAATCCTCGTCATCTACGGTTCAGGTCCCGGGATGAAGGGAAAAACTGCAGAGACCATTCACGGCGGTGGTCGGCTGGTCATTCCGCTGATTCAGCACTATGCCTACCTCGACCTCAAGCCACTGACCATCAGCATTGATTTGCGACACGCGCTGTCCATGCAGAACATCCGCGTCAACGTCCCTTCGACCTTCACCATTGGTGTGTCCACCGAACCTCAGATCATGACCAACGCCGCCGAGCGATTGCTCGGCCTCTCCGCTCAAGGCGTTGAAGACATGGCCAAGGAGATCATCTTCGGGCAACTTCGTCTCACCGTGGCCTCGCTCACCATCGAAGAAATCAACCAGGACCGTGAGGCCTTCTTGACCTCGGTGTCAAAGAACGTTGACGCCGAACTCCACAAGATTGGACTGTACCTCATCAACGTCAACATCACCGACATCACGGACGAGTCGAACTACATCGAGAACATCGGCCGCAAGGCGGCTGCTGAAGCGAACAACAAAGCGCTGGTCGACGTGGCCAACTCAGACCGGGAGGGGGCCATTGGTGTGGCTGCGGCCGACCGGGACCGAGAAATTGAGGTCGCTCGCAACCAGGCGGCCTCCGCAAAAGGTCAGAAGCAAGCAGAAGCCGACCGTCGCGTGTTCATTCAACAACAGGAAGCAACGGCGGTCGAAGGTGAAAACCTCGCACGCGCGGACATCGCCAAAACGAACGCAGACCTTGCGGAACGTGAGGCGGAAGCCCTGCAGCGCTCCGAGGTTGCGCGCAGGCAAGCCCAGGCGGAGATTGAGCGCGCTCAGTACACCCTTGAGTCCGAGCGTCTTCGCGCCGAGGAAATTGCTCGTGAGGAAGTCGCGAAGGCTCAAATCGAGATTGCAGCCGAGGCCGAAGCCGAGCGCCAGCGTCGCATCGCGCGTGGTGAAGCCGACGCCATCCTTGCCCGATACAACGCAGAGGCGGAGGGGACCAAAGCCGTGCTTGCCGCAAAGGCGTCCGGGTACAAGGAACTGGTCAACAGCGCGGGCGGTGACCCCCGCGCAGCGGCAACCTTGCTGATGGTCGAGAAAATCGAAGCCATCGTCGCGAAGCAAGTTGAGGCCATCTCGAACCTCACCATCGACAAGATCACCGTGTGGGATTCCGGCGGAAGCGGCGACGGGTCGAGCACATCCAACTTCGTGTCGAGCCTCATCAAGAGCCTCCCCCCGGTTCACGACGTGGCAAAGATGGCTGGAATCGACCTGCCGGAATACCTCGGCAACATGAACGACGACGCTTGACGTTCTTGCTTGACCCCTCAGAAGGCAATGCTGCGCGCTGCCCGAGGCGGCGGGTTGATAGCCCCTCCGTCGAGCCTTCTCTGGCATGGTTACCGACCTCGACATCGCGCGTGGTGCCACCTTGGAACACATCGGTGACATCGCTTGGAAACTCGCCATTCCATCCGACGGCCTTCATGGACACGGCCCCCACATTGCAAAACTGACGTGGCCGTGCATTTCCGAGCGTGTGGACAGACCTCAAGGCTCGCTTGTGCTCGTGACCTCGGTCAATCCCACACCGTTTGGTGAAGGAAAAACGGTGACGACCATCGGTCTGACGCAAGCCCTCAACCGCATCGGTCAAAGCGCAACCTGCGTGGTGAGGGAACCATCGATGGGGCCTGTCTTTGGCATCAAGGGCGGTGCTGCAGGGGGTGGTCGTTCGCAGGTGCTCCCCATGGAAGAGATCAATCTCCATTTCACAGGTGACCTGCACGCCGTTACCTCCGCGCACAACCTCTGCAACGTTCATTGCAGCGAGTTCGTCAATGACGGCAGTGGCCTGATCGACCGTGGCCCCCATTACACGAGCCCATCCGACAACCGGCAGCGTCATGGTGCCCCTGTTCTGAGCGCCATGTAACATGCATAGAATGTCGATCCATCCGCCTTTCGTCGCGAGCGAAAGGGCGCAGGTGTCGCGCTTGTAGTCGGATGGATAAAACTGGAAAAACGGTAGCTTCATGCCGACTCCCAACCTGGAACGATGCCACTCAATTTTCGCGTGTTCGCCCTAAACCACGAGCCATCGATAAGCCTCATCTGTACCGTTGGATGGTATCGCGCCATTCGCGCCAGCTTTGTTTTGCTCCGCGTTTTCCTGTAGCTTGCCAAAGTTCATAAAAAGCTTCTTCTGGGCTTCTGGAGAGATGCCGCAGCCTGTGTCGCG
>JAURMD010000003.1 GCA_030830875.1 Thermoplasmatota archaeon | reverse complement strand
TTTGCCTCGGCCGTCGGCCTCTTGTTGGTGCCCTTGCTGCTGGCATTACCGTTGCGAATTGGGTGGCAGGTGCTGGTCGGGTCAAGTTTGGACACGATGTCCTACCGCGCGGACATTCGTCGCATCCTCCATGCGGGCATGCCGTTGGAAGCCTTCCGTGTGGCGCTCGACGACCGAGCCAGGGAAGCAGGCATTACGCCGCAGCGGCAACGCTTGCTCGAGGCGGATACGTTGTATCCTCTTGGGTTTGCGCACTTCATTCTCCTACCAGCGTTGTTCATCTTCCCCATCGCGTTGATGTTGGCTGCTCCGGTCATTCTTCTCGCCTTCCCCGTGTTTTGGTTGGCGGAGTTTATCCTGATCCGGAGGAAGGTGTTGACCTTGGTGCTTGACGTGATTCGACGCACTACAAATTGGCAGGTTGTTCACATCCCACGCTCGCACGAGGCTTCGGAGACTTCAAGGGAACACGTCATGGAACTTTCCCATCACCTTCGGTTCTTCCACGGAGCACCAAGGCTGGCTTTCCTCGGACTCTTTGCGTGGCTGATCATCCACTGGGCGTTTCGGCTGGAGCACTTTGGCATTGAGCTTCTGATCACCACGTTGCTGTACGTGGTCCTTCTCGCGATCGTAGGGGTGGTGACCGCAGCGCTGGAAACCGACCTGGTGTGGGCCGACCCTGCGACGGCCAACATTACGCCAATCGCCATTTGGCTCGACTCGATGCTCAAGCCGATCGTTGGATTTGGCCTCGTTCTGCTTCTGGGCAGGGCCATTGCAGAGGAGGTGCGAAACGGGAACGCTGTGCTCTTTTCGGCCACCGTGATTGCGGTGATTTACGCGGCTGCTCTGGTAGGTTTCGCCTACCAGTGGGGCTACGCATTGGCCAAGGGACGGAAGGTTCGAACCGAATTTGAAGCGCAAGCCATGGTACGGTATGCGCCCCTCATTTCCTACGACCTGACCCGATCCGAAGGACGGCTTGTGTTCGGTGCCCGAATGTCCATGGCAGAACGGAAGGAGGTCACCAGCGATTTGGTCGCTGGAGGGATGTCCTTCGTCGACCTTGAGGCCTTACCAAGGTCCGAAGAGGCAGGGAAAATTCCTGTCCGCCCAACCCTATGAGTGCGACGCCTCGAGTTCTGCATCGAGGATTTCGTCGTTTTTGATGTTCAAGAGGCGTGGGGCATCGATGCGTGAGGCGCTGATGGCGTAACCCGCACCAACCGCGCCAACGAGGAGAAGGATGAGCAGCATCAATGAGGCACCAGCATGGTCCGTAAACACGGCCAGCAGCGCTGAGAAAAACCCGTCCTCGCCGTCCTCAGCCTCCGCAATCAAGCCGGCCGCAAGGTCGGCCACGGCTTGCTGATCGAAGACTGGCCGGGTGAAGGTCAGGCGACCGCTCATGTCCAACGTGTAGGCGTCCGAGGGGGTGGTGGGGTCAAGGTCGGTGTAGGTGCCGGAGCGTTGCTCAAAGGCGATGTTCCGCGGCTCGGAAAGATCGAGGGTAAGGACGACGTCGACGGTGTAGGGAATGCTGGCTTCAAAGAATTCAGGGTCATCAAGGAAACCCCACAAAACCACCGCTTGGCCCTCAACGTCGAATTCGGTCCATGTCCCCCAATGTTCAGGATCGACGTCAAGCGTGTACGTCCACGTGTCACCTGACCGCTGACCGAGGCCTTGTGCGTCGTTGTTGCCGTCTTCACCCATGTCGATGCGAAGTTGCAATCCCCCAACTTGCCCTGTGTCGAGGTCCCATTCCGTCGGTACAAAACTCGCGACCAAGGTCGTTGTGCCGTTGGGAACGAACACATGATGTGCATCGTTGGTGCTGTACACGGCACCGTTCTGTCCGTTGTTGAAGTGGTTCCAGTCACCTTTCCATTGATGGCGGACACGATCGGTGTCGACCGGAATCGTGCGCTCGGTAAGCATTGGACTGTAGATCTCCCACGCATCCCAGACGGTGAAATCGGGATGGTCGATGAAACCGTCCAAGTTCGGATCTCGAAGGATCTGCAGGGTCCGTGCGAGGGCCATGGCTTCATCAACGTCCACCAAGCCGTGCCCAACCCGCCAATCGTGGCAGCCACCCGTCGCGGATCTGTAGCATGCACTTGGAATATCAGAGCATGTGTCCTCGTCGTTGCCGTCTTCGCAACTGTTGCCCAAGCCCTCGTAGCGAGCGGTCAGTTCGAGGATGAGTTCAACCTCGTGCACC
Source organism: Thermoplasmatota archaeon (assembly GCA_030830875.1). GTDB lineage: Archaea > Thermoplasmatota > Poseidoniia > Poseidoniales > Poseidoniaceae > MGIIa-L3. Next base: position 1,103 of record JAURMD010000003.1, on the reverse strand, counting down.
TTGGACCACTTGGCCTCCTCCCAATCGTCAAATTGGCCGTACGCGGCGGTACCGTCACCCATCACGATGCTGTCCCCTTGGTCGTGATCATCGCTGTGGTAGGTGGCAGCACGCAACGACGGTGCAACGTCCAACAAGAGCCCTGCCACACCACCGATGTGTGGGGTGGCCATGGATGTCCCGGAAATGGACATGTAGTAGAGGTCCCCTTGCGTTCGGGTCGAGGCATCGATGGCTGTCCCTCGAGGCGCGGTCGCCCAAATATTTCGGCCAGGGGCTCCGAGATCGGGCCAGGTGTGCTGTTGTGCCATGCAACCCCGGGAAGAAAAGGACGTCACGGCTGTTCCGTCGTGCGTCAAGGCAGCAATGGAAATCGCGGAAGGCGTGTTCGCGTAGACGTTCGTCCGAAGGTCGCCAGAGCATTCAGCGCCTGATCCTCCGGAATTTGATGCTGCAAAAATCACGGCCACACCATGGTCGTACGTGAGCATGTCCGTGAGGCGAGCAATGACCCCTTGAGGGTCGTAGTCGCCGTCTGTCCCCCACGAGTTCGAAACCACCCGAATGTGGTATTCATTGGAACCAGGGCGGGAGTGCTCATAGGTCCATTCGAGGCCTTGCTCCGCCGCAAAAATGGACGCCCCGTCACCCGTCCCCAACGCGATCAACTGTGCACCTTTGGCGACGCCCGCCCTGCGGCCGGCCGAAGCATCACCGTTGCCTGCAATGGTTCCTCCAACGTGAGTACCATGACCTGAAGAGGTGTCCGAATTCCGTGTTTCCACCCACGTTTGGCCATTGAATTTTGCAGAGTACAGGGTTTTGTCACCGGCCCACGGCTCAAGGTAATCGTAGTCAGGATGGCCTGCGTCAACGCCGGTGTCGAGGTCAACGATGGCAGTCCCATCCCCGTCCCACTCGGTGAATCCAAGGTCGAGGTCGTATGAGATTCGACCGTCAGGCTGCACCACCACACGATGCCATGCATCCACAGCATCAATCACGTGAACCGTGTCGTGCATCATGGCACCAACATCGCCCTCGGGCGCACCACCCCACGCCGATGGCAGGTAGAAGAATTCCAACGGACGGTCGAGTTCCAT
>JAURMD010000044.1 GCA_030830875.1 Thermoplasmatota archaeon | reverse complement strand
GCCGCTTGCTCCTTCTTGGTGCGACCGCCGCTCACCACCGCCCATCGTCCACCGAGGCTCGAGGCGTGTTCGGGCGTGGTGCCGAGCAGCAACGGCACGCCGTTGATGGCGATGAGCACGAGGCCGAGGCGCATGTCGAGGTCCTTGTACCACGTCCGCTGGCCACGGACGATGAAGGCCCCCGCGCCAACGAATTCTCCCGTTTCAGCGGTCTTGGAGACCTGCGCTGGCTTCACGCTGTAGACGGTGCCGTGCGCACCGCCGCTGCCCCATGCTCGACTCCAGCACAGGGCCAGCCGGGCCGCATCGGCAAGGTCCTCCTCCGTGATCGACCCGACCTCAAGCCGGTCGGTGAGGCGGAAAGCGGGCAGTCCTTCTGGCAGGTAGGCTGGCGGGCGCTCGTCCACGACGAAGCCACGTTGCGACTGCAAGGCGCACGAAGGAGCACCGTGGAGGTCCGCGTGCAGGTAGCGGTCCTCGCCTTTCAGGTGCTTCTTGACGATGGCGTCGTTGCCTTTCGCGTCCCGTCCGCCCACGAGCAAGCGACCGTTCGGAAGCATCGTCCATCTGTGGTGTTCAAACCAAAGACGCTTGGCCCGCTTCACCCGAACGACCTGACCGCTGGCCTGCTGCTTGGCTTCCTTCTTCTTGGCGCGTTCAAGTTGCAAACGCGTTTCCTCCAGCGCTTCGATTGCACCTGATGACTTGTCCTTCTGACGGCGTCCAGTTTCGAAGTGGCGCTGGGCGTTCTGGTGCACCGATTCATCGAGGTGGAGCAGCACCTGCTGCGACGAAGGACGCCCGTCCTCGTCGGGCAACAAGCAGGTCAAGGTCCGTTCAGCCGGGTCGACCTTGGTGATCCAGGGGATGCCGTTGATGGCGGCGCGCACACCGTCCCACCCGCGCTGCTCAACCGCCTGCCGCGTCTGCGTAAGTACGCCGTCGATGTGGGACCAATGGGCTTGAATCGCATGGCCGAGGGCTTGCTGCTTCTCCACCTTTTCATGGAAGCCTTCGAGGGCCTGTTCCTGTTGCGCCAGCCGTCGTTCCAAGCGCTCCACATCGGTGGAATGCCCACGCCCTGGTGCTGCTGCGTTCACCTGCTCCATTTCGCGCCGAAGCAAGGCGTCAGCATCGTGACCTCCCCACCAGGCATCGACCGCTTCGAGGAGGGTCGGGTAGGCGAGGTGGTGACGTTCGACATGGTCAGGAAGCAGGACGGGACTGGCCTCGTCCACGTGGTCGAGAAGCCACAAGTCGAGGTCGCCCTGCGATGTGGGTGCTTCGCCGGAAGCGCCCTCCTTCATGACAAGGACCCCGCTGTCGGATGCAGCGAGGGCATCGAGCAAGCCCCGCAGGGCCCCGTGCACGGCTTCCGGTGCCACGTCAACAGCAGCAAGGTCGGCATCGAGGCCTGCGGCAGCACAGACGGCGTTGGCGAGGCGTCCGCCGAGGTTCACCTGCCCACCCAAGGTCGACGCTAGGTTTCGCTCCGAGGCCATGAGGATCGATGCGAGGTCGCTCACGGTGAGGTCGTGCGGGTCCACCGCAGGAGGAGGGGTCTGGTAGGCCTCCCCACGCTTGAGCGTCCGGTCGCGGTAGCTCGCATGGGTCAGGGGCTGGATGATGACGTCGTTCTCGTCCAACAGGATGACGTTCCCGTCGCCGAAACATTCGACCATGAGGTGACGGTCGCCCCCTTTGGTCGAGAAACTGAGGCGCAGCAGGCGGTCGAAGGCCACCTGCTCCACCGCGGTCAAGCGGGCATTTCCCAATTCTTTGCGGAGCAGCATGGCGAACGGTGGCGGGGATTGCGGCATGGGGCGGTCGCGGCGTGAGATGGAGATGCGTCGTCCACGAACGATCACCAGATCAAAGGCGTCGCCGTCCTTTGGATTCATCCTCAGGACGACCTGCTCGTAGTGGGGCATGTACGATTTTTTGACGAAAGAGCCGACGAAGGTCCGAAGTTCCGCAGCCACGGCGCGGAGATCGAACGCGCTCATCGCCTGCTTCATGCCGACCCCGCCCGAAGGGCAGCGGCCTCGTTCTTGACGCTGATGCACGACGGCGACGGCTCAAGCGGAACCTGACCGTCCGTTCACGAGGTCGAGCACGCCGCTGAGGATGGCCATGATGCCCGCCATGATGGCAAGGTAAACGCCCATCGACGCCCCCATGACGCTGTCGGGGTCATCGGGAAGCGCGCCGCGCCACAGGAGGACGGCGAGGACCATGAGCACGCCTGCGAGCATCGAAGCCCATCGGGCGTTGCCCGTCACGGGGCTCGGGAGGGCGTCGACGCCGACCTTCGGGAGCACGATGACCACCGTGCTCAGCAAAGCCACCACGGTACCCAGCCAGAGCCACGTTCCGCCTTTGGAGCCTGCTTGGTCGCTCACCAAGCATTCCGCTTTGGCCTCAGCAGCGGCCGACGTGGCAGCGTCGATCACCGATTGGTTCCCTGCTGAGAAGGCCGTCGCCATGGTCACCGTCAGTTCTTCAACGCGCTCGCACACGCCTTCCTGCGTGCCTTTGTGCACCATGTCGGTGCTGTTCTCGGGGGGTGCATCGCCCATGGGCGTGGTCAGGTAGGCGTACGTGGAGATGCAGAAGCTTTGGTTGGCGTCATCGGCGATGCCGGAGCAGTCGAAGGCAATGCTGTGCAGACCGCTGGAAATGTGGGTGCCGTCCTCGGCTTCTCCAGCAAGCCAGGCGCCGTTGAATTGTGCGGCGAGGGCCAGCACGAGGGCAAGCCCAATGGTGGCGAGCACCCCTATCGAGAGCGGGCCTGCAGCGGCCGCTTCGGCGGTTCCGGTGGACAGCATCCCGTCCATTGCATACGCCGGTTGCGTCATCATGGGCTGAGGCATGGCCGCCATCGTGGGGTCAGCACCCATCACCGGCTGCATCGGCACGGCCGCCATGGTTGGCTCAACGGCCATCACGGGTGCAGGTTGCATGGGCAACGTTGGGTCGGAGGCCATCATCGGTTGCTCCACGGCCGCCGGCTCAGGCGATGGAACGGCGGCTTCGATGGGAGGGGCTTCGGCCTGCACGGGTGCAGGTGCTTCCGTTGGGGCTTCGGCAGCCGGGGTGAAGTCAGGGAAATATTGCCGGGTGTAGGTCAGGGCTTGTTCGGCGGGGTAGCCTTTCGAGACGAGGTCGTTGTAGTACGAGGTTGCGTCCGCCATGCGTCGCAAGAAGCCGAGGTTCACTTTCAGTTTGGCGGTCAGGGATGCACTACGGGGCGTCCACTGTCCACCCAGCCGGTGATGCCCGACTTCAATTCTCGAACGTCGGTGTACCCGAGGTCGAGCAAGGTCTGCGCCGCCTGCTGCGAACGGTTTCCCGAACGGCAGTAGACAAGGATGGGTTCGTCCTTGTCCGCAGGTAATTCTTCGGCCCGAGATTCGAGTTCGGTGTGAGGGACCAGCGTTGCCCCGTCGATGTATCCGTCTTGCTCCCATTCCGCCGTGGTACGAACGTCAAGCAAGAATCCAACCTCTTCGTCGATGTCCGCCGCGAACTCGTCAACGTCGAGGCGCACCCATCCTGCGCTGCTTGACGTGCATCCTGCAAGCGGGAGCGTGAGCGCGACGAGGGCGAGTAGAAGCAGCGTCGTGGCCCGGTTGCCCATGGGAACGGGTCGAAGGCCGAATGTTTCAACCTGACCGTCAAGGCAAATGCCATCCCGTGTCCCGCTCGACCACCTTCCCTTCAGCAACGAGGCTCGTCAGGTGGGAGCGCGTTTGATCAAGCGCCAAGCCGGGGTGGGCATCAGGCGAGTCGGCGTAGGCGAAGGTAGCGATCTCCATGGCCACATGGTGTCCTGACCGGACGGCTTCAAGGACGCGCTCGTGCCGTGCGCGGCGGTGCCTCAGGTAGTGCGACAGCACAGCATCAGGTGTCGTGATGACGGGGCCGTGCGAGGGAAAGATCAGGTGCGGTTGAAGCGCCCTGAGTCGTTCGAGTTGCTCAAGGTAGGCTTGCATGTCACCTTCGGCTGAGGGAATCAGGATGGTGCCGACCCCCGCCACCATGTCGCCGGCCACCAACCCGGCCGCACCGTGCAGGCAGAGATGGCCGGGATGGTGGCCGGGCGTGTGGAGCACCGTCCATCGGTCGCCATCGAGGTCGATCACCTCGCCGTCCTCAAGCGCCCGGTCAACACGCATGCCGCCCAATCGATGCCCCCAAATTGGTGCGTCAAAGGCCTCCCGGAGCAAGCCTTCGTCGCCGAGGTGGTCGCCGTGCCCGTGCGTGTAAAGGACGGCCATCACGGTACCCCCACGCCGGTCCATCACGTCGGCCAGCACCTCCATGTCCTCACGGTGACGCAGGGCTGGGTCGACGATCACGGTCGGTCCACCCACCGGCCCGATGAGGTAGGCGTTCGTGTGGTCGGCGGGGGGCAACGTTGCGGTGGGGACCGGGTGTACCTGCACCCCATGGGCAAAGTGGATGGCTTCACGACCCGGTCGTCGTTGTGCCAGCGTGGTCATGGCTGCGCCCCCGTCGCCGTTGTGCTCGTCGAGGAGCCCCTCGAGGTGCATCAGCAAGGACGCGACAGGTGGTGCAATGCGGCGTTCGTGGGAGCGCCATGCCATCAGGTGCTC
>JAURMD010000043.1 GCA_030830875.1 Thermoplasmatota archaeon | reverse complement strand
GGGTCAAGCCTCAGCATGATGTCGTCGCCGCTGCAGGTCCACTCCATGGCCCAACGAGGTGGGTCTTGCCCTTGAAGCGATGCCTCATTCTTCCTCGAACATCGAGGCCCACGCGTCGTCGCCAAGCAAGGCTGCGGCCACCCAAGCTCGAACCCGGGTCAGGTCGTCCCGTTCAGCACCCAAGGGGAGCGGGCCGAAGGGCCCCCAGCCGCGCCGGTGCAGCATGATGCGTGCGCGAGGCTGACGGTCGGCCAAACGAAGGCGTTCCCACGCGTACCGTTGGCCATCGGCGAGGAGGTGCGACCTTGTCACAGCGTACCGTTTTGGAGCGAGCAGCCCCACAAGGTGAACGGTCAACAGAAGGTCCCAGAGGATCGCCCAGTGCGCCGGCGTTCCTGAGAGTCGAACGAAGGCCCACGGAAGAACAAGCATGGCGGCCATCGAAGCGAGGTTCCCCCATTGACGGATCGCCTCTTGTGCCCCGCTGCAGCTCCACGCGTAACCCCCGGGCTGAGGTCCAAGCTCGGGCACCTGACGGCGTTGACGCATCAGCCACCACGCGTCCCACACCACGATGCCTGCCAGCATGAGCACGGCCACGAGGCCGACCACATCCGCTGATGGCAACTCCATGCGATGGCCTCACAGGTGAACGAGGTCCTTCTCGCTCAGGCTGCCACCGCCACGGCGGCGGCGGCCGAAGAGCAATCCGACCGCGAGCACGACAAGCACGACAAGGGCTACCAAACCCCACGAGGTACTCCCATCGGTGGAGGTGGTCCCCTCAAGGACGTCTGGGATGCCGTCACCGTCGTCGTCTTGGTCCGCAACAAGCCACGATGAAGCCCCGGGAGGGCAGTGGAGGTCGTCCGGCTGACCGTCTTCGTCCGTGTCCACGCTCGCGCAAGGGTCCATGGGGTAGGCGTCTCGTGTGTCACGGATTCCGTCACCGTCGTCGTCCTCGTCGTAGACGTCTGGTCCGCACGGTGCAGAGGTAAGCGTATCGGACCAGGTCAAGTCGCTGCAGGTTGAGGTCCAATCGCCATCTGTATCGAGTTGGGTCACTTCAATGTCCAAGGTGGCCATCCCAACTGCGCCGTAGCCGTCGGTCACGCTCACCTCGATGACGTAGATGCCAGGGGGGAGGTCGGTGAGGTTGGTGGCGATCACGTCCGTGCTTCGGGCCACCACGATGGCGCGCACGTCGGTCACCACCCAATCGTAGTGCAGGTCCTCGGCCTCCTCAAGGTCGTCGGTCACGTCGAGGCTGACCTGCACAGGCAGCGACTCCATGATGCGCGCACCCGCAATTGGGGAGCGGAAGGCCACGTTTGGCGCAGCGTTGAGTGGAATCTGAACCACGACGTCCTCACCAAGGGTCGTGCTGGTCAACACCGTAGGGGAGCCGGGGACAACAACCTCCACGGCCGCCTGATCGGTGGAGACAGATCCTGTTGCGTCCACCACGCCAACCAAGAGTTCCAAGGTGACCGCCGCACCGGCTCCAGTCGTGCTCTGGGCTTGAGCGAGCGGAAGATCTGGCGTGACGGACCACGTTCCGTCAACCGGGGTTCCAGACCGAACGGCGACCAAACGCTGCGTCGACCACTGATGAAGTCGACCGTTGCCGTAGACGCTGGTGGGGCCGCCATGTAGGAGGACGTCGAGGAAGCGGACGTCCGCGTTGCCCACTTGCACCTCACCGTTCAGCACGGCACTGGACAACGATGCTGAATGACCGTCCGCCGCAAGGGCGATGTCGGCAGTGATGTTGGCGCCCGTCATCAGAAGCGGTGCTGCCTCCTCGTTCGGGCCTGCATGAAGGTCGAGGCCAACGGCATACCCCTCGACGCGGACGTTTTCCAACTCGAGGGAGGTTGAACGCCCGTGGTGAGCCGTAATGGCGGTGCCTGATCCGCTTCCAACCAAGGTCACGTCGACGAGCAGGCCTGCTGAGTCATCGAGATCCAGCCCTGGAGCGCCTTCGATGTGGACGCCGCCAAGGTCCAAGCCACGGTTCGGGCCACCGGTCAAGGCTGCCGACGCCGTTCCGGAATGGAGGGCCACGTTGCGAATACGAAGGTCTTGGCGAAGGTCTTGAAGGTGCAACGAGGGGCCCGTTCCGTCGTGTGAGGAGGCGTTCAAACCGTCGAGGGTGCCACGCACCCCAAGCAGGGTCACACCTGACGCTGCACCGGACGTCACGGTGATGTTGCTCGCGGACACGTCAAGGTCCCGCCACCACACCGCATGGTCCCCGCAGCCTTCAACCAGCAAACCGTCGACCTCGAGGTCGATCGATGGCCCTTGGGCTTCGAAGCACGAACCTCCTGCATCGCGCAACACAACGTGCTCAAGGTGCATCGACCCGCTGGCCTGAGACGTCACCTGCAGCAACGGGTCTGCACCGGACGAGCGGGCAAAGGTGGAGTCGATGAGGTCCACGTTGCCGGGACCGCTCTGACGCAACGCCGGGCTGGCCTCAAGCAGGCGGGTCCCGTGCAAGCGGACCTCCGTTTCCACATCGCCATCCACCACCAGTCCGGCCCACCGTGCGCCGGACCCCGGTCCTTGCACGGTGGCGTCTCCAGCATCGAAGGTCCCTGTGACATGGATGCCAACGCCATCCGCGACCCGAAGCAGCGATCCATCGAGAAGGGTGAGGGTTCCGCTTGGTTCGACGGTCAGGTCTGCATCGAGGTAGTAGGGGCTCCATTGTGATTCGAGGACCGTCCAACCGAGCAAGTCCCCGCCCTGAAGCGTCGAGGACATGAAGGTGTGAACGAGCGGTCCAGAGGTGTCCCATGCCACCGAATCGGAGCGTCCACCGTGGTCAAGTCGCACCATAACGACGCCCGTGCTGCTTGTGCCGGATTCGTCGACCAGCAACGAAGATGTCGTCCCCTCGACGGTTCCGGCACTGTCGGTTGCAGCGATTTCGCCGGCCACAATGATGCTTGCACCTGCCACGGGCTGACCTACGTCAAGCACCTTGACCTGCATGCCAACGAGCAGTTCCAGTTGGGCACCGGTCTGCGCCACAGCCGTGCCGTTGAGCGAGCCGTCCACGATGCTCACTTGGCACATGGGCGCCACGGTGATGTTCCCATGGAGGTGGAGCCTGTTCGTCGCCACGGTTGAGGAGCACGACCATCCGAGATCACCGTGAAGGTGAAGCCCACCACCGTCCGTTCCCGCGGCTGAAGCACTGCCAATCAGGTCGATGGAGTCTGCCTCCAAAGAGCCAGACGCCCCCAGCAGGGTTCCGCCTTGTTCGACCTCAGCAAGGTGCCCGCCGGTCAGAAGCAGCGTGGTGCTGAGCAGCGTCAATCGAGCGCCGGTGCGCACGGTGAGGTCGCCATCAAGGACGTGCGCACCGCCGTCAGGCTTCGGTCCGAGGACAGCATCGACGCCGGAAGATAACACCCAATCGCCGTCTGGAAGCAGTGGCAACTGCATCCGCTGGCCGCTTTGTCCACCGATCAAAACGTCCCGTACGCCCGCACCTTCAGCCAGTGCGACCACTTCAGAACCGCTCTGGAGGAGCGGGAGCGTCGCTGCACCGTTCACGTCCGAAGAGAGCGAAAAACCGTGCACGGTGATTGAAGCGACCACGGGGTTGCCCTCGAGGTCGGTGAAGGTCACCGGTGTCTCATAGAAACGGGCAGAGGTGCTCGTCTGCACAACGGGCGAGGCGTCTCCCCCCCACAACAGATCGCCGTCGCCAAGCGCGTCAGCGGTACCTGTACCGCCGATAACATCGAAGTCACGCACGATGGCGGCGGATGTTTCGTCAAGATCGAGAGCCATAGCGTGCCGGTCTGCAGCCCAAGTCGAAACGTGCAGGTCAGCGTCCACGAGAACGGCCCCGTTGGGGCTCAATCGTGTGCTGAGGGACGATGCCACAACGCGGCCTTCGTCCACCACCAATCCGGCGTTTTTCCCGTCGAGCAAGATCAGGCTGTCTGCGGAAAGTTCCGTCGAGCTAAGTCGGGCACCAATCGAAAGGTTCCAGGAGGTCACTGCGTCTACGGTGATGTCCGTGTACCGGGCATCAAGCCCGAGGCTGCCAAGGTCGTTTGAGCGGTATCGCCGCTCAAGGACCACATCACCCCACACGTGGGTCCCTGCCATCACGTCAATGGCAGGACCTTCGCCAAGTCCGAGGTCGACTTGGAGCATGTCAACATCGGTATCGAGGTCACGGAGCAGCAGCCCGCCTTCACCTTCCAAGGTCAGGTTGACCCCCACCAGCACCCCGTTGCCGGTGGATTGCATCGTTGGCCGGTCAAGGAGGGTTGAGCGAACGGAAACATGCTCCAAGGTGGTTGTTCCTGATCCGCTGGTCTGCAGGCTGGCGTTTTCCAACACAAGGGAGGCGTTGCGCAGCGTACAGCTTCCTGTGCACGGGAGGTCGAACGCGCTGACCCATTGGGTTGCATGTTGACCGAGGGTGCCTGTGACGTTCTCGATCAGCAAGTCCTGCACGGCGACGCCTTGTACCAACTTCGTGGTGGCATCAACGGTGAGGCCGTGGATGGAGAGTCCGTCCGTGTCGCTCGCATCGAGGACCAGATCTGCGTTGGAGACCACGGCCTGCCGAACCTCAAGCAGGGCCCCGTTGTCGGCACCAAAGGCAATCCGAACCTCGTCGGTTGTTACGTCGAGCAGTGTCGCGTCAGCACCAGCCGCGGCCTTGACGCCTTGCAGCGCGACCTGAAGATCAAGGCCGCTGGCGGTCGTCGTGCTCGAAAGCATGAGGCCGATGGAGACATTCAACATGCTTGCCTCGACCAGGTCGAGCACCCCGTCGTTCCGAACACCGTACACGTCGATGCGGGTGACCTGAAGGTTCTGCACGGTCGCTGAACCTCCTGCATCAATCCCCAGACCAACCATGCAATCCTCCAGTGTGAGGCCATCGGCGGTCAGGCTTCCTTCGATGATCAGGCAGCCCTCCGCTCCGCTGACGCTGGAATCGTTCGCCCAAACCATGGAGCTCGCATCAACGGTGATGCCCGGCCACAGCCCAGAGCCATGGGACCCCGCCGATGTCGGTTGCGCACTTGTCAGCACCTGGGCGCCTTCGAGGACCAAGGTCCCTCCATTGATGACGTCAATCGAATATGTGCCCGTGTCGAGGACGGTCCCTGCTTCGAGCGTCAAGGTGGCAGGCCCTTCCACAATCAGGTCGCTTGTCAGCGACACATCGCCCGACCACGTGGTGTCCACGACGATCGAGGCGCTTGCGCCCGCTGACGTGGCGAACAAGGGGAGGAGCAGCGGTACCGTCAGCAGCACGGCAAGCCACAAAGCACGACGCATGGCTCAGGCTGGATTCCGACGCATATCAAAGCAGCACACCGGTGAACAGGAGTGGGCCCGTCCGGATTCGAACCGGAGTCTGACGGCCCCCAGCCGCCAAGTATAGGCCAAGCTAACCCACGGGCCCCTGTTGTGTCTCCTGCTCATCGTTGCCTTGCCGCGCTGAACCCAGCGACGTCCTCAAGCAGATCGATGTGACCGATGAACATGCGGCGGCAGCAGTAGCGCTCAAGCCCAACCTCGTCGAGGGCTTGTGCTTGCTCCATGCCTCCGTCGACCTTCGCGTTGTATTCTTCCCAGACGTGGGCCACAACGGAACCACAACTGAAGCAACGAACTGGAATGATCATCTTCTCACCTCACCGGTACGACTTCTGCTTCTTGCGACGGGCCCCGCGACCGAGTTGGTGCTTTGGCTCCTTGCGGCGCGGGTCGTTGACGAGAAGGGAGCGGTCAAACCGCAGGTACTCGTCGCGAAGTTCGGTGTCGTGCCCTTCAGCGCCACCGTTGTAGAGCACGAGGCCACGAGCAATGGCGGTGCGGATGGCGTCGGACTGTCCCATGATGCCACCACCGTGGGTGACGACGTTGATGTCGACCTTGGCCAGGCGGTTCATCGCGTCGGCAATCACAAGGGGCTCCATCGCTTTGCGACGGGACAGCGAGGGCTGCATGATTTCAATCGGCGATTGGTTCACGCGGACGCGGCCTTTGCCAGGCTTGACCGTGGCGCGAGCCACAGCCGTCTTGCGCTTTCCGGACGATTCGACCGACTTCTTCTTCTTCGCCATCACTGCTCACCTCCCCATCGGTGGGCGGGTGCGCCGAGGTTGGCGCTGATCTCACCCAGCCGCACGTAGCGGTCGGGCAAAGCGCGCTCAAAGGCCGAGCGGTCCCCGTGCGCGTGGCCGTCGGGAAGGTCCCCCTCGGCGAGGTGCTTGGGGCAGCCGATCTCGACGCGCAAGTTACGAAGCGCACGGCGACCGCTCGACTTCGCCTGATAGGGCAGCATGCCACGAACCGTCCGTTTGAGGATCATGTCCGGCATGCGGGGGTAGTACGGTCCCTTCCGACTGTGGTTGAGTTCGTACTTGGTGCGGTAGGTCGCAAGGACCGAGGTTGTGGACCCCGTCACCACGGCCTTCTCGGCGTTGATGACGATGACCTTGTCCTCACGCCCATCACGCGCCGCCTTGAGGAGCACCTCGGCCACAGCGCTGGCGAGGCGCCCGAGGATGGCTCCGTCCGCGTCGTAAACGTAGGTGGTTGGTTCAGCCAAGGAGAACCACCCCCGATCCCTTTGGGTTTTCGTCCATCAGCTCTGGGAGGCTCATCACGCGGCCTCCCGCGGCTTCGACCTTGGCGCGTGCACCAGCGCTGATGCTGTAGGCGACGATGGTGCGCGAGCCGCCGACCTCACCTGAACCCAGGAGCTTGCCCGGGACAAGGACGGTCGCACCCTCAGGGGCATACCGGCTCACACGGCTCAAGTTGGGCTGCGCCCAATTTGAGCGGCTCTTGGAGAGCCGCAGAGCCACATCTCGCCACAGCGCAGCGCCGGTGTCACGCGACTTGGCCTTGAGCTGGTCGATCAACTCGACCAGGTCGGCGTTCGTCTTGTTTTGCGGCTTGCTCATATGACTCCCTCGATGCGTGAAGCAAGGCTCGCGACCGACCCTCCCGTTATGAAGGCACCGATGGCCCGAAGGCCACCGTCGGGGCTGCTGCACCTCATTCGTAGAGGATTTCACCCTTCGCATCAAGCAACTCAACCGTCAAGCCAGCAGCGCGGCTTTGAACGATGATTTCAGAGTGAAGCGTGTCCGAGAAGTCATCGAGGGCACCCAGCACGGTCACACCACCAACATCGGTCAATTGGTCGATCAGGTGGTTGAGGACGCACGAGACGCCGTAGGCTTGCCCCGCTCGGAACGCGTGGTCGACGCCGCCCACCTCCGGGTCCTCTGCACGCATCCTGAGCATCACCTGCTGCGAGTACGCCACGAGGGCGCCGTACAGGGCCTCGATGATTTGTGCGGCCTCAACGTCCCCGAGGAGCATTTGCGCCTGAGCGAGGGCCGCTTGAACGGCGTGCCCGTAGGTACCGTGGGCCCCGATGAGGTCGCTAGTTTCCTGCTGCATCGCTGCGTCGATCAGTCCCTTCCAATCGTCCATGCTACCGCACCAGATGCCACGCCCCTTCAACGTTCGGCCCGGAGGCCGCTCGCCTCGTGGTCTCAGATGCTGAAGCCTGAGTCTTCGCTGTCGTCGAGGCCAGCCTGACGAACGCTGCCGTCAGCGGCGACGAACTCGCCGGCCTTGGTCTGCTTCTCGTAGAGGCCGACGACCTCCTTCCGGACGTTGACCTCGGCCGCTTCCTCACCAAGGGCCCGCGTGAGCGAGGTCGTGATGGCTCCGAGGGTTTGCAGCGCGCGGTCCCGGTGGCTCGCGTCGATGGTGTGGTCGGAGTAGCGAGCCTCTTCGAAAATCGCGAGGAAGGCGTCCAACTGCTCTCCTGGAACCATGTTGAACGCTTGGCGCACCGCTGCTTCGAACTCACGGGTGGTTTCGAAGACCTTCTTCATGAAGCCGTACTTTCGGAAGAACTTGACCAGATCCTTGTAACCTTGGAAAATGGCTGCGATGTACTCGTTTGACGTTTCGAGGTTCCACGCCATCGTGGAGATGAGGCCGCGAAGTTGGTCGACCTTGCGACGGGCCACCGTCCGCTGGTACACAAGGGCACCTGCGATGGCCAAGGCCACGAGGATGATCGAAAGGCTGGCAACGACCGAGGTTGAGAAGAAGCCGTCGCTGGCTGTTTCGACCTTTGCGAGGTATTCGATGTCGTGGGTCACGTTGTCCGTGGCTTCGGCGAAGTAGGTGCTGCCTTGGTAATAGGCAACAATGCGCCACAGGCCGCTGCAGTCGTTTCCTTCGCACGTCTTGCCAGGGTATTCCCAGGTGAAGTTTGCACGACCTTGCTCGTTGGTCGTGTCACGAATGCGGCTCTCGGTCACCCACTCGTTGTCGTTGGACCAGTACTGCATCGCGAAGACGACTTCTTCGTTTTCGACCGCAATGTTCAGGCGGTCACGGAGGAGGGCGACGCGGCCTTCGATGATCTCGTTGGTGTCGGCCCCGTTGTCGCCGACCCGGCTCCACGATTCGAGGACCTGGAGGTCCACGCGCGAGCGCACCAGCACGATGGTGTCCATGGCGGAGCCGTTCAACACGTTGGAGATGTCCTTGTCACAGCCACCGGGCACGTTGCGGTCCGGTTCGAAGGCGACACGCAGCGTGCGGAAGCCCTCGAGTTTCCCGCCGGTGGTTTCCACGCCGCGGAGCGTCGGGTTCTGAGTCGGATCGCCACTGAACCACTCGACCGTTCCGTCCAAATCGCTGGTCCGGATGGTCGCGATGGGGCGAATGTTCTCCTCCGGGTCGAGGTAGATGTTCAGGCACTTGCCACCCACTGCTGCGCCGTTCGCTTGCAAGAGACGGGCGTCGATGTGGAAGGATTCCTTCAGGTAGAGCACGGGGTAACTTGACCCGTTTTGAAGGGTGTACGTCTCAACGCTGGACTTGAAGGGTCCAACCTCGGTGATGGCCAACGTTGAGTTGCTGAACACGGCGAACTCCGTCTGCACGGTGCGGTTCTCGTACCGGTAGGCGTCGTTGTTGTCGTAGGAGGAGTAGGTCACCGTCACCTTGGCCTTGCCGGCCATCACGCCCTCGAGCGGGCAGGTGATGGCGAAGTTTCCATCGACGTCGGTCACGTCATTGAAACAGGCGACAGGGCCAGATTGCCCGTTGACCATTTCGTAGTTGACACGCACAAGGCGGCCAGGAATGGCAGAGCCAAGTTCGTCCTCGAGAACACCGGTGACGACCATGGGCTTGGGGACCGTCTCTCCCGTGAGCGGGTCGATTTCGCTGGTGTAGACGATCTGGTCGTCGATGCTCAGGCTCGTTCGGCCAATCAGTGCGAAACCGTTCGCGTTGTGCGTCATCACGACACGGAAGTGGTCGTTGCCAGGCACGCTGGTGCAGGTGTCCCACACGCCTTGGATTCCAAGTGAGGTGACGTCGAGCGGTGCACAGCCTTCGTTCGGGAGGTTTTGCTCGAAGCGGAGGATCACGTCCACAGGACCAAAGCCGTCCGGCAGGAAGGACTCTGGGTCTTCACGCAGGAGGGCCGGATCAAGCGGCGTGATGTCTGCTCGCAGGCATCCAATGCTCTCGTTACGGCTCAAGCCGTCCTTGTTGACGTCGCGGTCGGCAAAGCCGTCGCCGTTGGCGTCGTAGAAGCAGAGGTGCGATCCGTCCGGTTGAGGTTCAGGCAGCGAGATCAGTCCCGCACTCGGCGCAAGCGTAGCGATGTGCTGGCGGTGCTGCACGCCTTCGAAGTCTGTGCCTTCAAAGATCACGTCGACCAAACCGCCGGACGGAGGATTGGCTCCGTCCAAAGCCGCGCCGATGGCGTCACGGTCGCGTGTTTTCCCATCGTCCTTGACCTGCGCTGTGAAGTCCCAGCGATCGCCGGATTGCCGGAACGATGGGTCCGTATCGACCACGCCAAGGTAGGTTCTGGACACAATCCATACTTCTTCTTGCACCAAACTTCCCTTCATCAGCGGGTTGCCTCCGAAGGCGAAGGTCAGCGTGAACCGCCCGAGAGGGTCGGTGGCGCTCACGTTGAAGGGCACCTCGAAGAAACCGTTGTCGTCGGTGAAGTTGACGCCGGTTCGGCCGTCGCCTGACCACGTCCAGTTCACTGCCTCGTTACGAACGGGGCGGAGGGCGTTGTCAACAAGCTTCGCTTGGATGGTCGTCGTGGAGTTCCGGTAGAGGCGAGGCACCGACGTGGTCAGGAAATCGGTGGTACCAACCACCGTCGCGTTGATGTAAGCGCCCGTTTGGGCGAGCGTCGTCGAGTTGCCGGTGTAGTAGTACGCCGAATTCGTGAAGTCGACACGCATGCCGTAGGTGCCTGAACTGTATTGGCTGTACCAGGTCCAGTTGTAGGTGTATCGGGCTTCTCCGGCGGTGATCGTCGGGCGACCGGCGAACGCGGTTTCCTGCGCACCGAGGAACTGCCCGTTGTTGTCGATGTCCACCTGCAGTGCCACAGGGTCTGCATCCCATGCGACGTTGGTTCGGTTGGACACGGTTCCGGTCACAACGAGGCTGTCGCCCGTGTTCATCTCGGGTACGATTTCGCAACGGATGGGGCTGAGGGGGTCGTTGATGTCAACGGCGCCGCAAGGCGGCACGTCTGCATCGGCACCGTTGGTCAAACGAATGAACCAGTGGGTGGCGTTCGTGCTGATGAAGGGCCGAAGCAGGGTGGCTTGGCCAGTCAACGTGGCAAGGTCGCCGTCCCAATTGGTTGGGTAGGGCTTGAGCACCGACGCTTGGGCGAAGTTGATGCCGGCGCCGGCAAGGGCTTCGGCGTGCCAGAGCGTGGCCCAGTTGCCGAAGGTGCCGTCACCGTTGTTGATGGTGGAGTCGAAGTAGTACACCGGATTTGTGCCTTCAACAATCATCGTTCCGTCGATGTTCATCCGATGCATCACACGGATGCTGAAGGGCTCGGACGCATCCCCATGCATGTAGGCGTACGGCCATTCAGGGTCGCCTTGACCGTCCATGGCCAGTTCTGGATTGACGCGCGCGATCACTTCAAGGTCGCCCGGAGGCAGGCTCGTGTTCGTGTAACTGTATGTCCCAACGACGGTGTGTTGTCCCGCCTGAGCGTTCCACAACACCTCTTCGTAGCCACCGGGAATCTGTCCAGGCCCGTTGTCGAAGGTGGAGTTCCAGCGCACTTGCTTCCATACCCCGTTCACGCCCAGGCTCTGAACGAAGGTCAAGGAGGCCCATCCGGTCGCGTCCGTTCGGTATCCTGAGCCATCAAGCCCTGTGAAGTTCGTCGGGTGCGTCCGGTTGCCAAACAAGCCCCCGAAGATCGAGAAACTGACTGGGACCTCCTTGATGCGGTTGTCGTAGAAGCCACGCTCCCAGTCCGCCGTGTAGTGGGCCTTGAAATCAAGCCAGAAGGGTTGCTCGTCGGAGCGGAAGTAGGTCCACGCGGAGTAGTCCACGGTCAGGTTGGCCTCCACGCCCACGAGGTACTCGGTCGATGTGTTGCCGTTGAACGCGAACATTTCGGTGACTTCGGCATACACTCGGTACGAGGTATTGCTTCCAACGGTCAAGTCTTCTGGGTAGAGGAATTGCCCCACCGTGAAGTTCCCGAAGTTGTTGGTCAGGACGTCGATGGTCTCGATGGCGGTGGTGTCGTTGTTGGTCCATTCGATGTGAACCTGCACAGGGAGGGCCGGGGCGGGTTCAAGCATCAACGACACTGGGTTGATCCAATCCACGTGGCCGGAGAAAATCGCAGGCGTACGAGCATCAAGCCATAGGGTATCCGGAAGGTTCAGCGTGATATAGGTCGGCATCTTGTCGTCTTCGTCAGGGATACCGTCGTTGTCCGAATCCCAATCGGAAGAGTCCCCGTCGTTTTCTTCGAGGACGTCGTGGTCAAGGTCGTCACGGGTGTCGTTGTCGTCGTCGTCGTCGATGGCGTCGGGGCCGGTCCGGCTGTCGTTCGGGTTGGCCATCGCCTCACCGTCGCCAAAGTCGTCGTGGTCCCACGGGTTGGTCGAGTTTCGTTGGAACCGCGTTGGCCAGAGGAGGACCTCGTCCTCGTCCTTCATGCCGTCCTGGTCGTCGTCGTCGTCGAGGTCGTCGCGCTCACCGTCGTTGTCATGGTCGAAGGGCGCGACATCGCTGATCAGCAGTTCTTCCGCGTTGCTACGGCCGTCGGCGTCCCAGTCGTCGTCAAACCAGTTCAGAATGCCATCGTTGTCCGTGTCGTAGGGGGATTGTTCCTCACCCCAGAAACAGCCGGGCATTGATTCTTGAACGACGTCGGTGATGCCGTTGTTGTCGTCGTCGGGGTCTTCCCCGTCCGGCACGCCGTCGTTGTCGTTGTCCACGTCATAATACGCGGGCTGTCGAAGGCCTTGGCTCATGATGCCGCGGTCCCATACGGCTTGGTACCAGCCGTCACCGTCGACGTCGGCATCGTTGCCGTCGTCGTCGTTGTCGACGCAATTCGTACCGCCGAAGAAGTTCGAGTTGAGTTGACCGTCGTCGTTGTCAAAGTCGTCATCTGTGTCCACTTCAAAGAAATCCCACACGCCGTCGTTGTCATCGTCCACGTCGTACCAGTCGTACACAGCGTCGTAATCGTCGTCGATGTCCACGGTGTCGTTCGTGAAGTCACCGTCGGTGTCGCCGTCCTCGCTGTTCTTGATGAAGTCCGCACCAAGTTCGTCCGGGAAGTCGGCCACAGGGCCGTTGTCGGAT
>JAURMD010000042.1 GCA_030830875.1 Thermoplasmatota archaeon | reverse complement strand
GAAACCATTATTTTTGAAGTGCAAGTCGAGCTTTTCGAGCAACTAAAGGAAGGCTCTCCCTCGCCCACCATCGCCATGGCTATCGCTCCCCCGTCTACGCCTTCGCGCGGCACTTGCCTGCTGCCCTTGGAAAGCCTTGTAGATGAGCTCGTGCAGACAGCACTCCGGTAATCATATGACAAAATGAGCGCTACATTTTTGGCTCTGAGCATACACTTGTCTGTGTGGAAGTGCGCAACAGCATGCCGGTCGCCATGCCGTGAGGTGCACCTCCTCTTCCTCAAAGCATCGTATGGAACCTTGATGACCCGTCCCATAGAGCCGGGGGTATGCGCATCGCCATCACCGACGGACTTCATCCAGACGCCTTGGACCTGCTGAGGTCCGCAGGCGCAACCCTGCTCGTTGAGCACCACGACCCAGAAGCGCTGGCTTCGGGGGCTCTGGACGGGGTGGACGCCATCATCGTCCGAAGCGCGACAAAACTCACCTCTGACGTGATCCATGCAACACCAACCCTCCGCGTGATTGGCCGTGCAGGTGTGGGTGTCGACAACATCGACCTTTCTGCTGCAACCTTGGCCAACGTCCGCGTTGTGAACGCACCCGGCGCATCCACCCGTTCCGTTGTCGAATTGACCATCGGCCACCTCATCGCGTCCGCACGCCTTGTGGCTCCGTCGGATCGAGCCTTGCGCGACGGTCGTTGGATGAAGAAGCAAGCGACCGGCTCCGAAATTGCGGGTAAGCGCCTCGGGTTGGTCGGCTACGGACGCATCGCTCGAGGTGTCGCCCAAGCTGCAACTGCGCTTGGAATGGAAGTTCATGCCTACGATCCATACCTCCCCCAAGGGGTCGACATCGCACCCGCCGTCCGTCTCCACACGGACCTTGACAGCCTCTTCTCAACTTGCACTCACATCAGCCTGCATTGCAATCTTACGGAGGAGTCCCGTCATCTCGCCAACGCCGCACGCTTCGCCTTGATGCCCGGCGTTGGGGCCGACGGTGTTGCCTGCGGGAACCATGTCGTCAATTGCGCCCGCGGCGGTCTTGTGAGCGAAGAGGACGCCGCGGCCGCACTTGAATCGGGGGTCCTTGCCAGCCTTGCCTTGGACGTGTTTGAACACGAACCTCTGGCTGCAGACCACCCTTTGCTGAGCCACGACCGATTCCTTGGCACGCCCCACATCGGTGCCTCCACACTTGAAGCACAACGTCGTGTTGGTCTCGACATCGTCGACGCAGTGCTCCGCACGTTGGAAACCGGCACCTGCCCAACCGTTGTGAACCGCGACGTCCTTTGACGTTCACTTCTCGTTCAGTCCCCCCTCCCTCCGTGATGTTGGGGGACCGCATCGGACCGACGCCTCGCATGGGTCGGAGCGTACCAACATGGAGGACGAGGGTGGACGAGGAACTCGAGGCGTTGACACCGTACCGCCGCTTGCTCCCACACGATGAGGGACGCGTGCTTGATCGCATGCTTGCTCATCTGCGTTCCCGCCGGGGATTGGCCGGGATGTTGCCCGCCCATGACCCTTGGACGGCCTTGTTGTTGACCGCCCTCCTCGATGCGTGGGTTCGTCTTGAGACCCTTGAACAACGGGTGAAGGACGATGCTGCCTGACGCATGGCTCCTTGATGTCCATGACGATGGGACGGGGGCGCTCGTCGTGTGGCTCCGCACGGTCGGGGGCTGCGCGATGCCGCATCGCGTCCTCGCACCCTGCGTCCTTCACGTGGAGGCGCCCTTGGAGCGCCTCAGGGCGTTGGCGGGCTGGCTTGACCAACCCGAAGTCCGGTTGCAACATGGCATCCTCCGTTGGCGTGAAGTGAACGTGCGCACCTCCCTTCAAGCGGACTCCCCTACGCCCGTCCTGGAAATCCTCCTCGAGCGTTCACGGGATCGTCTGCGTTTGGCACGCACCATCGACGACCGTGGTTTGCATCGTCATCATGTGCTTCATTCGGTCGATGTCGATCCGGTGCAGGCATGGCTGAACGAACACAACCTCCACCTCTTTGGGGGCGTTCAGCACTGCGGCAACGGTTGGAAGGAAGGCGAAGCCCCCGACGTCCTCACGGACATGCGCGTGCTCCTCATGGACGGCCAATGGCGCGGGCCCTTGCTCGACGGCCGCCTCGAAGGCGTGACCTTACGGGGTGTTGATGCAGTGAATTTCGATTCCCGCGAAACAGCCGAACACCTGACCCTCCAAAGCCCCGGTGACCTTCAACGGATGCTTGAGGTTGTTCAGGACATCGACCCGGACGTTGTGGTGACGGACGGCGGTGATTCCCACTTGTTCCCCGCCCTCCAACGCCTTGCTGAGGGGTGGTTGGTCCCTCTGGTACTGGGTCGTACCGAAGCCGTCCTTCCAGCCCCAACGCGACGCACGACCGTGCACTCGTACGGACGTCTTCTTCGACGTGGTGGACATCATCGGTTGGAGGGCCGAGTGCACATCGACCTCAGCACGAGTTTTCTCGGACGTGAATCCGGAATACCGGGCTTGGTCGAACTCTCTTCGGCCTCTGGGCGCACCCTCGACGAGGTGGCCCGCCGTTCCCCGGGCGCGGTGATCAGCGCGATTCAGATTCAGACGGTCCTCCAAGACGACGTGCTCGTTCCGTGGAGAAAGAACAGGCCGGAGGATACGAGCACGGGCTGGGACCTCTTGCACGCGGATCGAGGTGGTCTACACCTTGACCCAAGGCCCGGCGTTCACAACGATGTGTTCGAACTTGACTTCGCGAGCCTCTATCCAAGCCTGATCGCCACACGGAACATATCCCCCGAAACCCTTGGATGTTCGTGCTGCCGACCGGGTGAGGACGCGCCGCTGGTCCCGCTTGATCCGGATGAGGCTCGGAGGTGGTTTCGTGGCAAGACCTCTCGGAGGCACCTCGAGGGAGTGCCTTGGCCAACCCCAACCGGTCTTCGCGTCCCTGGACTTCCCCTCCACACCTGCGCCCAACGTCATGGCATGCTCAGCCGGGTGGTGGCCCCCTTGATTCAGCGACGGCGCGACCTCAAGCGGCAGCGAAGGGCACCCGATGACGAAGCCGACCGGAGGCAGAAGGCACTCAAGTGGCTCCTTGTGACTTGCTTTGGGTACACGGGATACAGGAACGCACGTTTCGGGCGGATTGAGGCACATGAAGCGATTTGTGCATGGGCCCGTGAGGTCATGATCCAAGGTGTCGAGGCTGCGCGGGCCGATGGATGGGAGGTTGTGCATGGCATTGTGGACAGCCTTTGGGTGGTCGATCGCAACGGTCGCCCACCAGAGACGCTTGAGGCCGCTGCTGCCGCTCTGGCTGCACGCATTGGAACGACCACTGGCGTGCCTCTGGAGGTCGAGGGTCGCTTTCCTGTGCTGGCCATCCTTCCACGCCGAAGCGACGGGACTGGAGCTTTGACGCGCTATTGGGGTTGTGGGGTGCACGGAATCAAAGTCCGTGGCATTGAAGCACGACAACATTCGACCAGCACTTTCGTGCGTCGTTTTCAACTCGAGACGCTCGAAGACTTGCGAGCACGCGTTGTGCATCACGGCATGACGGACACTGCAGCGATGGAGAGGGTGCTCCTCGAAGCGCATGAACGTGCGCGGTCACGCCTTGTTCGTGGTGAGGTGGCCCTTGAGGATCTGCTTGTCGCTCGAAGGGTCGAGCGAGGCCTTGCTGGAAGGCGGACGGTGACGTCCCTTGAACGGGCGCTGCGAAGGTCCGAGCGGCTGGGGTGGTCGGTCGCGCTTGGCTCTCGGCTCCGTTTCGTTGAGGTTGAGGCGGACGACGAAGGCGTTCTCCTCGATGCTGAATTGGCTGGTGTCGACCCCTTCGTCATGCCGGACCTCGAGGTTCATCTCCGGCGCTTGGACCGTGCGGCCTGGTCACTGCTCGGGCCCTTTGGATGGGGCTTCGATGCGCTCCATCGTCCAGCTGGACAGCACCGGCTGCCGCTGCAGCGGTACACGTGACCCGTCATGGATCCGGACGGGCGTCCAGTTTGTACTGTTCCGGCAGACGTGGAGCACGCCGTCGTGGCCATGGCCCTGCAGTTCGAGGACGTCCGTAGCGACGCTCGCCAGCCGAGCAGTGCGCCACTGCTGGCGGGCTGTGCCATGCCGCGCTCCGAGGATGAGGACAACGGCTCTGCTGCGCACCACGATGTCTTGAAGATCGGAGCAGAGGTGACGGACAAGGTCCCGCGCCTCTCGTCCACCAACCTCTGGATCGTCCAGCATGGCCGTTGGTGCATCGAGGACGACCAAGGCCGCTTCGGTGCGTTCGACCTCACGTGCAAGGCGGCTGACCAAGGTCGCATACTGATGTGCTGTGAACCCGCGGGCCACATGCAGGTGTTGCAGGTCCCGAGGCCCTCGTCCGAGGCGGCGCAGGTAGGGTATCATCCTCCCCGGGTCAAGTCGGCATGCCCCGTCCACCCAATGAACAGCACGTCCAGAGGCGAGGGCCATGCTGACCCATGCTTCGACCAACGGTCGTCCAGACCCCCCGTGCCGTCCTTCGGCAAGGATGAGATGAATGCCTGGACGGCGGGGACGCACCTGCCCTGCTGGGCGAATGTGCACGGGCAGCAGGGACATGACTTCACCCGACCTTGGGCGTCCGAGGAGGCATTCGACCTACCTTCTGTAGACCCCTCTTGCGAAGTGAATCCGTAGGTCTCAAGCACCATCGACGGAAAAGGAAGCACGTGGGCGAGTCAAGGTTGCTGGTCCACTGTGACCTTGATGCTTTTTTTGCGGCGGTCGAAGTGCTGCATCGAGGCCTGGACCCGGCGAGGCCACTGATCATTGGCTCGGACCCACAACAGGGTCGCGGGCGCGGTATTGTCAGCACGTGCAACTACGCAGCAAGGACGTTTGGAATCCGTTCGGCCATGCCGATCAGCGAGGCGTGGCGTCGATGCCCAGGCCCTCCGCACGGCCATGGGACATACGTTCGTGGTTCGCACCGGTTGTATGGTCGCGCCTCGCGCAAGGTGATGGACGTTCTCAGGGGGGTCGGCGGGGCATTTGAACAAGCCAGCATCGATGAGGCGTACCTCGACATCACGGAGGCGGTACACGGGGACTGGGATGCAGGGTTGGCCCTTTGCGAACACCTTCAGAGCGAGGTCCGAGCATCAACGGGTCTCTCCGCTTCGTTTGGATTGGCGCCGACCCGAATTCTGGCCAAAATGTCGAGCGAGGAACGCAAGCCAGGTGGCGTGTTTCGCTTGATGCCGGGGGATGCAGCAGGTTTCCTTCACGGACGACCAATGCGCGACTTGCCCGGCGTCGGTCCTGCGACGGCGACGGCGTTGAGCGAATGGGGAGTGGAGACCATCGACGAGGCCTATGCGTTGGGAACCTTGGCCTTAGGGCGCATGGCAGGAGACCGCTTTGCAAAGTGGCTGTCATCGGTGGTTGAAGGTACCTCAAGCGATGAGGTCAGTCCGTTGCAATCCCGTCGCTCGATTGGAAAAGAACGTACGTTTGAGGTGGACGTGCAGGACCATGAGGTGGTCATGGAACGATTGTTCGAATTGGTTCACCGCGTGATGGAGTCAGCACGTCAGATGGGCGTGGTTGGGCGGTTGGCTGAGGTGAAAATTCGTTACACAGGCTTTGACACGCACACGCATCGACGTTCCATTCCTGTGGGGATGGACGACGTTGACGTCTTCATTGGAATTGCTGGACGTCTGTTTGCTCTTTCGGTAGAGCACGAACGTCCAGTTCGGTTGATCGGATTCCGTTTGGGTGATCTCGAAGACCCGCGCACCCGCCAGACGACGCTGATGCGGTACGAGGGAGAGTCGGCCTCATTCGAGCCTATGCATCGAGGAGAGGATGGTTGAGAAACGTTCGAGGCCTTCGGGAACGGTCACACCTTGCACGGGTTGATTCAGCGCAAGCCCTTGTTCCCGCTTGGTTGACCAGACGTGACTGTTGAAGGCCGTCAGCGCTTGCGTGAAGGAACGCCACACCTCCGGGCCGTCGGATCCTGCAGCATTGACGGCCTGCGGGTACGCACGGGCATCGACGGCCGAAACGCCGTAGACGGTTGTTGTGATGTGATGGCAAAAGAACGGACACACTGGACTGAAGGCGGTCAGCGCATCACGAACAATCCGGTGGAGGACCCAGGCCGCGGTCTCGTCGCCGTCGTAGAGGCGGGTTTTGACCATCTCCAGCCAATGGCTTGGAAGGATGCCAGTAAGGAAATTCTTCAGGGCTTGTGTGGCTGAATAGATGTCAAGGTCCGCCCATGCGGTGTGCGCGACGCCCATGACGCTGTCATGCTCGGCAAGGATCCACATGTCTTCCGCACAAAGGCCTGAGGGCAGGAGGTCGAGGTTGCTTGGCACCTCAAATTGAGAGGCAAATCGGGCCACGTTGAACACCTTCGTCAGGACGCCGAAGTACTTCTGTTCAATGTCCTCTGGGTTGATATGAAAATCATCGCCCACTTGAGCCTCGCATGCTTTCCACAGCCGGAAGCATTCGCTGCCGATTTTGTTGGCCTTCAATGCAACGCTTCCGTCTGGACCTTTGATGTTCCACGAACCTGTGCGGCCCCCAGCCCCACATTCGAGCACGCTGTCTGCATCGATGCCGTTCCCAAGCGATTTGGACATCTTCCGCCCCCATGGGTCCATCCCCAAGCCGTCAATCCAGACGTGTTTGAAGGCCGGAGCATCGAGCAACAGGGCACTCTTGAGCATGGTGTAGTAGAGCCAGGTGCGGACAATTTCCTTGCCCTGTGGCCGAAGCGCGGTCGGGAAGCACCGCTGGAATCGTTCATCGTTTTCGAGGTACCCACTGACGAAGAGGTTTGAATTGGATGAATCCATCCATGTGTCGAAGACCTTCTCCTCTCCTTCAAGGTCGTCGAAAGCTTCGGCGAGGTCCTGCCAAAGCCCAACGTCCTCACGTGTGGTCCTGTCGAGCACACGGCTTCCCTTCGGTGGGGATTCGCGCCAGGGTTGGACGTAGGTCCCCTTCGGTGGGACCACAACCTTGGTGCCCTTATCGACGTACCAGATCGGAATTTCCGTGTGGTACCATCGGCGGCGTGAGATTGGCCAATCAATGCTGATGTTGTCCATCCAGTCGAGCAAAAACTGGCGGTTTCGAGGCGGGTGAAACTCAACGTCGTTTACGAGGTCCCTCAATGTGCCTTGAACGTGAGTTTGGCGTACGTACCACTCCTTGAGCAGGATGATCTCGACTGGATTTTTTCCTCGTTCAGACACGGGAACCTCTTGATCTTTCACGACCACACCCGCCAAGCGACCAGCATCGTCCAAGGCTTCGATAGCACGTGCGCGTGCATCGAGCACCGTCAGGCCCGAAAGCGGTCCTGCCAGCGACGTCATGCGACCCTCAAGGTCAATGGCCTGGAAGGGTTCAAGGCCTAGTTCCCGAAACACTGCAACGTCGTTTTGGTCGCCGAAGGAGCAGACCATGAGCACCCCCGACCCGAATTCCATTTTTACGGAGGGATGGGTCATGATCTCAACAGTGCTCTTTCGACCTTCAACCGCAAGCGGTAGGTGAAGTTGAGCACCCACAATGTCGCGGTACCGCTCGTCATCGGGGTGGACGACGACCACGCCGCACGCGCAGATCATTTCTGGGCGCGTTGTCGAAATCACGACGTCGCGGCCGTCTTCGGTGGTCCAACGGACGTCCACAAGTTTGGTTGAGCGCGTGGTCCGTTCAACCTCCGCGTCCGCGATGGTCGTTCCTTCGACCGGGTCGTAGATGTTGGGTCGGAGGTCCTCGACGATTGCGCCACGTTCGAACAAATCGATGAAGATGGACTGTGTGACGCTGCGGTAATTGGGTGCATCCGTGAGGTACTCTTTGTCAAAATCGCACGAAAGCCCAACGCGCTTCGCCGTTGTGCGCATCTCCTGTGTGAACGCTTCAATTGTGGTTCTGCACAGGTCGAGGAATTCGCCACGTTCGTAGGTCCGCATTTTCCGTTTGGTGTTTTTCTCCACCGTGAATTCGATGTTGATCCCGTTGCGGTCAACACCCCAAGGGAAGAATACCTCCTTACCAAGGAGGCGTTGGCTGCGAGCGATGACATCGATCATGGAGTATTGTGCTACGGCTCCGATGTGCCACGTGCCCGAGGGGTAGGGAGGTGGGGTATCGATGACGAAGGGTTCGCGGTCGCTCTCGGGATTGAATCCGTAACGGGACGCGTACGCCACTGGATCAGCATAATGTTCCTCTTGAATCCGCTTCTCGAGGTCGATGCTCCAACGCTTGTCCTGAAGCCGTGGGTCTCCCATGGTTCACCCTCCACTCCGTCACGTTGGCCTCGGGTCGCCGCTCTTCAAGCCATCCCATTGAGCGGGGTTGATGGCGTCCTTCGTGGCAACACCCTTTCAAACGGGCGCGAGGCAGTTCAGGATGAGGGGGATTCTATGCCCGACGAGCAACAAGGCGCCTCCTCGCCCGCCGAGGGCAAGATGGCCGCCGGGCTGACCTCGACCTATTTCACCACCCCGCGTCCGGTCTACGAATTCTACGACCTGGAGAAGGATCCGGCCGAGCTGAACAACCTCAGCGGCAAGCCGGAGGTCGCCGAGGCCGAGCG
>JAURMD010000041.1 GCA_030830875.1 Thermoplasmatota archaeon | reverse complement strand
TCTCCCGGCCAATGAGCGCCACGCGGCTCGGTCGGCTGTCCGACAGCACCCGCCGGTCCACCTGCGGGGCCAGCCCCTCGGAGAAGGCGAGGATGTCGTCGTGGCTCGGCATGTTGTCGATGCTGAGGTGCTCGCGGCTGTGGCCGACGTAGACGTAGCCCTTGGCTTCGATGAAGTCCGGGTCGGCGCGGTTGTCGAGCGCAGCAAATTCGCGGATGTGGTCCTCCCCCATGTTGACGCCCTTCATCAGCGTGTGACGGCAGACGATGCGGGTGTCGAGGGACGGCAGCAGGTCGATGGTTTTCTCAAACTGGTCCCAGGCCCCGCTGTTCCACTTGGGCCGGCAGACCTCGTCGAAGATCTGCTTGTTCGGCGCGTCCACCGAGACGTAGAGTTGCGTCGGAAGGGTGTCGAGGTTCTCCAGCACCTTGGGCAGGGTGCCGTTGGTGACGAGCATCGTGGTCATCCCGTGCTGGTGGCAGAGGTCCATGTATTCGGCCAAGCGCGTGTACAAGGTTGGCTCGCCGTTGAGGGAAATGGCGACGTGCTTCGGGTCTTGGGCTTCGGCCCACTTGGCCGGGTCGACCTTGTCGTTGCCACCGTAGCCGGTGAGCAAGCGGCGCTGTGCGCGCACGGATTCGTAGAGCAGGTCGAGCGGGTCCTGGTCGGTCAGTTCGAGCGTGTCCATGTGCGGTTCCCGCCAGCAGTAGGTGCAGGCGAGGTTGCACTGGTCAACGACCGGCGACATCTGCATGCAGGTGTGGCTCTTGACGCCGTAGAAGGTGCCCTTGTAGCAGGCGCGGTCGCGCAGCAGTGATTCCTTCGTCCAGTGGCAGGTCTTGACGCCGCCGTGCTCGCCGACGATGTGGTAGCGCTGCTTCTGCAAGGTGGCCTTGAGTGCTGGATCCATGCCCATGGCGTTCGCCTCCCTGAGTGCCGCCGCCACGGTGGCCGGCGAACCGGCGGTCGGGGACGGACTCGGGCAAGGCCCGGTCCGGGCCCGCCCTCTTCAATCGGTCGGCTCAGCGCGAGAGCAGCGGGAGGAAGGCGTTGGCCGCCCGCTCGCAGGCGTTGGCCACGTCGTCCAAGCGCTGCAGGACGCGGTACATGTGCATGGCCGCGAGGGCGTCGCCGTCCCCGCTGCTGAAGACGTGACCTGCAGCCTGAGCCTCGACGAGGTCCGCCTCGTGTTCAAGCACGTTCACTTTTCGAATGAGTTCACGCACCTCGTTCGCGCCCTTTCGGGTCTCTCCGGACAGGCCGTAGTCACGCAACGCGCGCACCGTATCTTCGTACGCAACAACGCATGCCTTGACCGCGTCGGCCATGGCTCGGAGGTTGTCTTTTGCCTGCGTGTCGTCGTACAAGGGTCGGAAGGAAAGCTGTTCGGCGACGTTTTCGGCGTAGTCCGCGATGCGGTCTTGCCTGGTGATCATGTGGAGTTTCTCTTCCGTGCTCGCGATCAACCGAACGCTGGGGGTGGACAGGGCTTCTCGCAGGCTCGTCTTCAACTGGTCGGCGGCATGCTCCGATTCGCTTGTTGCCTTGACGGCGTCCTTGAGACCGTCGCTGCCTTCGATGGCCAATTCGACCGCCTCAAGCATGCGTTCAACGGTGGTCGTCACCACGGCAGCATGTTGACGGAAGATCTCCAACGGCATGACGGCGGTTCCGTCGCCGCCGATGTCAGCAAGGGCCTCTTCGATGTGGATCTCGTTGTCCTTGGTGCGCCACATGACCGTGGCCACACCGACGAAGGCGAGCGTCACGAGGACGACCATCGTCAGGAAGTCGCCGCCAGACAGGACGTACAGCACGACGGCGCCAAAGGCAGCAGCCGGCAGCGAAGCAACCCACGACGCGGCAATTTTGCTGAACACGCGGAAGTCGACGTTCTTTGCACCCCCAGCCAAGCCGACGCCCACGACGGCCCCAACGAGCGTGTGCGTGGTGGACACCGGGACTGCGAGGAAGGGCATGGAGAACACGAGGATGGTCGTAGCTGCACCAAACTCCGCCGCGAAACCTCGCGTTGGTGTGATGTCGGTGATCTTGCTTCCGATGGTTTCCATCACGCGCCATCCCCATGTGACCACACCGACGGCGATGCCAGCGCTTCCGATGAGGATGAGCCAGAGGGGGATGTCGGCCTTTTCAGCCAGCATGCCTGCTTCGCTGGACAGCACCTGATACACGGCCGCCATGGGGCCAATCGCGTTGGAACGGTCGTTCGCTCCATGGGCAAACGCGACGTAGGCGGCCGTGATGATCTGCAGCCAGACGAAGATTCGCTCAACGCCCTTGAAGCCGCGCGCTTCGGCGTCGAGGTCCACCTTGCGCAAGACGAAGTACAGCGAAATGGATGCGAGGATTCCGAGCGCAAGCGCGAACATCAGTGCGTTGATGGGGAACCAAGCATTCTCGGCGAGGGGGTTGAAGCTCCCGTTCTCCTTGACAGGGAGCCAGTCGTACTTGTTGGCGATGACCCCACTGCTTTCGAGCCGTCCGAAAAAGCCCTTCAGGGCCTTGAACAGGAGGGCGAGGCCGAGCACAAAGAAGGTCGGCAGCGCGAGCAACGGTGCCAAGGTTTTGGCCCGCTCCGTTGGATTGTCAGCGTCGAGGATGGTTGCTCGCACGACGGAGAAGGACAGGAAGGCCAAGATGCCACCAATCAGGGGTGAGGCCACCCACGACATCACGACTTTCCGGACAACGACCCAATCGATGAGTTCCTGGCTGTACTGTACCTCGAGGATAAGACCAACGCCGATGATGCCGCCGATGATCGAATGCGTCGTCGAAACGGGCAAGCCCATGCGCGTGGCGACGGTGAGCCACACCGCTGCGGCCATCATGGCGGCGACGAAGCCAAGCGCAAGGTCCTGCGAGAGGCGGGTGAACAGTTCAATGTCGGTTTCTGCAAGGTCGAAATCCACCGTCAAGATGCCTTTGCGGACCGTTTCGGTCACGGCATCACCGGCGAAGAAGGCACCAGCGAATTCGAAGAAGGCGGCGATGATGACCGCCTGCTTCAGGGTGAGGGCACGCGAGCCAACGCTCGTGCCCATGGCGTTCGCAACGTCGTTTGCACCGATGTTCCACGCCATGTAGGCGCAGACCGCGAGCGCGACGATCAGCAGCAGGGTGGTGGCAGGGTCCATGGCGGTGCCAAAACGACTCAAGACACTCTATTCTTCGCCATAGAATATGTATTCTATATAGAGAAAACGAGAATCACTATTTACCTCTTGACTCAAATCGAATCCACGTGTTGGTTTTGGCATGATGCCATAGGTCGAACAAACGCATGAGGTTGTAACCAGAGCGCTCGAGGCGACGGGCGGTCGTCGCAAGCAGCAATCTGCCTTCCCGTCCGGCAACCTGCGACTTCGTCTCTTCGAGCAGGTGCTCGATAGTGACGCTGAAGGTCTCGTTGAGTTCACGGTGCAAGGTCAAGATCTTCTCAACGGGGACGTCGTCACCATCGACGTGGCATGCTTTGGCCATCATGAGCAGGTCGAGCACGATGCTGTGCATCTTGTGCAATCCGGTGTTCACGTCCTCAGGAATGGCCGCTCCTTCCTTCGCTCGCTTTTGCCAGTCGCGATGCAACTCTGCGATGTCGCGGGCGTGCCGCGCCAGCCGCTCCAGCACATCGACGGAACGCAGCGAGGCGGCGATGATTCGCAGGTCCTGGAGCAACGGCTGGTTGAGGGTGAGCACCAACAGCAATTCCTGCGCCAGCCGCTCCGCGTGGGTCGCCCCATCGGCCCCCACGGTTGCACTTTCCTCCACCGCTTCGTGGATCCGGTCGGTCTGAAAGGCGATGGAATAGGCGTCGTGCACCATCTCGAAAAATCGCTCCATCATGCCCCTCAGGACGTTCATGCGTTCGTCGAGGTTGGTTCGAACAGGCGGCGGACTCACGATTTGTTCCTCCACGTGGTTAGGCCTGGTCAGGGTCCAAGGACGTGATTCGACCTGCCATCAGCATGTTGATCAGCGTCTCGGAAAAGTCGATGCTGTAGGCGCACAGCCTTCGAATTTTCTCACTAAATCGGAAATGAAGCACGCTGCGGCCCTTCGATCCAGTGTTGCCCTCGACAATGTCCTCTTCAAACGACTCGAGGGCCTTAATCGCAGCGTGCAGGTTTCGCTTTGCTTCGATGATCGCGTTGACGTCTTTTGTGTAGGTGTTTCGAATGATGCTGCGCAGGGAGGCAGACCACACGTCGAGCTGCTGCCTCGGTTGCTCGATGACGTCCGGCTTCAACCGTCCGCGATGATTGATGATGATGTTCGCAAAGGAGCGAGCGTGGTCCCCCATCCGCTCCAGCGCCCGTGCCATCGACGCGTGTTCCATGGCTTGGAACCGGTCGACCCCAAGCGTGCGTTCAATGCTCGGGGATTGCAAGGCCATGGCCACCTGCCGGTAGACGAGCATCCGTCGCGCATCGACCTGGCGCTCTCGGTCCTCGAGGTCGCTGAGCAGGTCTTCGTCCTCGCCGTCCAGCACATCAATCGCATCGTCGACCACAGACGTCACGAGCAGGTACATCCTGTTCAGCGAGACCTGAAGGGGGAGTTCGTTTGGGTTGAGCAGGGAGATGATGCTGACGCTTCGCTGGCTGTCGTCGGCGATTTCCATGCCGCGGGTGTCCCGAAGGAAGGTGCGGATGGTCCGCCGTTGAGCGCTGCTGAGCCCGTCGTTGGACTGTACGGTGATGGCGTCGCATCCGGACACGTACATGCCGATGAGAAAATCAAACAAGGCTCCTTGGGGAAGACGATCAAGGTCCAACGTCGCCCGACGCTTGAACGAGCGCGTTTCGTTCGGCGTGATTTGGAGTTCACCGGACGGGAGGACTTCGACCCCAACCACGTCGCTTTGCTTGAGGCCGTTGTCGCGGATCCAATGTTTGGGCAAGGAGACGATGAAGGTGGAGCCACCGGTGATCTGGAGTTTCCTGTACTCCACGTTTGACTCGCTCATCGTCGCGGCCTCAGCATGTGTCGGGGTCGCCATAGGAATCCCTTCTCCCTCTATCTTCACTATATTGCTATATAGAAATATAGTGCTTCACGTAGAATGCTGTGGAAGCCTGAATGTGGGGGGCGTTGATGCTCTTATCAGAGGCGATACCATGCTCTCCCGAAAGAAAACACACGCAATGACCCTTTTCGCGCTGATGATGCTGGCCGCCCTGGCCGGCTGCCTCGGTGGCGACGACACGACCGAACCCGCCCCCGTTGACACGACGGGTGGCACCGACCCCGTGGACAACGGGACGGACAACAAGACCACCATGGACAACGGAACGGATCCGGCCACGAACCAAACCACGCCCCCTGCTATCGTGTGCGGCCCGGACGGCCCGATCAGCATCGCTGGCTCGTCCACCGTGTACCCCCTGGCCACGGCCTGGGCGGAGTCCTACAGCGAAGCCTGCGACGGCGTGACCATCACCGTCGAAGGCGGCGGTTCCGGCGCCGGTGCCGGCCGCGTCTGCGCCAACTCCGCCAAGGGTGCGGCCGTCGACATTGGCGACATGTCCCGCGATTGGAAGTCCTCCGAAGCCTCCCGCCAAGCCAACGGTTTCGTGATGGACTGCATCTCCGGCGACACCACCATCGACGCGGCCCAGTTCGTGGTCGCGGTGGACGGCCTTTCCGTGGTCGTGAAGAAGGGCGGCGCAGCGCAAACCTGCGTCGAGGGCATGGGCGGCTTGACGGTCGACCAGCTCCGCTGGATCTTCTCCGCAGAAACGGCAGCCCAGCTCGAAGCAGCAGGCGTTGACGTGTCCGCGGCGGTCCCCAACTCGGACGGCGACGACACCACCCACCTGTGGAGCGAACTCTCCTCCGACTGCCCGGCGGCGGCCATCAACTTGGCCTACCCCGACGCGGATTCGGGTACCTACGAGTACTTCTTCGAGGCCGCCCTCCACGAGGCGGAGCAGGGCTTCCGTGCCGGCGAACAGTCGGCCGACGACAACGTGATCGTCAGCGCCCTGACCGGCGACGAGACGGCCATCGGCTACTTCGGCTTCGCGTACTTCCAAGAGAACCAAGCGACCCTGACGGCGCTGGCCATCCAGAACGACGCTGGTCAGATGGTGGCTCCTGATGCGGACACCGTGCGCGACGGCAGCTACAACCCGCTGTCTCGCCCGATTTTCATGAACCTCCTCGTGGATGCGGATTCCCTCGCGAGCACCCTTCCCTTCCTGAACTACGGCCTCTTCACCGACGCCGGTCAGGCGCAGGTTGGTGAAGTCGGCTACGTCTCGCTGAACAGCCTGCAGGAGGCCCAGATGTACTGGGGCCGCTACGCGCACCTCCTCGGCATGACCGCCGGCGGGAACGACGCGCTGATGCAGGACTTCTGCAGCGACGTCTCCATCACCCTCGCGGGTTCGTCGACGGTGTTCCCGGTCGCCAACGCGTGGGCGGAGGACTTCCAGGAACTCTGCGAAGGCGTGACGATCACGGTCGAAGGTGGTGGTTCCGGTGCTGGCGCTGGCCGCGTCTGCGCGAACTCCGCGAAGGGCACTCCGGTCATGATTGGCGACATGTCGCGCGGCTGGAAGGACACCGAAGCCACGATGGGCGCCAACGGTCAGTACTCCTGCCTCGTAGGCGACACCTCGATCACGGTCACCCAACTGGTGGTGGCCTTCGACGGGTTGTCCGTGGTGGTGAAGCAGGGCGGCGCTGCCGACCAGTGCATCAACGGCATCGGCGGACTCACGGCGGCGCAGTTGCGCTGGATCTTCTCTGCGGAGACCGACGCCGAGATGACCGCTGCGGGGCTCGACCTGTCCTCGGTCACCCCGAACTCGGACGGCGACGAGACCACCAAGCTCTGGTCGGAACTCTCGGCGGACTGCCCCTCGGCGGCCATCAACTTGGCCTACCCCGACGCGGATTCAGGAACCTACGAGTACTTCTTCGAGGCCGTCCTCCACGAGGCCGCCGCGGGCTTCCGGTCCGGTGAACAATCGGCGGACGACAACGTCCTCGTGAACGCGCTCATCGGCGACGAGGCCGCCATTGGCTACTTCGGCTTCGCCTACTACCAAGAGAACCAGGCGACGCTCACCGCCGTCGCGGTGGCGGACGACCACGCGCTCGGCATGGGCGACACCACGGCGACCGCCGTGGTCCCCTCGGCGGGTACGGTCGCTGGTGGCACCTACACACCCTTGGCGCGCCCCATCTTCATGAACGTCAACAACGCGGAGTGGGACGCGGTCAGCGGCTTCCTCCTGTGGGCGTTCTCGGGCGACGGTTCGGCGATCATCAGCGAGGTTGGCTACGTGCCCCTCGACGACGCGACTTGGCAGGAGATGCACAAGCGCATCGTGGCGGAAGGCGTCTACTGAGGCCGCGGTTATACCGTACGGTAGACCACCACAACACCACCGCATGACGGTGGCGGCCGGTGACGGCCCGGGTGCGCCCGGGCCGTCACCCCCTCTCCCTTCTCATCCGTAGCCCGCATCTACTCTCTATAGTGTATTGAGAGTATTGGGGGCACGGACAACCGACCCGAACCCGGGGTTCGTTCATGCGGGGCAACGCCGGCGTGGCGAAACCCGCGCCTTCGGACGACCCCTCGACCGAACGCAAGGGGCGTGGTTCGTCCTCACGGGCCCATCAGGTGCGCACGCGCATCGAAGAAGGCGCTCCAAGCGCGGTGTTGTTCGCCCTGGCCATCACGGTGGTAATGATCACATCGGGCATCATTTACGTGCTGGCGGAATCCGGTTCGAAGTTCTACAAAGGCTTCGGGTGCGGAGCGGACGACTTCACGCCCCCTCAGGATTGGAGCGAGGAGGTCAAGGTCAACGTCAAGCAGGCGGCCATCTACGACGAGGGGAGCCTCTCTGACCCCTTATGGTTGGACCGCTTTTGCATCGTTGGCTGGGATAACGAAACGATGGTCGCCTTGGCCGAACCCTTCGTTCAACTGCACGGATGGGATGGAGAGGAAGGCAACTACGACGAGGACGTGGGCCTTGAGGCCTCCACGTTCAACGGTGTGGCCGGTCCGGCCCTCGATCCAGGTCGGCCGTACCTTGAGGAGTACTACGAGGCCCACCCTGAGCATTGGGACCCCTCCGCACCGTCCCTTCCGCTGAGCGTCTTGCGCGCCAACGAACCCGCCCTCATCCTGCACCAACAGGACCCTGCGTTGGCCCGCTCATGGTGGGTCACGGTCTGGGTCTGGAGCCACACCGCACAGACCGACGTCGACGAGGACGGGGTACGCAACGATGCCGTGGACGGGACAGGGGCCTTGCTCGACAACGACCTCGACGGGGACGGCATTGTCAACCACCTCGACGACGACCTTGACAACGATGGGCTTCCCAACGCCTATGACCCGGAAGAAACTCGACCTCAGGTCGATGGTTTTGGCCTGCTGCTTGGTCTCCTGACCCTCCTCGTCATCGTCGCTGCTGTGGTCTCACCAACCTGGCTTCATCGCATCGGCTTGGACCAGCTTGAGACCGCCATCGGAGCGGTTCGCGCCGGTGCAGCGCTCCTGACCGCCATTGCGACCATGGCCTTGCTGGTGCCCCTCCCAACCAACGTCCTGCTCCTGTTGATGCTTGTGTTTTTGTTGCTTGCCGGGGGCATCTTCGCCCTTGAGCGCCGGTCGCCAATCGTGCTGTTGGTGCTTGCTGCGGTTCCGCTGGTCCTCGCTGTTCGGCCCTTCCACGCTGTTCAGACCGGCCACGGCATCGCCATCGGCCTGTCCTTGCTTGCGGCGTCTGGGGTGATGAGCGAATCACGGAATCAGGTGGGTGGTCGCCGGGTGGCCATCGTGGACGGAGACGTTCGCGCCCTGCTCTGGGTGGCGGGCATCATGACCGTCCTGCTCTGCTACTTTGACCTCGTCGCTCGGGTGAACGGATCCCTCGGCGAATTCCTCACCCAGACCTGGTGGAAGACCGACGTCCGAACCGTGAGCGTCGTGACCGTGGGTGCCGACCTGCACATGGGCGTAAATTCGCTGCTCCAAACCACCCTGCAGGTGGCGCTTGGGGCCCTCGTCATCGCCATTCCCATCGGTCTTGGGACCGCCATCTACCTGTCCGAGTATGCGTCACCTCGGATGGCGAACCTCATCAAACCGGTGCTGGAACTCCTTGCCGGCATTCCTTCCGTGGTGTACGGATTCTTCGCCTTCGTCGTCATTGCGCCCATCGTCGTGGACGTCGGTGAACGGTTCCTTGAGTGGGGCTGGATCGCTGAGGAGCCCCAGATGTTCAACCCGCTCAACGGCGCCATCGTGGTCGGCATCATGATCACTCCCCTCATCGCTTCCCTCTCGGAGGACGCCCTCCGGGCGGTTCCGGACCGCTTGCGTCACGCCTCCTATGCCCTCGGGGCTACACCTGTGGAGACCACCGCGCGGGTGACGGTGCCTTCCGCGCTGTCCGGCATTTTGGCCTCGATCATCCTCGCCCTGTCCCGCGCCGTTGGTGAGACCATGGCGGTCACGCTGTCGGTCGGGACCCTCGCGACCTACTCGGACAACATGTTCCGCTCGGCTCAGACCATGACCGCGTACATCGCCCAGCGCATTGGTGGTGAACTGCCTATTGGCACGACGCCGTATTACTCGCTCTTCGCCGTGGGCTTGTACCTCTTTTTCATCACGCTTGGGCTCAACATGGTGGGCCACCGGATCATGACCAGGTTCAGGGAGGCGTACGAGTGACCAGCAAGCCTGACCTCGCCGAGGACGGCTTCGACCTCGCCGACAAGGGCCTGTTCGGGACCGCCCTGCTCCCCCGCCGCAGCCTCAGGCGACGGGCACTTGCTGCCGGGGCAGGACGCGTGATGTTCGTGGCCATCGCGCTTGTCGCAGGCTTGATCCTCGTCACCTTGCTGAACCGGATCGTCTCGGAAGCCTATGTGCCCGAACAGGAAATCGAGGTCGAAGGCATCCGTCTTCCCACCAAAACGGTCGCCAGCACGCAGTTCGCGTGGAAGGTCGAGACGTGGAATCCCTCGTGGGACGCCAATGACCTCCGCCTTGAACGCGAGAACGTAACCCTTGTCGCGTCGTGGGAGGAAACCCAGTTCGAGGCCATCGATCGTTCCGGGGCCGTGTGGACCTCGCCCTCCGGTCAAGCGTCATGGGACCTCGAGGAGGACGTGGTACGCGCGTTGTGCGCCGCCGGGAGCGCCCAGACGACCTACAAGCCGCTGGAGTCCTTCCGCCTTGGAGGGTTGTTTGGGGGCCGGTCTTTCGTGGAGCACGATCCCGCTTCAGGAAGCCGTTTGGTCGTCTTCATGCGCGATACGGCGCCAACCCCTGGGATGGGGGATTACTGGTGGGACACGGACGACGCGATCGGCTACGTGTGGCACGGCCTGCGCTGGGAGCCTGCGGACGACGACCCCTTCCTTCAGGCCGTTGTGGCGAAGAACATCGACCAACCGAACGCCTTCAGCGACGGGAAGGTGTGGCTGCATTACACGCCCGAAGCACCCTTGTTCAAGGGCAACGGGGATCTGTGGTTCAACCGCACCATCGTGGACGGCGACGTCGGAGAGGTCCTCGGAGCGTCCGTGTACAACCAGAGCAGCCTGACATGGGAAGCGCTCCCGCTGGCGGACCTCGACGACGCGCTGGTGCACCCCACTTCGGCCATCGACCCCTTTGAGCCAGAATTTTGCACCAAGGCAGAAGCGACCGGGTACATCCTGAACCAAGGCCTGACGGGCTCCTATTCCGCCGTTGACGTCAAGCACGATGATGGCTTTCACCCCCACCAAACCTCTGCCGAGCCAAACGAGGCCTCGATGACCGTGTCGTTGACCTCTGGAGGCGAGCGATCGACCTTCGTCGAACTGACGTCGGACGGGTTCAGCCTTGACCACCTTGAACTGCGCCCCTCGCCCACGTCGTCGGTCAACTGGCTGTTCATCGAACACCGGTTCAATTGGACGGTCACCATCACCCAGACCGAAGGGCCCGCAACGGATGCGAGAGAATCCTCGTACCTTGAGATTGGAGAACTGTCCCTTGGGTCCGGGGGCTCCCTCCTTCGGTCGCGGATGTCCTTCCTCGATGCTGGCCTGACGGACCTTGATGGCGATGGTCTGATCGACGCCTGCGACGAGGACATCGACGGTGACGGCGACGACAACCCGGTGCTCGGTGACGCCGAAGCCTGCCCGACCGAGGGCCGATACGCAACCGAGGACGGCTCTGTGCTGACGTGGGACGCCTGGGTCGCCGCGAACGACGCCAACGAGGACGGCATCCATGACGATGTGGCGGACCGCGACATCGACGGCGACGGCATCGCAAACCTCGTGGACGGTCAAGGCGAACCCCTCAGCGCCGCATCCTTGTTCGCCGAAGCAGGCGGTTCGGTGGCGTCGCTGAGCGAGGTCCCCTTGCTCAACGACCTCGTCTCGCCGTTGCTCGACAAGACGTGCGCGGAGGCCTACAAGCGCAACGACCCGGCCTTTGCCGTGGCAGATTGCCGGACCGCCACCGCGCTGATTGAGGCGGACGGCTCCGCCTTGTATGCCGACGGCTTGGACGCCGAAGAATTCTGCATCGCCGTTCGGCAGCTCGAACAGCACGTCTGGTTCGACCATTGTGGTGCTCCGGATCGCCTCGAAGCGGGGATCGATGCCTACGACGAGCGCCCGCCCGTCGTGCCCCTGTTGATGGTGCTCTTTCTCGGGGCCATGTGGGCGGTCATGCGGCGGCCTGGCAAGGTTCTGCTCTTCCTTCGAGGCATGTTGCTCCGCGTGGGCACGGACGAATCCGCTTCCGAGGGGTTGAGCCCGTGGGCCGTTGGGTCCCTGCTCAAGGAGGGTTCAGGGCGCGCGCTGTCGTTGATCGTCCGCATCGCCCTGTTCGCTCTGGGCCTCCGCATTTTTTTGGTCACGTTCAGCACAGACCTTGCCTTGATTCGCCCCTTCGCCTTCGTGATTGGCGGTGCCATGGCCTTGCTCGGCGGCATCGCGGTGATGACGGCCGGAAGCACCCTGCTCACCCTTCGCCCCGACCGCAACACCCCTCCTGCAGAAGGCCTCGTGGACGTGCTGGTGCTCACCATGCAGGTGGCGGCGTGGGTGCTTGCCGTTCGGTGGGTATTGGTCGAAGGTTGGATTGTCCCAGCGGTCGCTTTGCTCATGGTGGCCTCCGCGGTCCGGCGCCTCGCCGTCGGAGCCCTGCAGTTGACGCGCACCACACGGATTCAGGAAGACCGCCTCAGCCTTGTGGTGCAAGGACGGGACGGGTGGATGCTGACCGCGTTGGTCGTGCTCATCGTTGGGCTTGCCACCGTTCCCATCGCGTTCAACCTGCCCTTCGTGTTCGCTGATTTCCCATCGTCAGAACCCTACAAGGCGGGTTTGCGTGCTGCCTTTTGGGGCAGCGTGTACGTGGTCGGTTACACGATGTTGTTCGCGATTCCCCTGTCCATCGGCGCCGCCATTTGGTTGGAGGAATACGCGCCCAACAACCGCTTCCGTCGGACCATTCAGGCCCTGATCACAAACCTTGCCGGGGTTCCTGCCATCGTC
Organism: Thermoplasmatota archaeon; assembly: GCA_030830875.1. GTDB lineage: Archaea > Thermoplasmatota > Poseidoniia > Poseidoniales > Poseidoniaceae > MGIIa-L3. The sequence continues at coordinate 5,327 of JAURMD010000041.1, read as the reverse complement.
TTCGGGCTCTTCGGCCTCGCGATGTTCCTGACCTCCCGCGGGGCCGGCCTCGGCCTCGGCGCCACGGTCTTGACGGCCGGCATGACGATGGCCACCATGGCGATGCCCACCATCGTCATCTCTTCGCAGGAAGCCCTTCGCGCCGTGCCTCCATCGCTTCGTAACGCAGCCTTCGGTCTGGGGTGCACGAAGTGGCAGGTCACCAAAGACCACGTCCTTCCCCATGCGCTGCCCGGCATGATGACGGGAACGATCCTCGCGATGTCCCGCATCATGGGCGAAGCCGCACCGCTCATCCTCGTCGGGGCGGTTGCGTCGGTGTTTTCAGAGCCGGATGCGATGTTCTACGTCTCTTACCAAGCGGTGCCGTCCCTTGACGCGTGGTTTGCGTGGATTCCCGGCGTCGAATCCCACGTGGCCAACATGCCGCTCTTTGCAGACCGGGGCTGGCTCTCGGCCGACCCCGCCCAGTTCACAGGGCCTGACTCCAACGACCGAGGCCGCTACACCGTCTTGCCCGTGCAGGTGTACGTGTGGACGGGCCTGCCACAGGTCGGCTATCAGGTGATTGCAGCAGCAGCCTCCATCGTGCTGCTCGCTACGTTGGTCATCGTGAATTCCACCGCGATTCTCTTGCGGGCCCACTTCAGGAGGTATTCCAAGCCATGACGACCGAAGGCGATGAACCAACGATGTCCGTGGCCGAGATGCTCGCGATGGTAGAAGCGGTCATGCTCGCCGACGACGACGTTGAGCAGGGTGAAATCACGCGGCTCGCCGTGCTTGAGGCGGACCATCCTGACCCCGAAGCGAGGCTGCCCGTGGGCGAAGTCCGTTCCATCCTGACCCAGATGGCGTCAGCGGACGGCGACGAGGAGGACGAGGAGGCGCAGCTCATACGCCGTTTGATCGACCAGCACCTCGCCTCGACGGGGTCGGATTCGGCGGAGGACCTCGGTCACAAGGAGGGCACGACCTCCGACACTTCCTCCACCGAAGACGCTTCTTCCCCGAAGCACGACGACTCGAGTGGTGCGGCCACAACCGACGACGATCCCTTCGATCCGACCGCGAACCTGCCCGATTCGACGCGCGACCTTGTCATCAAGGGGCAAGCACACATGTGGGTTCGGGACCTTGACCTCCGCTACGGAAGCGCGCAGGCCTTGTACGACGTGTCGCTGCCCATCGAACGGAACGCGGTCACCGCCCTCATCGGGCCGTCGGGGTGCGGCAAGTCGACGCTGCTTCGTTGCCTCAACAGGATGAACGACCTCATTTCGGTCTGCAAGGTGGACGGCGACATCGACCTGGTCAACACCCGTATCTCCGGTGCTGGTGCGGACCTCGTCTCCATCCGTCGTCGGGTGGGCATGGTGTTTCAGAAGCCGAATCCCTTCCCGAAGTCCATCTACGACAACGTGGCGTACGGTGTTCGCCTGCACTACAACCCCAGCCGCCGCGAACTGGACCGCATCGTCGAGGCGGCGCTGCGACGTGCCGCGATCTGGGACGAAGTCAGCGACCGCCTGCACGAACTCGGCACGAGCCTGTCGGGTGGTCAGCAGCAGCGGTTGTGCATCGCCCGTACCATCGCCGTCGAGCCCGAGGTCATCCTCATGGACGAACCCTGTTCGGCGCTTGACCCGATCGCCACGGCCAAAATTGAGGAACTGATCCTTGAACTCAAGGAGCATTTCACCGTCGTCATCGTGACCCATTCCATGTCGCAGGCTCAACGCCTCAGCGATTATACCGGCTTCATGTACCTTGGAAGGATGGTTGAATTCGGCTGCACGGAACAAATCTTCAGTGAGCCACGCGAAGAACTCACCCGGCGCTATATCTCCGGCCGCTTTGGGTGAAGCGTTCACGCACCCTCATATTGGGTCGGCCGGCTTCAGAAGCATGCGTGTGACCTTCGCCCACGGCCTGTGGGGCTCGACCGACAGCGGCAAGGTCGACTGGATGCGCGAGCAGGGCTGGGAGGTCCTGCCGCTCGACATGCGCCAGCACGGCTGGGACCAGGCGGCGCAAACCCGCGTGGTGCTCGAAGCCATCGACCACCACGGTCCCTTCGACGTGCTCGTTGGGTCCTCGTTCGGGGGCCTCGCAACAGCCAACGCCGCGGCCCAACGCCCCGACCTCGATCTGAACTTGGTGCTGCTCGCGCCCGCCTTCGGCTACGCGGACCTCATCATGGCGGACCACGGCGAGGCGGGACTTGCGGAATGGGAGGCCAAGGGAACAAAGTCGTTCCATCCTCCCGGGTGGGAGTCCCCAGTGTCCTTACCCTGGTCCTTTGTGGAACGGTCCCGTCCGCTCTCGTGGCCAGCGGTGCAGCATCCGGCGGCGATCCTCCACGGCTCAGGCGACGACGTCGTGCCCCTTGCGCACAGCGAGCGCGTCGTCAGTGAACACCCCCATGTGCACCTCGAGGTGGTCGAGGACGATCACCGTCTCGGGGAGAGTTACGAGGCGATGGGCCGCCTCATCCTGTCCTTCTTCTGACACTGGTGCGTAAAATGCACCGTCGGTGTAGCCCGTTTCACCGCGAATTCATATAGTGCGGAATCTACACTACATACGAGGAGAACCAATGGACACCTACCTCGAGACCTGGATTGACGACGTGATGGACCGCCAAGTGCACCGCAACGCGATTTTCGGACAGCGGATGCGCCGCCTGACGAAGGCACTGCTTGGCTGCCCCGCGCTGCGCTACGGTGGCACCCACCGATTGAGCAGCCGGACGGGGGTGAAGGCATGAGGGACGCATGGCTGGACCGCTACGTCACCGAGGTGCTGGACGCACAGGTGCACCGCAACGGCATCCGCCTGCTGCCGCGGCTCTTCTGGCGTCGACGCTGATCAGGCGTCGAAGCAGTACTGCACGTTCGCGAAGCCGCTGCGCAGTTCACGCACGTCGAGGCGGACGCGCGTGGCGTCCTCGCCGTCGAGCAGCAAGCGTCGGTAGAGCGCTGCGACCTCTTCCATTTCGGACGGCCCCATCCCGTGCCGGGTGAGTTCTTGGGTCCCTAGGCGCAATCCCGACGGTGCCATGGCTTTGGTGTCGCCGGGTAGCATGTTCATGTTCGTGATGATGCCGGCCTCTTCCAGACGAGCTGCTGCGTCACGGCCAGCCCCAGAATCGTGGGGGCCGTGTCGCGTGAGGACTTGATGGCTGGCCGTGTAACCACGGTCTTCAGCAAGGACATCGAATCCTTCGGAGGCAAGGGCGGCCGCCAAGGCCTTCGCGTTGGCGACGGTGTCGTGCGCGTAATCGACGCCAAAGGCCTCGAACTCGGCCAGCGCCACCGCTTTTCCAGCTACGTGATGCAGGTGGTAGGAGGAATTCGTCCCGGGGAACACAGCTGTGTTCAAGCGTCGATGGAGCGTTTCGTCCTCGCTGTCGCTGAGCAAAAAGCCGCCTTGCGGGCCGGGGAAGGTCTTGTGCGAGGAGCCGGTGACGACGTCAGCACCTTCACGCAGCGGGTCCTGGAAGGCCCCGCCGGCGATCAGCCCGAGGACGTGGGCGCCGTCGTACATCACGTGGGCCCCCACTTCGTGCGCGGCGTCGGCCAATTCTTGCAGCGGCATTGGGAAGAGGAACACCGAGGCGCCAACCAGCGCCATGGACGGCTGGACCTCCCGAATGAGCGCGCAGGCTGCGTCGATGTCCGGCTCCATTCGATCAGCGTCCCATGGGTAGGTGGTCAGGTCGAGGCCGCGCAATCCAACGGCGCCCATGCGGGCGTGCGAAATGTGACCCCCGTCAGCGGTCGACACCGCCGTGATGCGGTCGCCTGGCTTTGTCAGCGCCTTGAGCGCCGCCATGTTGGAGACGGTCCCCGACGTGGGTTGCACGTTGGCAAAGCGGGCGTTGAACACCCGCCTCGCCGCTTCAATGGCGATGGATTCGATGGTGTCGAAGTCCTCGCACCCCTGGTAGTATCGCTTGCCCGGCAGGCCTTCCGCATAGCGCCCGTGGAGGTCGCTGTCGACGGCGCGGCGTACGAGCGGTGAGATGACGTTCTCGCTCGCAATCATCGGCAGTCCCGTGCCGTACTGCCGTCCGCTCGCATCGACGGCACTGAGCACCGCCTCAGCCATGTCCCGCGCGCCGTCCATGTCCCGAGGCAGCGGTGTCGCCCTTTCTCGCTATCGTCGGGACGGGCGCGTGAGCGATGCGGGACAGGGGTTGAAAAGCGAACATCTTCGCCAAGGGCTGTGCTTCTCGAGGTTCATGGCCTTCGCAAGTCTTTCGGCTCAGGTTCCCGCCGCCTCGACGTTCTGAAGGGCGTCGATATGACCCTTGATCAGGGCGAACTCGTCGCCCTGATGGGGCCTTCGGGCAGCGGAAAATCCACCTTGCTCAACATCGTTGGTGGCCTGCTGGCCGGTGACGAGGGCGCCATCGCCTTGGACGGCCGAGACTACGGCCTGAAGGGACCGGCCAGCGTCGTCGATGTTCGACGGGAGAAGGTGGGATGGATCTTCCAAGATTTCCACCTGATCGACGGCCTGACGGCCTTGGACAACGTCGCCTTCGCCCTTGAGGTCGCGGGCATGGGTGGGAAAGAGGCCGAGCAACGCGCCGTCGAGGCCCTTGAGCGGGTCGGGCTGGCCGATCGCATGGGGCACGTGCCTGAGCAACTGTCGGGCGGGCAGCAGCAGCGTGTGGCCATCGCCCGAGCCATCGCTGGTGACCGGCGCCTTCTGCTGGCCGACGAGCCCACCGGCAACCTCGACCTTGCGAGTGCGGCCGAGGTGCTTGAGTTGTTCAAGTCGCTGTGCGCGGACCCGAAGCGTGGCATGTCCATCCTGATGGTAACGCACGACCCTGACCTGGCGTCCAAGGCCGACCGCATGCTCTTGCTTCGCGACGGGCAAACGGTCGCGTCCGACATCAGGAGCGCCTGGGGCCTCGATGGAGGTGAGGAGGAATGAGCGACGACGCAGGCCGGATGGCGCGCATGCGCGAGCGCGTGAGCGCCCTGCGCGATGCGCCCAACGCCCTTCGCTTGGCGACGCAATCGGCGTGGCGTGGGAAGGAGCGAGGCCTCGCGGTGGTGGCCGGTGTCTTCCTTGCGAGCCTCGTGATCACCACGGTGCTGTCCTACGGGGTCGGCTTGTCGCAGATCTTCTTCCAGGAGTCCTTGGAGACCGAGATCTACGACGCCAAAGTGGAGTTCCGACGGGCTCCCGTCGAGGGCGCGTCCGGGTGGACGAACGACACCGACGTGATGCGCGACGTGTGCACGGAGTTGACCACGACCTACGCTGAGGAATTCGCGGACTGCATGCTCGTGCTTGGACGGCAAGGG
>JAURMD010000040.1 GCA_030830875.1 Thermoplasmatota archaeon | reverse complement strand
TTCAGGGGCCTGCATCAGTGGGAGCAGTACAAGGACGGCAAGGATGGACCCGGCAAAGACAAGGAACACCGAGGACCACGCCATGTGCCTGAGCAAGGCTTCGGCCACCGGGGGGCCCACGACCTGACCGAGCGAACCGGACGCGGTAGCGATGGCCAAAGCCATCGAGCGGTGTTCGTTGCTTGCGGCACGGCCAACGACGGCGAGGATCACACCAAATCCAGTGCCTGCGATGCCGAAGCCAACCAGCACCTCGTACACCTGATGTTCGAGCGGTGTGGTAGCGCCAGCGGACAGCACCAAACCAACGGCATAGAGCACCGCCCCCATCACGATGGCTTTGCGGTCCCCGGTGCGCTCCGCGATGGCGCCGAAGATGGGTTGACCCACGCCCCAGGCAAGGTTCTGGACCGCAATGGCGAGGCTGAAGTCCACACGGGCCCACCCAAACTCCTCCGCGATGGGAATCTGAAAGACGCCGAAACTGGCACGGATGGAAAAGCCGACCAAGATGACGGCGCAGCCCACGAGCAGCACGGGATTGAGCAACCGAGCAGGGCGCTCCTCCATGCCATGGCCATGCCCATCCGGCTCATGAAGCAGCGGGGGGCAGTCGACCAATCATGTCGGCTGAGCCGGGACGGCGCTGCCGTGGTCCTCATATGGTGTCGCGTTCACGACACGCTGCAGGGATGGCTGAGTGGTCAAAAGCGCCGGATTTAAACTCCGGTCCCCATGGGTTCGAGGGTTCGAGTCCCTCTCCCTGTACCACGTGCATCAGCGCAGCGACCAACCGCCGTCCACCGCAATGACCTGGCCGGTCACGAAGGACGCATCAAGCAGGTAGGCCACAGCCTTTGCCACTTCCTCGGGCGTGCCTCCGCGTCCAAGCGGGGTTCGACGGATGGCTTGGCTGAAGCCTTCCTGCTCCCAATCCGCCGCGAGGATTGCCCCCGGGGCGACGGCGTTCGCGCGAACCTCAGGCGCGAGGTCCAGCGCCCATCCGAGGGTCCGCTGACGGAGCGCCGCTTTCGATGCGGTGTAATCGCCCAGACCTTTCCACGCCTTGCCCCACGAGGTGTCCACCATCGAGACGATGGACCCACGACCGTGAACGAGGGATGCGGACAGTCCCTCGGTCAGCATCACCGGCGTCTCGAGGTGGAGGCGCCACAATTGCTCGCGGGCAAGCGCCATATCGGTGGGCGCGCCCTCACCATGGTCGGGGAAGAAGACGGAGGCGTTGTGCACCAACCCTCCGATTCCTCCGGCCTGAACTTCGGGTTGAGCGAGCACGTTCTCCACAAGCCCGATCACCTCCGTTGCATCGAGAAGATCCGCCACCAGCACACGACCGACCGTTCGCCCATGGGCGGACGAGAGGCGGTCGACCAGCGCTGTGGCTTCGTCGAGCGATGAGCGCACGTGCACGAGCACGAACCAGCCCGCATCGGCCAAGGCGGTGACGATGGCCGCACCGACCCTTCGACCGCCTCCGGTCACAAGCGCGACACGTGGAGCCATGGGCACAGCACAGGCCGCGCGCTCATCAACCCTCGTCAGGCGTCAGTCCCCACCGAACATCGACATGACGAACCATCCGAGAAGGAGGACCAAGGCGAGGCCGACGACGATGGCGAGGATGCTCATGTTCTCAAACAAGAAAATCAGCACAAAACACTACCGAGGGTCCTTTGCTGCCCATCCGTTCGGTAAACGAAGCCTTTTGCTCAGCGACCCGTGGGCCAAGCATGGCCACGGGACGTCCGTTGACGATGGCCAGCGACGCGTCCCGTCCGCGCCTCCCCGCGTGGTTCCGGACCACGCTGCCCAGCGGCGAGGCGATGGAGGCCTTCCGGGCGACGAAGGCCGCCGTGAAGGACAACGCACTTCACACCGTGTGTGAGGAAGCGCGATGCCCGAACGTTCACGACTGTTGGTCGAGCGGCGACGCCACCTTCATGATCGCCGGTCAGGAATGCACACGAGGCTGCCGATTCTGCGCGGTGGGGACGATCAAGCGCGCACCACCGCTGAACCCCGAAGAGCCGCAGCACCTCGCCGAAGCCGTGGCGTCGATGCCGCTCCGTCACGCCGTCATCACGGTGGTCAACCGTGACGACCTCTCCGACAGCGGTGCGGCGCACTACCGAGCATGCCTCGACGCCGTCGCCGAGCGCTGCCCAGAGGTCACCTTGGAACTGCTCTGTTCAGACCTTGCTGGCGACCACGAGGCCCTTGCGTCGCTGCTGGACGGTGCGCCGCTGAGCGTCTTTGCCCACAACGTGGAATGCGTCCCTCGCCTGGACCGTACCGTGCGCGATCACCGCGCTTCCTTCTCCCAATCCCTTGGTATCCTGAGTGAAGCCCGCCGCCTGCGTCCCGACCTGCTCATCAAGACCTCGCTGATGGTCGGCCTTGGTGAATCGGACGAGGAAATCCACGAAGCGATGCGCCTCGTTCGAACCGCTGGGGTGGACCTGATCACCCTCGGGCAGTACCTCGCACCGTCCGAAAAGCACCTCCCTGTGGACCGCTTCCCAGAACCCTCCATGTTCGAAACATGGGCGGACGAAGCGATGGACCTCGGGTTCCTTGGCGTGGCAAGCGGACCGCTCGTTCGGTCGTCGTTCAAGGCGGGCCTGCTGCTGCGCGCCTGCACCGACGCAACGTGGGCCGGCGCGATGCCCGGTGCAACCGTACGGGTCCGACGCGGCGCAGCGGCGGACCGACACCCCCATAGGTCGACCTCCGGTGGTGAGGCCTGATGCCTGACCGCCTGACCGCGACCGAGGCACCCTATACCATCGGGATGCCACCGTTTCGCCCCGGCGACAGCCCCGATTTCGGAGGAGCGTTCGTCGAGCAACCCGGCGACCTGAGCCGACCCCCCGTCGATTGCGAAGCCCATGAAACGGCCGAGCACGCACGAGGCCTCATCCGCGTCCTCGACGACAACCATGTGGCCTCCGGCCCGTGGGAGCCGGACATCCCGGACGAGGAACTCCTGCTCGGCCTCGAGCACATGCTTCGGTTGCGGACCTTCGACGACCGTATGATGAAGATGCAACGGACCGGTCTCTTGTCCTTCTACATGCGCTCCTTTGGCGAGGAAGCCATTGCCGTCGCTCAAACAATGGCCGTCGAAGAGCAGGATTGGTTGTTCCCCTCCTACCGTCAACCCGGGGCGCAGTTCGTCCGTGGCCGAGACATGGTGAGCATGATCTGCCACTGCATTGGCAACCTCGAGGACAACGTTCGTGGACGGCAAATGCCCGTCCACTACACCTGGCGCGAAGGACGTTTCATCTCCATTTCATCCCCCGTGGGAACCCAGTTCCCTCAAGCCGTGGGGGTGGCGATGGCCAGCGCCTACCGTGGACTCGACGAGGCCTGCATCACCTGGCTCGGCGACGGCACCTCGGCGCAAGGCGATTTCCATTATGCGGTGAATTTCGCGTCCACCTTCAAGCCCCCCGTGATCTTGAACGTGGTCAACAACCAGTGGGCCATTTCCACGCACGCGAACCTCGCGACGGGTGGCCGAACCTTCGCCGAACGTGGGTTGGCCTACGACCTCCCGTCCTTCCGCGTGGACGGCAACGATTTCCTCGCGCTGTACGCCGTGACAAAGTGGGCTCGCCAGCGTGCCTCCTCCGGACTCGGACCAACCTTCATCGAAGTCTACACCTACCGTGCTGGCGCCCATTCGTCCTCCGACGACCCCAGCGCCTACCGTCCGCAGGACGAGCACTTGTGCTGGCCCGGCGGTGACCCCATCGACCGCCTGACACAGCACCTCATGGCGCGCGGCCTTTGGGACGAAGCACGCCACAGCGACCTTCTCGAGCGCCTCGATGCAGAGGTCACGGCGGCCTACAAGGAAGCCTGCACCCACGGCGACCTCGCCAACGGGCCATATCCGCCCGCCTCAACCATCTTCACAGAGGTCTACGAAGAGGTCCCGTGGCATGTCCAAGAACAGCGCGAGGAACTCGGGAAGTGAGGTGAGGTCATGGCGAAAATGAACATGATCGCAGCCCTCAATTCGGCCATTGACCTGCAACTGCAGCGTGACGAAAACGTGGTCGTCTTTGGCGAGGACGTCGGGTACTTTGGTGGCGTCTTCCGCGTCACGGCCGGCCTGCAAGAAAAGCACGGCGCGCACCGCGTCTTCGATGCCCCGCTCGCCGAGGGTGGCATCGCCGCCGTGGCCTTCGGCATGGGTTTGAACGGACTTCGCCCTGTGATGGAAATCCAGTTCGCGGACTACATCTTCCCCGCCTACGACCAAATCGTCAACGAGATGGCCAAACTTCGCCACCGCTCCGGAGGCGAATTCTGGACGCCGGTCACCATCCGTACACCTGCAGGCGGCGGCATCAAAGGCGGGCACCACCATTCCCAGTCCCCAGAAGCCCAATTCACCCACACGCCAGGCCTCAAGGTGGTGTACTGCTCCACACCCTACAACGCGAAAGGCCTGCTTGCCTCGGCCATCGAGTGCAACGACCCCGTGGTGTTCTTCGAGCCCAAGCGCTGCTACCGCGGGCCCTTCTACGGTGACCCGCACAACGTCCCAACGTGGAACAGCCATCCCGACGGCGAGGTCCCAGAGGAACACTACACCATCCCGCTTGAGCAAGCGCGGATCGTGAGGCAAGGGGCCGCCTGCACCGTCATCGCATGGGGCACGATGGTGCATGTGGCAGAGGAAGGCATCCGTCAGAGCGGGGTCGACGCCGAACTCATCGACCTTCAGACCCTCGTCCCGTGGGACAGGGACACCGTGGTCGAGTCCGTCCGCAAGACCGGGCGCTGCGTCATCGTCCACGAGGCGCCGAAGACAAGCGGTTTCGGCGCGGAAATGTCCGCTTCAATCCAGGAGCGTTGCTTCTGGCACCTTGAGGCCCCCATCCAAAGGGTCACCGGCTGGGACACGCCCTTCCCTCACAGCACCGAATGGGATTACCTTCCAAGCCCCGGCCGCATCGCCGAGGCCATCAGCCGCACTCAGGAGGCATGAGACATGGGGATTTACGCGTTCAAGCTGCCCGACATCGGAGAAGGTGTTGTGGAAGGTGAAGTGGTCGAGTGGATGGTGGCCGTGGGCGACGTGGTCAGCGAAGACCAACCCATCCTGTCCGTCATGACCGACAAAGCCACCGTGGAAATCCCTTCGCCCGTCAACGGCACCGTGATGCAGCGCGTCGGTAACGTTGGTGACATCCTGCCGGTTGGTGGGGTATGCATCGAATTTGAGGTGGAAGGCGAGGGCAACGCCAGCGCCTTGGCCGACCATGGCGCGAACCCCCCTGCCGAGGAAGCGCCCGCTCCCGAGCCTGAGGCCACACCGACCCCTCCCTCTCAGGTCGAGGAAGCACCGGCACCTGCCCCCAAGGCGATGGCGGCCGTCCCGGGACTTCGCCCGCTCGCCAGCCCAGCGGTACGCCAGCGCGCCCGCGAATCCGGCGTGGACCTCACAAACGTCGCTGGCAGCGGACCGGCCGGACGCATCACCCACGCCGACCTCGACGCCCACCTTGCCGGAGGAGGCAACGTGCCAATGGCCCGCAGCGGTGTGAAGCGCACCGGAACGGAGGAGATCAAGGTCACTGGCCTGCGCAAGCGCATTGCTGAGGGCATGACGGCTTCCTACACCACCATCCCGCACTTCTCCTACTTCGAAGAAGTCGACGTGACGGAACTTGAGTCCCTCCGCCAGCACCTCAACGCCACACGGGCCCAAGGGCAGCCAAAGTTGACTTTCCTGCCGTTCATCATGCTTGGCCTTTCGAAGGCGCTTGGGGAACACCCGGTGTGCAACGCTCACTACCACGACGACCGGATGACCGTGGTCCGCCACCACGGCGTCCACCTTGGCATCGCGACGCAGACCGAGCGTGGGCTCTACGTCCCCGTGGTCAAGCACGTCGAAGCCCTCGACGTGTGGGGCGCCGCCATCGCCATGGCCGAAGTCGTCGAGGCCACCCGAGACGGTTCAGCGACCAGCGAGCAACTCAGCGGCTCGACCTTCACCATCACCAGCCTTGGTGCGATGGGCGGGTTGGGTGCGACGCCGATCATCAACAAGCCCGAAGTCGGCATCCTCGGCGTTCACAAGGCCATCGAGCGACCGATGGTCCTCGACGGCCGAATCGAAATCCGCCGGATGATGAACCTCTCCTCCTCCTTCGACCACCGTGTCGTCGACGGGTGGGACGGCGCCATGCTTGTGCAGCGCCTGAAGGCACTGCTTGAGCACCCGGCGACCATGTTCATGTGAGGTGCCCGAAATGAAGCAACGTTCCTGCGATGTCCTCGTGGTTGGCGCCGGGCCAGGCGGCTACGTCGCCGCCATACGCGCGGGACAACTTGGACTCGACACGGTCATCGTCGAAGGGGAACGCGCTGGGGGCACCTGCCTCATCCGCGGCTGCATCCCCTCCAAGGCGATGATTCACGTCGCCCAAACCGTGCAGAAGTTGGCGAAGTACGCCGAGGACGGCGGGCATCAAGGCATCTCGCTCAGCGCTCCCGCCACCGTCGACATGGGCGGCGTGGTGGCGTGGAAGGACGGCATCGTGGACCGCTTGAACAAAGGTGTCGAGACGCTGCTCGACAAGGCCGGTGTCGAACTGGTGCACGGATGGGCCGAATTCATGGATGCCAAAACCGTTCGAATCGGCGACGGCGACGGCGCGATGACCATCAACGCCACACACGTCATCCTCGCCACGGGGAGCGTCCCCATCGAACTCCCCTTCATGCCGTTCAGCGAGCACGTCATCTCGTCACGCGGAGCGCTTGATCTTCAGGAGATCCCGAAGCACCTCATCATCGTTGGTGGAGGCTACATCGGACTGGAGTTGGGCATCACCTACCGCATGCTTGGGAGTGAGGTCACGGTCGTGGAAGCGATGGACACCGTGCTGCCCATCTTCGATGCCGAACTGCGCAGGCCCCTCGAACTCGCCCTGAAGAAAATGAAGATCAAGGTCATCACCGGCGTCTTCGCCAAGGGCGTTGAAGAAGACGCCGAAGGCATCACCTTGCTCTATAGCCCGAAGGACGCCAAGGAGGGAGCCAGCCCTGAGCGGCTCGCCGCCGACAAGGTCCTCGTGACGGTGGGCCGCAAGCCGAACAGCGCTGCGCTCGGACCCACCGGCGTCGCGCTCGACGAGCGCGGGTTCGCGATGGTCGACGATCAATGCCGCACCAACATGAGGGGCGTCTTCGCCATCGGTGACGTCGCGAACCTTGGTGAAATGCTCGCCCATACCGCCTCTTTCCAGGGCGAAATGGTCGCCGAGATCATCGCCGGGAAGGACCGAACCTACGCGCCGGTTGGAGTGCCCGCCATCGTCTTCACCGACCCCGAAGTGGTCAGCGTTGGCTTGTCACCAGCGGAAGCAGAAGCGGCGGGCCACCCCATCATCGTCGGAAAATTCCCCCTTGGCGCGAACGGCCGTTCCTTGACGATGGAAGCCGAGAAGACCGCAGGCTTCGTTCGCATCGTAGCGAGGGAAGACGACCACCGCGTCCTCGGCGTGCAGGGCGTTGGAACACACATCGCTGAACTCGTCGGGGAGTGGACCCTTGCGCTTGAGATGGGCGCGTTGCTCGAGGACATCGCCGGCACCATCCATGCGCACCCCACCATGACGGAGATGACCCACGAAGCGGTCCTCGCCTCCCTTGGGCACGCCATCCACATCACAAATTGAGCAACACGGCCCTGCGCGCATACAATTCTACGAAAAGCAGCCTCTCCACCCAAAGACGTGAGCGCGGCTCGATGGCTCTTCGCCCCCTTGGTTGACGCTGCAGAAACCCGCACGCCAAGCAGGGCTGCACGCCTCTGGTTGTGGATGGTTCTCGTTCCGACCTTCGCGTGGGCATGGCAGGTCAGCGACCGCACCGTGCTGCCCTCGCTCGTCATCACTGGCCTGGTGGCCAGCCTTCTCCTCCCTGCGGGGTGGTGGTTGCTGTCTTTGGCGTCGTCTCAGTTCGAAGGCCTTCGGTCCTGATCAGACCGACGTCAGCCATGTGGTGGTCGGCTTGTGCCAATCGCGCAACTGGTCCGTTTCAAGCCTGAGGCGCAACGATTCACCGTCCTGAAGGTCGACCACGTCGATGGTGAACGGGATCACAAGTTCGTTGTCGCGGAAGGTCGCGTCGAACACCTCGTCACGGGCCACGACGTCGCCTTCCTTCACCCGCTCCACAAGGATGCGCACGTGGCACTCCTGCAGCGGATTTCGCAGGCTGCAGGATTCGCTGCTGCCTTCATGCTCAACACGAACCTCAACGTCAATCCCGACCGTCGCGGGCGTCACCTGAAGGTCCACAAGCGTCGATTTCGCCGTTGGAGCGCAGGTGCATTCCATGTTGTCCGACACCACTTCGCCCTGCAATTCCACCCGAACGTCAACCGAGGCCACACGACCGGGCTCCTCTGCATCAACCACCTTGACCGTGTGTCTGCCAGCCGTCTCAAACATGTGCTCAACCACCGATCCGACGGCCGTTGCACCATCTCCGAAGTCCCAGGTCAGCAGGCCGGAGGCCTCCCCCTCAATGCTGAAGGTGAACGAGTGCATGGTCCAGGTGACCTCCTGCCGTTCGTCGTTGTCACCGTCGTCGACCTCGACCATGACGTACGAGTTCACACCCACAACCTCGGAGGCGAGGATCCGCAGCGGTGGTGCCGACGACAGCCCTTCACCGACCATCGACATGATTCCCGCCCCAAGAGCGGCCCCGGCGAGGAGCGTAACAACGAGCACGAACGCCGCAGGACGGCCAAAATGTGGTGCTTGCATGACCTCATGTAGGCTCGGGCCTTCATCAAGCGTTGTTCACACCACGGGCGAAACCGAGCGCCTGCGGCATATCAGCTGCCGCACATCAAGCAATCGTCGGGGCTGTCGAGGCTGCACGCGATGGCGTCCATGCTGTCGGCTTCTTCAGCGCGCTCCTGAAGGCCGCCGACCGTCTGGTCCTCGGTCGACTTCTGCTCCACGGTGAACTGAATGGCGTCCGCAGCGGCCTTGGTGCGAAGGTAGTACATCCCGGTCTTGAGGCCAAGACGCCATCCTGTGAAGTGCATTGAGGTAACCTTCGCGGGGTTCGCATCGACCATGTGGATGTTGAGCGACTGGCTCTGGTCGATGTAGGCACCACGGTCTGCGGCGAGTTCGAGCACGCGCTTTTGCTTGATTTCCCAGGTGGTCTTGTACTTCTCTCGGAGGTAGGCCGGGATCGACATGATGTTCTGGATGGAACCCTTGTGGCGGAGGATTTCGTCCTTCATGCCGATGCTCCACATGTTGAGCTCGATGAGGTCCCGAACAAAGTGCTTGTTGAGCACGACGAATTCACCAGAGAGCGTGCGGCGCACGTAGAGGTTCGACGTGAACGGTTCAAAACACTCGTTGTTGCCGAGGATCTGGCTGGTTGAGGCAGTGGGCATGGGGGCGACCATGAGGGAGTTGCGCATGCCGTGTTGAACAATCTCGTCCTTGAGCTGCTCCCAATCCCAACGACCGCTGTGTTCGTTCATACCCCACAGGTCGAACTGAAGTTGGCCCTGGCTGGCCGGCGACCCAGCAAAGGAGGAATAGGGGCCCTCGCGCTTGGCCGCGTCCAGCGAAGCGCAGCAGGCCGCGTAGTAGATCGTCTCGAAAATCTCCTTGTTCAGCGCACGCGCTGCGTCGCTCTCGAAGGTCAAGTCGAGCATCGCAAAGGTGTCCGCAAGCCCTTGGACGCCCAATCCGATTGGGCGGTGGCGCATGTTGGAGTTCCGTGCTTCTTCGACGGGGTAGTAGTTCACGTCGATGACGCGGTTGAGGTTGCCCGTCGCGTGGTAGGTCACGTCGTAGAGCAGGTTGTGGTCGAAGACGCCACGCTCCTCGTCCACGAACCGCGGAAGTGCGATGGAGGCCAGGTTGCAGACCGCGACTTCATCGTGCGAGGTGAATTCCATGATTTCCGTGCAGAGGTTGGACGAGCGAATCGTGCCGAGGTTCTTTTGGTTCGACTTGGCGTTGGCTGCATCCTTGTACAGCATGTACGGCGTTCCGGTCTCGATCTGCGCTTCGACAATCTTGTCCCAGACAGCACGGGCGGGCATCGTCTTCCGGGCCAAGCCCTTCGCCTCGTAGGAGGTGTAGAGGGCTTCGAAGTCCTCACCGTAGACGTCCTGAAGACCGGGGCACTCGTTCGGGCAGAAGAAGGACCACTCGCCGTTCGCTTCGACACGCTCCATGAAAAGGTCGGGCGTCCACAGAGCATAGAAGAGGTCACGGGCACGCATCTCTTCCTTGCCGTGGTTCTTCCTCAAGTCAAGGAAGTCGAGCAGGTCAGGGTGCCACGGTTCTAGGTAAACCGCAATGGAGCCCTTCCGCTTGCCCCCGCCCTGATCGACGTAACGGGCGGTGTCGTTGAACACGCGAAGCATCGGAACGATGCCGTTGGAGGAACCGTTCGTCCCCTTGATGTACGACCCCTTGGCACGAACGTGGTGAATCGAAAGCCCGATGCCACCAGCGGACTTGGAAATCATCGCGCACTGCTTCAGCGTGTCGTAGATGCCGTTCAGTGAGTCGTCCTGCATGGTCAGCAGGAAGCACGACGACATCTGAGGCATGGGCGTTCCAGAATTGAAGAGGGTCGGGGTGGCGTGGGTGAAGTAGCCCTGGGACATCAGGTCGTAGGTCCGCAGCGCCTTGTCGATGTCCTCGTGGTGAATGCCAACGGCCACGCGCATCAGCATGTGCTGGGGGCGCTCCGCAACGACGCCGTCGAGGCGGAGAAGGTAGGAGCGCTCAAGCGTTTTGAAACCAAAGTAGTCGTAGGTGTGGTCCCGCTCGTAGTCGATGTGAGCGTCCAGACGTTCGCTGTTCGCCATGACGATGTCGTAGACGTGTTCGGAGATGAGCGGCGCGTGCATGCCCGACTCTGGATCGACGTAGGTGCGGAGGTCCTCGATGACCTCAGAGAAGGATGACTTGGTGGAGCGGTGGAGGTCGTCAATGCAAATCCGAGCCGCCAAGCGGCTGTAGTCCGGATGGTGGGACGCCAAGGCTGCGGCCGTTTCTGCGGCCAGCTGGTCGAGGTCGCTCGTCCGAACGCCGTCATAGAGGCCTTCGATGGTGGTCTTCGTGACGAGATCCACGTCCACCCAGTCCATGTTCAGGCCGTCAGCGAGACCTTCCAATTTCTCCTTGATGGCGTCGAAGCGGACGTCCTCTCGCTCGCCGTTCCTGTTGATGACCTGCATTGCCATGATGATGCCTCCGATGTCGTTGGTGAGCGGGAATTCTGAATCACTGAAGGAGGCTCAAAAGTCTTCGTCCATGGAAAAGCGCTGCTGGACCGAACCCAGCGTGCTGTCCATGACCCCGGCCTTTTGGTACTCTGCAACGCGCTTCTCGAAGAAGTTCGTCTTGCCTTGCATGGAGATCATCTCCATCCACGGGAAGGGGTTCTGCACGTCGTAGAGCTTCGAAGCCCCGAGGGATTGAAGCAAACGGTCCGCAACGAACTGGATGTACTGCTGCATGTGCTCAGCGTTCATGCCGATGAGGCGAACGGGCAGCGCGGAGGTCACGAATTCTGTTTCGATGGTCACGGCTTCCGAAACGATGCGATGGATGACGTTCTCCGGGGTCGGCCGCTGGAGCTTGCTGTGGAGCATGCAGGCGAAGTCGCAGTGCAGCCCCTCGTCCCGCGAAATGAGTTCGTTGGAGAAGGTGAGGCCTGGCATCAGGCCACGCTTCTTGAGCCAGAAGATGGCGCAAAACGAGCCGGAGAAGAAAATGCCCTCCACAGCAGCAAAGGCGACGAGCCGTTCCGCGAAGGAACCGCGCTTTCGCGACAGCCACCGCAGGGCCCAGTCGCCCTTTTTCTTGACCGACGGGACGGTCTCAAGCGCCTTGAACAGGTGGCTTTTCTCCGCCTCGTCCTTGATGTAGGAGTCGATGAGGAGCGAGTAGGTTTCAGCGTGGATGTTCTCCATCATGATCTGGAAGCCATAGAAGGCACGGGCTTCCGGCCACTGCACTTCGTTCGAGAAGTTCATCACGAGGTTTTCGTTGACGATGCCGTCGCTGGCGGCGAAGAAGGCCAGCACATGCTTGAGGAAGTGCTGCTCGCCCTGATCGAGGGCCTCCCAATCCTTCTGGTCTTGGCTGAGGTCGATTTCCTCAGCGGTCCAGAAGGAGGCTTGTTCCTGCTTGTACATCTCCCAGATGTCTGAGTGCTGAATGGGGAACAGCACGAACCGGTCCAGGTTCTCCTTCAGCATCGGCTCGGTGAACTCCGCGGAGAGGTCCAGGTCAAAGCCGTCTGCGCTGCTGCTGTCAATCACCACGACGAG
>JAURMD010000039.1 GCA_030830875.1 Thermoplasmatota archaeon | reverse complement strand
CCAATCCTTCGGCATGGGCGGCGTCTATATCTCCGCGAGCAGAGGCGCTGTCGAAATCATTCAGGCCTTCGAATCGATTGGGGTGGACGTCAGCAACATCCAGTTCCTCGACCTTGTGTCGTCCGGTATTCTTGGTGGCACGGACGTTCCGTATTCCAACGTGCAGTTTGTGGACAGCCCCATCATGCTCGAATCGGTGCTGCTGCGCACGCTCTACATCCTGCGTACCTCACCCTTTGAGCGGAACTTCGTGTTCGTTGACAGCATCAATGCCCTGTCCATCTACAACGACGAGCGTATGCTCGCTGAATACCTCCATTCGTTCATCAACACCTTCCGGCAGCGCGAGGTTTTGTCGGTGCTCATCAACGTCCCTGACCAAACACCGCCGCTGGTGCTGGCAAACCTCGATATGTACTGCACAGCGCTTGTTGACCGGGGGCAGGTCATCATTCAGTGAGGTGATATCATGGCGGATGTCAAATTCAGCGCAGAGGACGAGGAGTTCTTTGGCAAAGTCGGTAGCTTTGGTGTGCCCAAGTTCGATGCCGTCATGGGCGGCGGTGTTCCTCGGGGTTTCACCATCATCGCCTTCACCCAAACCGGTTCTGGGTCCGAACTGTTTGCGAAGCAGTTCACCTCGCCAGCCGAGGAACCAGACAACACCATCCTGGTTTCCACCAACGAAGCGCAGAAGGAAATCATCCGCGTGTATGAGAAGTACAGGTGGCCCTTGGACATCGGGGTCCGCACGATTGGTGAGGAGTACAATGCGAGCGTGCTTGAGCGGGACCTGCTCGCGAGCCGGTACCGCTTGGAGGGCTTCCAACTTCAGGACATCCAGAGGCTGGCCCAGACGCGTTTCGTTGACACGGAAAACCGTGATTTCCTGACGGAAGTGACCAACGAAGTCATGGCCCTCGGCCCATACTACCGCGCGGTCATCGACAGCATGGATTTCTTCTCTCAGCGCAACGAAAGCAGCAGGATCATCTCGATGCTTCGCATGCTGCAGGCCCACACCCAGATGATGCGTGGTCTGCTTTTGGTCACGCTCTCCGCCGAAGGCATGCCTCCCGGCATGAAGCAAGAGGTCGCTTCCATCGCGGACATGGTGCTGGAATTCAAGGTCAGGACGATCGGTACCGACTTTGAAACATCGATGACCGTCACGAAGTTCCGAAACGCTCCAGAGAACCTTCGCATCCTTGTGTTCCGTGTCACTCGTGAAGAGGGCATCACGCCAGAAACCGTGGAGCGCATCGCTTAGCGATGCAGGCCCCGAGCGAAGCATCAAGAGGGGGCGACGGCCGCCTCAGGGCATGCCCTCTCGCTCCTCCACGGGGGGCTACGACCCGTCGGGGATTGACCTCGAGGCATGGACGGTGCTCGAGGCCGAACTCGAGGCCACAATCCCGCATTACGACCGCGTGAACCGCCTCATGACCTTTGGTCAAGACCGTCGCTGGCGTGCCGCTGTCGCGGCCCACGCCGAGCCGGGCATGTCCGTGCTCGAGGTGGGGTGCGGGCCGGGTTCGTTCGCGGAAACGATCCGTGGTGTTGAACTGACCTGCTTGGACCCATCGCCAGAGATGCTTCGCGTGGCTCGAAAGCGGGTGGATGCATCGCGCTTCGCAAATGACGAGCCCCCAGCGTCCTATGTTGAGGCCCTTGCAGAGTTCATTCCTTTGCCCGATGCGACCTTTGATCGCGTGTTTTGCCTCTTTTCGTTTCGGGATTTCCAAGACAAGAAGAAGGGGCTTGAGGAGATTTTTCGCGTCCTCAAACCTGGAGGGCGTCTCGTGATTTGTGACGCTGGAAAAGGAAGTTGGCTCCACGGCGTTGCTGGTCGGATGTGGATGGGCACCGTCGTTCAGTGGATGGCCCGCAGGGTCACAGGAACCCGCGACCACCCTTGGAGGGGGCTTGCTCGTTCGTACACGCATTATGGAACCAATCGATACTACCGTCGAATGCTACGAGAGGTAGGATTTACCTCCGTGAAGGGCCGATTGCTCTGGCCGTTCCTGATGGCCTCAAGGTTCGTTGGAGAACGACCAATTTGACGTTTTTTTGGGGCATTGAGGCATGCTCATAAACCCAACAGATTACGCAAGGCCACGGTGAGCGAATGAGCATGGAGACCGTCCTCCGAAGCATCAAGTCGGCTCAAGCCGAGGCCGACGCCTTGGTTCAGTCGGCTCGTGACGACGCTGCTCGGAGCGTCACCGAGGCACGCCGTGCTGCCACCGAGATTGTGAACACCGCGACCGAATCAGCGCAGTCCGAAGCCCGCGCTACCATTGATGCTGCCAGGTCGGCGGCGGAGAAGGAGGCTGAAGGTGTCCGTTCCAGCGGTGCCAAGGAGGCAGAACGCCTCGCCGGTGCCGCATCTGAGCGCCTCCCATCGGCGGTCGAGCTCCTGCTCTCGAGCATCCAGGACGCGTGAGGTGAACCCATGTTCCCGATGGTTGAGATGTCCCGCCTCACCGTGGCGGGGCCGCTCGACGCCATGCAGGATGTGTTGGATGCTTGTGACGCGCTCGCCTGCGTCCACGTGCAACCATACGAACAGTTCGAAGAAGGCATTGGCGTCGGCCAATCCGTTGCCGCTGAAGGCACCGGAGGCTTGCTGACCAAAGTACGCGCGGTTCGCGCGGCGACTTCGGCTGTGAACAGCGAGGGTCCGATGCCACGGAAACACGCCATGGCGCTCCTTGAAGGCGCCTTCCCGGGTAAGGTCGACGATGTCCTCGCGCTGATGGCCGAGGTCGATGAGGCGAAGGCTCGACTCGAAAGCGTGGCGGACGAGCGCCATGCGATGCAACTGCTTGCACCGTTGGGCCTCCCCTTGGAACTTCTCAGTGGGATCGCTGGACTGGACGTCCTCGTGGCCGAAACAGGCCGCGCTTCGAAGGTACCAGAACTGCTTGGTCCCTTATTGGCCGAGTGCGAGGTGCTCGCGAAAGATCGAATTGTCGCGATCGCCTGCCGCCCAGAGCACGCCCCAGAAGTGCAGATTGTGTTGGGGCAGGCCGGTGCGCGCGTCGTTCAGGTCCCTCCGGGTGAGGGTCAGCCTGCGGACCGGGTGAAGCAAGCGGATGTAGAAGCGGCCTCCCTCAACGATTCCATCGCCAGTGCCCAGCGTTCCATCGAAGCATGGGTTGCGGCCAACGGTCGCGATTTGGTGTGCGCCCACGAGGTGCTTGAGCGCTTGGACGACCTTGCCTCTGCCCCACCCACATG
>JAURMD010000038.1 GCA_030830875.1 Thermoplasmatota archaeon | reverse complement strand
CCATCGCCGTCGCTGTCTGGATCGGTCGGGTCCGTGGCCGGGTCGGTGGGTGCAGCCGCGATGTACGTCGCGTTTGCTGCTTGCCCTGCAGCATCACCGCACACATATTCCATTTGGAAGGTGTAGTGGCACCAAAGGTTGCTCAGCGGGAGGTGAAAGCCGTACACCTCAGCGCCGTCCGTGGCTCCATCCCCGTCCGTGTCCGGGTCCGATGGGTCGGTGCCGGTCCCGCTGCCACGCATCGGGACGTAGCGGTATTCGTCAAGGTTGGTCCATAGCCGTTCGTTGGCCACGCCGTCGAGGTCGAGGTCCAGCCCGTCCTCATCCGGGTCGAGGAAGGCATCCCAAGGGTCGGTGGGGTCGAGGCCGTGGAGCAGTTCCCAACCGTCCGTCATGCCGTCGTAATCGGAATCGTTGCTGACGGGTGACATCAGGGCTTGGTTGGCAAAGCGGCCGGGAGCGGCTCCCGCCAGCACCTTGGTGCTGCCGTCAACGGACACCGTGGCCAAGGTAACAAGTTCACCAGGCAGCATGGCTTGCTCCGCCATGCCAAAGGTGGCGCTTCGCCCCCCGTCCACCGACCAGAGACCTGCTGCGCTGCCGATGAGGAGTTGGTCCTCAAGAACGAGCACGGTGTGAATGTCGTTGGCTCCGTCGACGCTTCGGCCGTCGACACCTGGGTGAACGAGGTCGCCACCGTAGGTGATGGTCAAGGTTCGCAGGTCCATCTTGTGAAGTCCAGACGGCATCGCAAGCCAGGCCACATCAGGTTGACTGGACGATGGACCATCGATGACGATGTCGCGGACGTGAGCGGGCATGTCCTCAAGGCTGCTACCGAGCGGCCGGAGGACGTCGAGGTCGCGTTCAACCGGCGTCGATTCAAGAGCGAAATGAAACAGCCACGAGGGGGTCAGGCCGGCATCGCGTGCGGAGGAGGTCTCGAAGACCACCAAACCACGGTCCGTCCCGACGAGCAAGGTTGGAACGCCGTTCACGGCCGGCGCGTGAGCGAGGGCCGTAACGCTCGCGTTGGTGGAGGCAAGCGCGTTTCGAATGCCTTCAGCGAGGGCACCTTGCACATCCCCTGAAGGTCGAAGGTCCGATGCGATGGTCCACACCCCACCGTCCCCGTCGTCGCCAAGGGCCAGAACGTGCAGCGTCGAACCGTCCACGTTGAGGAGGGTCGCGGTGTTCAAGGCCGGCGCATCGATGTGGGACCACACCTCGACCGGCGACAAGGCGCCGTTGAGGAGGAGCGGGATGATCTGAAGCCCTCCGTTCGATGTGACCGCAAACCCTGCCAGTTCCCCGTCCACGTGGAGGGGCAGCAGATCGGTGAGGTGCGTGGCGTGAGGCCACCACACGTCCTCGCTTGAGGACGCTTCAACGTCCCAATGCGTGATTCCATGGCGCGTCAGCACGTACACGTGGCCGTTTTCGGAATGCAGGTCCCTCACGTCGTGGTGCACCACCGCGAAGTCATCGTCCGGCGCTGCGAGCCGCACCGGAACCTCGACCCACGTCCCCGTGGGACCAAGGTCAACGTGCTTCAGGCCAGACCGAACGACATTGCCTTCATCGAAATGAACCAGGAATTCCTCGTAGGAAGAGAGGGCCTCACCGAGCTTCACGCCCGTGGTGGTGGTGATCGGGTCGCCTGAGATGTAACCGTCCGCGTCCTCGTCCCAACCGTCCATGTCCGGGTCGAGCAAGGCATTGGACCGGTTGATGGGGTCGAGGCCGAAATGCACCTCCCATCCATCGGGCAAGCCGTCACCAAACGAAGGGTAGGTTCGTCCGTTGCTGACCCCGTTCCACGCCATGTGGTCGCTGTCGTCGTTCAACGGGTTGGTGCCGAGCCACAGGTCCGAGTCAAACGAGCTTGTGGTGTTGGTGGTGCAGGCGGCGAGCAGGTTGTCGAGAACGAGCACTGCATCGGTGGAGATGTACGGCCAGTCATCGAACGGTGCTCCATCGGGAAGGCTGGCTGAACACCACAAACCGTCCAACTCGTCTACGTGGAACACGGGCATACCATACCTGTATTCTTCTTCGTTTGTGTAGCGTTCCGTTGCGTCGATCACCCCGTTCCGGTCCACGTCAAACCCGTCCTCGTCAAAATCTTCTCCGGCATCGCTGCCGTTGAGGGGGTCGAACCGCGGGCAGCGGTAGACCATCGAACCTGCGTCGTACCCGCCGGTTTGGATGCACATCCACGCTTCGTAACCGTCCGGCATGCCATCGCCGTCGGTATCGGAGACGCGGGGGTCGAGGTAGGTACGATCACCGTCGTCATCGAGAACCCCGGTGAGGCCGCGAGGAAAGCCGGGTTGCGTGCAGTTGGCAGGGTATGGCCAGCAGTACTCTTCGGTCGCGTTGAGACCGTCACGGTCGAGGTCTTCCCGTGCGTCGGTGGCGTCGTCTTTGTCAAGGCCAGGAATCTGGATCATTCGGCCATCGGCCGTGGTGGAATTCACCCAACCCTCGAAGATGTTCTCGTGAACGTCGGGGATCTGGTCGCCGTCCGAATCGGTCACGGGAGGACCTTCGCCGGTTGTTTCGTCTGGGTGAACCGAAGACACCGGCGAAACAGCAGGAAATTGAGACATAAAGAGCAAACCAGCGACGACGGCCAGCGTGGCGAGGAGGGTGCTCTGACTTCGTCGCATCCCACTCCCTCCCGAGCATCCGCTCGATGCTTCGATTGCCTTCTGCGACGCTTAAGAGGGTGGTGGAGCGGTGTTCCGACGATGCGTCCACCGCGATGTTCTTGGGGGACCGTCGGTGGTCGGACGGGCCATGAGCCTCCGCATCACGCATCTTGGCTCGGGAAGCAAGGGCAACGCCACCCTGCTTGAGACCGAACGTGCGATTGTGCTCATCGACCAAGGCTTCAGCGGTCGCACCCTCGAACACCGCTTGGCCCGCATGGACCTCCATCCAACCGATGTCGACGCCATCCTTGTCACGCACCACCACGGCGATCACGGCGGCGGCGCGCTTCAAGCACAACGACGATGGCGAATTCCAGTGTACGCCAACGCGCGGACGGCGGACGAACTCGGCTTGCTGCCGGACCTCTGGCGACCTTTCGTTGCTCTTGAGGCCCTGAACCTCAGCGAGGACCTTGCCGCCCTTCCCGTACCAGTTCCGCACAGCGGTTCGGACAACGTGGCCTTTGTTGTCAGCCATGCGGGCCGACGGGCCGCCTTCATCACAGACCTCGGTTCATGGACCGACGAACTTGTGCGCCACGTCAGAGGGTGCGAACACATTTCCATCGAATCGAATTACGATGCGCGACTCCTCGAGGATGGACCCTACCCCCGCCCCTTGAAGGAGCGCATTGGCGGGCCAGGCGGGCACCTCTCGAACGACCAAACAGGACGATTTCTCGCGGAGGTCGTCGACGCTTCGACAAAGAGCATCACCTTGACCCACCTCTCGGAGAAGAACAACCGCCCACACCTTGCGGAGTCCACCGTCCTGTACCACCTCGACGATCTCTTCCAAGGTGACATTCGGATCTCGTTGCAGGACGGGCCAGAGTTTAGCGTCTACCTGGCTCCTGACGTGAGAGGAGAAGGCCACGAGAACGAAGGCCTGCTTCGTGTGCGACGTGAAGGCTCATAGGCGGACGGAACGGTCAGAGGGCATGGAGCGCGCGGGCCCCTCGCCGAGCATGCTCCGACGCGATGAAGAGGCCGTTAGCGAGGTCCTTGGCGTGATCATGCTGCTGGCGATGGTGATGACCATCATGAGCGGTGTCTTTGTCTTCCTTCAGCCCTATTTGGCGGACTTCGAAGACAACGCCAACTGGAAGAGTGCGCAAGGCATTGCCAACAGGCTG
>JAURMD010000037.1 GCA_030830875.1 Thermoplasmatota archaeon | reverse complement strand
CAGACGATGATGGCGTTGTCCGCCTCATCACGCATCACTTCGTATTCGAGTTCCTGCCAGCCAAGGATGGATTCCTCAATGAGGACCTGATTGATCCTCGAATTTCGAAGCCCGAGGGTCGAGATCTCAACCAACTGCCCGAGGTCCCAGGCCGTGCCGCCTCCAAGACCACCGAGGGTGAACGCTGGACGAATCAAAAGTGGCCAGGTGCCCAACTGTTCAGCGGCGGCGATGACCTCATCCATGCTGTTGCAGGCCACGGAGGTGCAGATGGGGAGGCCAATTGACGTGCAGACCGCGTTGAAGAGGTCACGGTCTTCGGCCTTGTCGATGGCATCGAGGTCTGAACCAATCAGTTCGACGCCAAGACGCTCAAGGGTTCCATCATGAGCAAGTTCGCTTGCGATGTTCAGTGCGGTTTGACCACCCATGCCTGCGAGGATGGCGTCGGGCCGCTCCGCTTCCAGAATGCGCCGAACAGTGTCCGGAAGGAGCGGTTCGATGTAGACCACGTCCGCCATTTCGGGGTCATTTTGTATCGTGGCGGGATTGGAATTGACCAAGATCACACGGTAGCCGTCTTCCCTCAACGCACGCACGGCTTGGCTTCCCGAGAAGTCAAATTCCGCAGCCTGTCCAATACGAATGGGTCCGCTTCCAAGCACCAGGATGGACTCAAGATCATCCCTTCTGGGCATCAGGCGACACCCCCTGAGAGGTGCACATCCACGATGCGACGGAAGCGCTGGAACAACGGCGCCGCATCGTGCGGGCCCGGGCATGCTTCAGGATGAAATTGGACGGTGAAGGCCGGCCGGTCGACAAGGTCGAGGCCTTCCACGGTGCGGTCGTTCGCGTTCACGTAACGCACCACAACCTCAGCATTGTGCTGCGGAGGCTCTTTGGGGCTGCAAGCACCGCTCGGGTGGGCCGCGAGCATTCCAGCATCCGGGTCTGCAACGGCAAAGCCATGGTTTTGGGACGTGATCCACACCCGCCCCTCGACGAGGTCGAGCACCGGTTGGTTGGCACCACGATGCCCATAGCGCATCTTGTAGGTCTGAAGTCCGGACGCGAGCCCCATGAGTTGATGACCAAGGCAAATGCCCATGACGGGAAGACCGGCTTGCACAGCAGCCGCCAACGTGGCGCGCGCTTGGGTCGCCCGGCCGGGGTGAGCAGGGTCTCCTGGGCCATTGGAACAAAACAGCGCGTCGATCGAAAACGTGCCGATCAGGTCCTCAAGCAACGTCTCTGGAGGGCACCACAACACTTCGAAGTGTTCGCATAAATGCCGGAGGATGTTGTTTTTCACGCCGCAATCCAAGGCGGCAATCCTTGGAAGTGGACGTCCCAGATCGTCCGTCGCACCGGGGTTCAACGCGACGATTTCTCGGATGCTGACTTCCTCGACAAGGTCCTCGAGGTCAGGAGAGGTCAGGGAGGCCAACCTAGCCTGCAAACGACCCTCGTCCTCGAGTGGACCAAACACGCAGAGGACCGTACCAAGTTCTCGAACATGCCGCGTGATGGCGCGGGTGTCCACCGCCTCGATTCCCGGCACACCGTGGTGACGAAGCAGGTCATCGACGGTGCCGATGCTGTCGCGGTGGTCTGGGTCCTGCATCGCGTGCCGAACCACCACGCCTCGTGGCCAGACTCGACCGGATTCCGAGCGCCCAAGGTGCACTCCATAATTCCCGATGAGGGGGTAGGTGAAGGTCAACACCTGCCCTGCGAAAGAGGGGTCGGTCAACGACTCCTGATACCCCATCATTCCGGTGGTGAACACAAGTTCACCCTCTCCGTAACCTTTGGCTCCGAACAACAGCCCCTCGTACCGTTGCCCGTCCGCCGTCAAAAGGACGCCCGCACCGCGTGCGCCTTCGGGAGGGGCACCAAGGGAGAGCGGGGCCGCCGCATCGGGAAGGTCGGGGCCTGCTCTGAGGTGTCCCGACATCATCGCTTGGCCCGACCGGACTTCAATAATCGTTGGGGCGGAGGTCGATGCCGATGGGGAGCCTCATTCCTCTTCGTCCACGTGCTTTCCACGCGAGGACGGGTGGATGCGCAAACGTGGGGCTTCAAAGGTACGCTCCAATCCTGCACCGCCGGTCCACGCGTCAAGGAAGAGGGCCAGCGCCGCCACCTCCGAATGAGGTTGATTCCCGACAGCGACGTTGTGATGGGCGAGGTGAAACACCTCGGGAGGGACTTTCGCCCCCCCTACGACGACCGTCAACGGACGGTCCCTTCGGATGCTTGGAATCGCCTTCCGGTGTGGAATACCATACATTGTGAGGTGCACGACGGTGCCGGGAGCACCGTCGCCAGCGTCCTGCTGGGCAAACCTGCGAAGCCACGCCATGGGTGCGGCCACGTGCTCCAACTCCATCGCATGTCCAAAGCGGGCCTCGACGGACCTGACGTTGGAAAACATGCCCTCGTCCTCGTCCCCTGCGAGAAGGAAACGGTCCGCTCCCATGGCTCTGGCCACGAGTGCGAGGTGGGTGGTGATCCGAGGGTCACGTCCCCTGCGGTGCCCCAAGCGGAGCACGTGCAACGGGTCTGCCATGTGCTGCGCAGGGCGGGGTGCACATCAAGGACGCGGGTCGTTCAGGAAAGAACGTCCTCGACCTCGAGGAGGTCCTCCACGGGGGACATCATCGCTGGAACATGGCTGGGTCGAGGGTCGATGCCGTTGTAGTCACAAAAGTCACGAAGCCACACGAGAAAGAAGGCTTCCATGATCATCCTCGCACCGACGGTGGAACCAACCACGATGGCGACCAATCGACCGGTTCGCCACAGACCTGTCTCAACCGCGAGGGCGTCGGACGTGAAGCCTGTGATGAGGGGCTCAAGGGCATAGATGAACGCCACCACCTGCATCGGCCCTGCCAACAAACCGGGAAGGGCTCGACCCAATTCGTTCCCAAGTTCGGAGAACACCGCAGCGAAGAAAGCGAGCGCGCCCACGAGCAAGGCCACATGATGGAAGTGGAAGCCAAGCAAGATGGTGTCCACTTCCGTTGACAGTGACTGACGGAAGAACACGCTCATCCAGACGAAGAACGCCAAGCCTGTCATGACCATCGCACCCATCTTCGCCTTCGCGAAAATCATGCTGTTCAAGGAAGCAAAGCCTTGGGTTTGGAACCGAACAGAGAGGCGTTCAGCAAGTTCTTGATGGTCAGGAGATGGACCTGCATCTGCAACGATGCCATCGGCACCTTCGAGCATGGCCTGCGTTCTTCCTACCTCCTTATGAAGGCTCTCGGCACGGGACGACCGGTGTCCTCCGTCCCAGTGGTCCCTTCGTCGCGCCGAACGCGCATCATGGAGGCATTGCGTCAGCGACGCGACGGTCGGCCACAGATCATGGGCATCCTCAACGTCACACCCGATTCCTTCCATGCAGCCTCAAGGGTGACGGGAGACGCCGCCATTGAGAGCGGCCTACGCATGCTGGCCGACGGAGCCACGTGGCTGGACATCGGAGGAGAGTCCACGCGCCCGGGGGCCGAACCCGTGCCCGTTGACGAGGAGATGCAGAGGGTCGTGGGCATCATCGCAGCCCTCAGAAAGGCCTCGTCCGACGCCATGTTGTCCGTCGATACACGGCGGCCCGTCGTCGCGGAGGCCGCGCTCGCTGCAGGTGCCGACCTCGTCAACGACGTGTCGGGATTGCGCGACCCAGCGATGGTGGAGGTGGTGCTGGCCGCGCAGTGCGGCGTTTGCATCATGCACATGCGTGGTACACCGTCCACCATGCAACACGAGACCCAGTACGACGACGTGGTTCGAGAGGTCCACGCGGCCTTGCACGCGACCGCGTCGAGGCTCGTCGAGCGGGGGCATCCCTCGGACCTGATCTGCCTCGACCCGGGCATTGGCTTTGGGAAAACGCACGAACAGAACCTGGACTTGCTCCGGTCGGGGTTCGAACTGAGCCAGAACGGCCGATGGTCTGTGTTGTGGGGCGTGTCCCGGAAATCGGTCGTTGGGCACCTCACCGGGAGGGAAGACACCTCGGAACGCTTGCCTGGGACCTTGGGACTTGCGGCGGTGGCCTTCCAGCAAGGTGTCGACCTGCTACGCGTGCATGACGTTCGTGAGCATCATGACCTTCTCTCGGCGATGCAGCCGTTCGCCCTCAGAGGGTGAGCCAACCGGCGTAGCTCCCTGCAGCAACCCACGCGCCTGCCATCGAACCAAGGTTGGACAAGGCCGTCACAAGCAGCACTCGACCCGCTCGGTTGCTCCAAAAATCACCAACGCGCTCAAGTCGAAGAAAGGTGGTGAGGTCCTCTGCCGTGGGTTCAACCAGGCGCAACTGAACATAGCCAGCAAACCAACCTGCAGCGAGGGTTGGATTGAGCGAGGTGATCGGTGAGGCGAGGGCGGCGGTCAAGACCGCCAATGGATGGCCTCGGGCCAACACGCAGCCGAGGGCGGCCAGCACAGCATTGGCGGCCGTCCACACCGTAAGCAGGGCGATGACCTCGTCAACACTCCCTCGAGAGAGGTTCCACACCACGAGTCCGAGGACCGCCAACGGAAGCACCCACGGTGTGGCCTTTCGCAAGCGACCCCGTTCAGGCAGGCCTTCCAGTCCGGACAGGTCCGTGGCTGATGCTCCATCGTCCGCGGACAGGAGGGACGCAATGCCTCGAAGGTGACCAGCACCGACCACAACCAGCACGCGCCCCCGTCCCGCGAGGCGCCTGACCTTCTCGGCGATGTAGGCATCCCGCTCGTCGATGAGCACGCTACCCGCCCCCGGAGAAATCGTTCGAAGTTCATCGAGCAGGTCGCTCAACAGGTCTCCGTCGCCCAGCATCGTTTCGAGGTCGAGTGCTTCGTCGTCCTCGTCCTCTTCGGCGAGCAGCGCCCACAGCAAGCGAACGCGTTCTCGAAAGCGCATCCTCCGCCATGCGCGACGAAGCGTGGTCTGAATGTCCCGATCCACAAGTTCGACATCGAGGTCACGCGCCTCAGCCTCGCGCACGGCCGCAAGGAGTTCCGCTCCTGGCTGTTCTCCCTCGCTGAGCCCCATTCGGCGCTGCTCGGATGCAAGCAAGGACTGAAGCAGCACCAAAGGTGCTTTGCCTTCCTTCACCACCTTGAGCAAACCTTCCCGGTCCAACCGCCTGTCGGAGCGCAGCGCTTCGTGCCGGGTCGGGCACAGTTCAACCGCCACCACATCAGGGGCATAGGCGTCGATGTGGTGCCGAACGGCTTCAACGCTTGAACGGGCGACGTGAGCCGTTCCGAGAAGACGCAGGGATGGCCCTACGTCCACAAAAGGGGCGTCACTCATCGTCGCCGCCCCCAAGCAGGCTCCGAAGGGTGACGGTCATCGCGCCCATCGCCTCATCGGGTTCGGCGTGTTCGTTTCCGACGAGATACTGAAAGCCAACCTGACCCCCGGCCAAGGCCTTGTGCCCTCCAGCTGCTCCTTCCGGGAAGGCTCCTGCTAGGCACCTGCCCAAATGGAGGGTCGGGTCCTTTGTTCGAGCCGAGAGGATGACTCGGTTGAGCCGAGGCCCATAGACAACGACCGTTGAGATTCCTTCGGTCGCGAGCAGGAAATCGGCGATTTGTGCGAGAGCATCGCGTTCCACCAGGTGCAGCACCGGGGCGAGCAACACCCCGTCCTCTGTCGTCATCGAAGCGAGGGCCTCAGCAAAGGCCGCAAGCGACTCTTTCGACCTTGGCGGCGATTCAATGCGTCGCATGAGGTCGTGGTCCACCCACGCATTCAGCCACGACAGCGCACGGATGTCAGCCGTGCTGATGCCCCTCGTGAACCCCAACGTGTCCGTTCGAATCCCGAAAGCCAACGCTGTGGCGAGACGGGCGTCCATGTCCAAGTCCAGGGCCGTCAGCAAACTGGTGACCAAGGAGGAGGTTGAGGAAAACTCAGGGTGGACGATGGCAACATCTGCTGCAGGCAAGTCCTCCACCGAGTGGTGGTCGAGGATGATGTTGGGCACCACGTCAGCAGGCAGCATGTTGTTGGCGCCGGGTTGATGAAAATCGACCGCAACGATGGCATCGGCCTCGCTCACGATGTCGTTGACTTCCCAGCCCAACATCACACGGGTCAGTTCGATGCCAAGCAGCTGCACCATGGCCCTGTTCTGATGGTGCTCGACCAAGCCACCATGGTAGATGCGCCCACGGTGTCCACGATGCTCGGCCAATCGCTGCATCGCGAGCGCGGCGGCAAGCGCGTCAGGATCAGGATTGTCATGGCAAAAGATCGCGATGTTGGAACCGGGTTCGAGGTCACGAAAATGGGCGTCGAGGACGGCAGCACCCGTGTGACGTTCGTGCGCCCGGATGCGATCTTTCACAGCACTGAGCAGCAGGTCAGCAGGACGGAGGACGTCCACCATCGCACCCTTCGAAGGCTCCATTGGACCGATGATGGGCACCCCTGGCCAACGCGCTGCGAGGGCGGAAGCGAGGTCAGTGTCGCTCAATGGATGCGTGTGAAGCACCACGATGAGGCTTGGAACACGCCCCATCGAAGGGAGGTCGTCCACGGCGCATGGGGCGGGAAGCGCCATGACGTCGCAGCCTTCCAAGCCTGCCGCGTTGCTCAGTTCAGAGGCGAGCAGCACCACGCGCGTTGGGCGTGAAGCGAGGCACCATCCAGCAAGGCGAGGCAGCGGCTCGCCGGAACCGATGAGCAGGTACATTCGGTTGGCCTCGACCAGGCGATTCAGAACGAAATGGTAACGTTCTCACGCTCGATGCCCTGAACTTCGAAGAGCGTGCGCTCAGCGCAGGATTTGATGCCAGCAACGATGTTCGTCGGAATGGTCTCGATGGCGACGTTGAAGGTCGTAGCGCTCGAATTGTAGAACTCACGGCGGTCGGCGAGCTGGTTTTCCAGGCCAACGAGTTGATTCTGCAGGTTGACGAACGAGGTGTCCGCCTTCAGGTTTGGGTACTGCTCAGCGACCATGTTGATGCGAGGCATCATGCCAGCCAGCGTGGATTCTGCAGCCACAACACCAGCCACGTCCTTCTGCGCGAGAGCGCCAGCAGCCGCTTGGCGAGCGACGGCGAACTGTTCAAAGATCTCTCGCTCATGCTCTGCGTAGCCTTTGACGATGTTCACAAGGTTCGGAATCATGTCGTAGCGCTGCTTGAGGATGACGTCGATGTTCGACCATGCGCGGTCAACATCCTTCTCGAGGCGTACAAGTCGGTTCCAGGTGGACACAAACCACAACAGCAACAGGACGCCTGCGGCAATGGCAACGATGGTCAGGGGCTCCATGGCGTGAGGAGCCAGCATGTGCTTTATGAATTGATGGACGGAGGAACCCTGACCTCAGAGGTAGGTACCCACGACGTCGATTGCGTACCTGCTGAAGATGACAACAAGAAGCCCGAAAAACACCTTCAGGATAACCGCATCAGGGAGTTTAAGCCCAATTTTAGCACCTAAAACGCCCCCTCCAACAACCGCCACGGGCGCGGTGAGCATCTGCCACAGCGGCGGCCAGGTGCCTTCGAAGAGGCTGGCGTGCATCACCACAGCAACGGGAACGACGAGCACCATCAAGCCCAGGCTGGTTCCGATGGCCCGTCGGTCGCTCACGCCTCCAAATTGGTTGAGGATGGGGATGTAGACCGCTCCTGCACCGATGGCAAGCACAGCACTGGCCATGCCCCCAAACAAGGCACCAATTCGGAGCGGTGTCCTGCGCACCTCCCCTGTCCGTTGTTGAGGTGTATTTCCACGAACCTTCCGCCACGTCTTGACGCAGGCCCAGCCCACAAGCAACATGGCCAAGCCCTTGAACACGGGGTCAAGCGCTTCTCCAAGTTGGTTGACAACAAGGGCGCCCATCGTTGCACCGACCATCGCTGCTGGCGCTGCGATGCGGATGAGGGCACCGTCCATCAGGCCCTCCTTTCGGTGCACCCAACCGGAACCGACCGAAACGCAGAGGGTGAGGGTGAGGGACATGACAAAGGTGCTCGATGCAACCTCCCACCCTCCAACGTAGAGCAAGATGGGGACGAAGAGCATCCCGCCGCCGAGGCCCAACGGCGCGAACAGCACCGCCGTCCCAAACAAGAGCACAAGCACGAGAACGAAAGGGTCCACGGCTCCACCTACAGGGACTCAATGATCATCGCAATGCCTTGCCCACCACCGATGCAGGCGGTGGCCACACCGTAGCGGCCACCGCAGCGCTGAAGTTCGTGTGCGAGGGTGAGCACCAAGCGGGTGCCCGTTGCGGCAAGGGGATGTCCAAGACCAACCGCACCGCCGTTGACGTTCACCTTCGCAACGTCCAACCCAAGGTCCTTGATGCAGGCCACGGCTTGACCGGCAAAAGCCTCGTTGATTTCCCAGCGGTCAATCTCCTCAATGGACAGGCCGGCCTTGTCGAGGGCCTTTCTGCTGGCAGGTACGGGGCCGTAGGCCATGATGGCGGGTTCGAGACCGACGATGCCCCAACTTACGATGCGAGCCAGCGGTGCATCTCCATCTGCGGCGGCGCGCGATGCGGACTTGATGACCACCGCGGCTGCGCCGTCGACCACACCGGAGGCATTTCCTGCCGTAACAAGCGACCCCTCGCCGAAGGCTGGACGAAGGACTGAGAGGGACTCCACCGTTGTCCCTCGGACCACGTGATCTTCGTCCACGTGGGTGACGACGACCTCGCCGCGTCGAGAACCAACGGTCACGGGGACGATTTCCTGTTCGAACAATCCAGCATCCACGGAGGCCTCCGTACGCTGATGAGAGAGCGCAGCAAAGGCATCGACTTCTTCTCGCGTAACGCCCTTTCGAGCGCATAACTCGTCCGAAGTTTGTGCCATGAAAAGGCCGCAGGTCATGTCCTGCAGGTTGGTCATCATGTAATCCTCGACGGGCGGCGAACGACCCAATCCCCATCCGTCACGAGCCCCACGAAGCACGTGCGGAGCCTGGGAGAGGTTCTCCAT
The DNA here is from genome assembly GCA_030830875.1 of Thermoplasmatota archaeon. Classification (GTDB taxonomy): domain Archaea; phylum Thermoplasmatota; class Poseidoniia; order Poseidoniales; family Poseidoniaceae; genus MGIIa-L3. The sequence goes on along the minus strand of JAURMD010000037.1, from coordinate 698 downwards.
CCCGCCAGCCACAACGACCTCAGCCTCGTTCAGCATGATCATTTGCGCACCGGTGACGATGGACTGAACTCCAGATCCGCAAATCCGAGAAAGGGTAAGCATCGGCACTTCTTGTGGAATGCCGGCCTTGAGGCCAGCATGCCTGGCACCATAAATCGACTGCGAGCAGGTTTGCAGCGCGTATCCCATCACAAGGTGATCAACGGTCACAGGGTCGGTGCCCGTGCGTTCCAACGCCCCCTTGATGGCGGCAGCTCCCAGGTCTTGAGCGCTGACGGCCTTGAGCAGGCCCCCGGGGCGCCCGTCACCACGCTTCCCACCGACCCACTCGCAAAACGGCGTTCGCGCTCCTCCGACGACAACGACATCTTCGACCATGACTTGTTCGGGTCATGCCTCGCTCATCAACTGTTGGGCCAGCGGTAACACCATTCGATGTCCGGCCGCTCGGCCATGGGCGTGCCTGAAAACCAGAGGTTCATGGTGAGGTTCCCACCTTCATCCAGTCCGTGCCGCCACGTTGGACCGTTTGCGCCAACCGGTCCGACACGCATGGAGTGAGCACCCTCCTCAACAATCACCTCCTCGAAACCTTCGCTGGTCGAATGGTGGAGGCGCAGTCGGCCGTCGTTGCCACGAACGTAGGTCGATACGTCCTCGTGCAGCATGGACCCGTCGAGGCCATGAACGGTCTCCTT
>JAURMD010000036.1 GCA_030830875.1 Thermoplasmatota archaeon | reverse complement strand
GCTTGACCGCTCCGCGCCCTGCTCGCCTCGCTCGCCTCCGACCGGTGTCGGGTCTGGAGGACGCTGCGTGAGGCTCGCTCCGTGGTGGTCCGCTGGGATTCGCTTTGCTTGTCAACCGGAGTGCGGCGCGTGCTGCGACCAACCCGGAGGGGTGGTGTTCCTCAGCCGCAGCGACATTCATCGTCTGGCCGTTCGTCATGGCTTGACCGACGAGGCCTACGTTGAACGGGATTGCACCACGTCGCAGAACGGGCGTTTGGTGCTTCGCAGCCGGGTGGAGGACGGCATCTGCATTTACCTCGGCGCTGACAAACGGTGCGGCGTGTACGCCGACCGACCGCAGCAATGCGCCGCCTTCCCGTGGTGGTCGGAAAACCTCGTGAACCGCCGTGCTTGGTCTCAGGTGAAGTCGACCTGCCCAGGCATCGATGCTCAGGATGCGTTCCTCGTCGACGGTTCGACCATCCTCCGGCACATCGAAGCGGACCTCGAGGCTGGGCAAGGCGTGTTCGTGCCCCTTTCTCCGCACACTGCGGATTGAACCCCACAGAGCCGAGTTTATACGCGAAGCGGCGGACCGACCTTTCGCGGTGCGGGCATGAGCGACGATGAACCCCTCATGACCGTCACCACGGAGCACCTCAACACGGGACTCCGAGGCATCCCGGTTGGCACCTGCCTCACGTCGTTCGTGACGCCGACCGAGGGTGTGCACTACTGCGGCTATCCCGTTGCGGACCTCGCCCATCTCCCCGTTGAAGACGTCATTTACCTCCTTTTTGAGAAAGAATTGCCCACGTCCGAGCAAGCCTCGTCGTTCCGCTCGAACCTCTCGGCGCGGGGTAGCGTGGACGCATCTGTTCACCCTGTGCTTGCCAGCCTTCCCCGTTCGGGCCACCCGATGGACTGGCTGAGCATCGGCATCCATACGTTGGGAATGGCCGAGACAACGGGAGACTGGAAGGACGATGCGTTGAACCTGGTGGCTCGAATGCCGCGCCTGCTTGGGCTGATCTTCCGCTACCGTGACGGTCGCGTCGAGGACATTCCAGAGGACGACCTGTCCCTGGGCTTGGTGGACCGTTTTATCCGCACGTTGGAACCTGTGGGCACCGATGTGGAAAAGATGCGTGAAGTGCTGAACGCGTACCTTGTGCTTCACCTTGACCACGGTGGTGGCAACCTCTCAACCTTCACCGGCAAAGCCACAGCGAGCGGCAAGGCCACGCTGTACGCCTCCATGGCGAGCGCCATGAACAGCCTGTCGGGTCCCCTGCATGGACGTGCCAATCAGTCGTGCCTCGAATTTGTGTTGCGCGTTGGAACCTCCGAACCGTCCGAGGTCGAGCGCTTCATTCGGGCCGAACTTGACGCGAAGCGTCCGGTGTATGGATTCGGTCACGCGGTCCTTCGCGCCGAAGACCCACGGGCCACCTACCAATTCGCTCTGGGGGAGCGGTTGTGTCCAGAGGACCCCAACTTCGCCATCGTGCGTACGCTCCGTGAGGTTGCGCCTCGGATCCTCGCCGAGAATCCGAAGATATCGAACCCGCACGCCAACGTGGACATCGCCAGCGGCACCCTGCTTCATCACGTCGGGCTGACCGACCCTGAGTACTACACGACCTTCTTCGGCTGGGCCCGCGTGGCCGGGATCGGTGCTCAGATCGTCGATGAGCAAACCGTCATGCGCTCCGGAAAGGGCGTTCCCATCTACCGGCCGAAGTACATCGCTGAAGGCCAGACCGCCCGGCGTCTCTGACGTTATGTGTCGTTGAGCGACAACACGGGGCGCGGCGTGACACCGCAGCCCCGGTGACCCACCATGCGCACGGCCTCCCACGGCATGGTCGACCCATCCTCCGCTACGTCCTGCAACAAGTCGTCGACCGTTCGTTTCCACGACCAGCGCCCCCTCCATGCTTCCAAGTGTACGCGTCGTTCCTCGGTCGAGAGTTCGTGCCATGGGGCCACTTCCCGCTGCAATTCTGCGTGAAGCGTGACGGCCTCCTCGTCCGACGCAGCGGAGGGGGCGAGGCCGCTCAAAGGAGCGGTTGCCGGGCGCGTCCAGCGAACCCTCCCATCCTCGTAGCGAGGAGCAACAGTGGTTACATCGTCCGAAATGCAGGTCAGGCCAGCGTCCAGCAGGTCCGCCTCAAGGGCTAACGGCGCCGGCCATACGTACACGGGAAAGCCCTTCTGTGCAGACCTCAAACGCTGCATTGCGGCACCGTGCAGGCCAACGCTACGGCCAACATGGAGGTGTTTTGTCAGGCCAGTCAGGTAATCGAGCGTGCAGGGCATCATGGGCGACCCAGCCTGTTGCTGGCGACGCACCAAGGAGGCGAACGAGTGACGAAGGAAGGAGGGGGCGGCCACGGTGCGTTGCATCGTTCGGCCCCCAAACGGGGGCAGGTTCGGCGTGAGTCGGGACCAAGGCCGCGTCCATCCTGCTTGTTTCACGACCTCGGACATTCGGGGGTGGAAGGCGTACAGCACCGTGTTGGCCGCGGGGATGTCCGCAGCGTTGAGTGCTTCGTGCACGGTGCTAGCCAAGCGAGCCATGTGCGCCAGGTCCGTGCGGTCATCGAATCCGCGCCGTCCACCGACGTGATGAGGGTGCGGACGCTTCAGTTCAATGACGCCCACTTTGGCTTGTGTACGCCACGCCTCGACGATCGTGGTGTCCTCAAGCATCGTCTCGAATCGCTCAAGACCGTAGGGCTTGAGGTCCTCGAAGGCCCACCCTTCGACGTGGGGCGAACCTCCTGACCGTGCATCGGACGGGATCGACGGCGACCGGTCGTGGTGGAGCACGATGCTTCCGTCGTCCAGCATGCGCAGGTCGAATTCAATGCCATCGGAAGACACGATGGCCGAGCGCAGGCCTTCGATGGAGTTCTCGCGCACCGGCACGGATGGCTGGCGTCGGGCTGGCGTTTGAATACGACCCTACAGCCAGCGAACGGTGTTGCGCTTTCTTCATCGGCGGGAAGGCTCAAAGCGAGTCTTCAGGACCCCGCGGCATGAGTCCGTGGACCGTCATGATGGGGATGATCCTCATCCTCACCCCACTCATCTGCTGGCTCTTCACCCTGAACGTAAAGCACACGCGAACGCCCTTGGGCCGCATCGGGCAGATGATTCACGACCAGCGCTACTACCTCCATGCGCTTGGGTACCTTGTCATCATCAAATGGAAATCCATCACGGACGACCTGAACGAGCCGATCAAGGTGGTGACGGGGCACTGGACCGAACTTGTTCATTCCATCGAAGGCGATGCCGTCCTGCACGTGCAGAACGCCTTCGCGCATCCTGCATTGACGGCCTTCCTCAACTTCCACTACCTCTTCATCTACCTCTTCCTCATCTACGTCACGACCGTGTTCTACGCCTACGTCGGCGAGCGCGACCTCACCGACAAAGTGACGCTCAACTACCTGCTCATTTACGCGCTCGCCGTCCCCTACTACCTGTTCCTGAACGTCGAAGTCACGTCGTCGTGGATTCCTGGCATGGAGGCCTTGCTGTACCATGACAGCATGTACTCGACCTTCTACGCCAGCCACGACCCGCTCGACAACGCCGTCCCGTCGCTTCACATCGCGATTCCGTTTGGCATCATCCTGCTCAACGTGCTGCACGTGCGTCAGCAAGGCCTTCGCATCCGCGACTGGGAACACCGCCGCTACCACTACTTCGTGGTCGGCAACACGGTGGTGTTCGCCTTCACCATCCTCTACCTCGGCATACACTGGATGGCGGACATTCCGCTCGGCATGCTCATCGGTGGCACGGGCGCCCTCTTCATCCACTACCTGCAGCCGCGCTTGCGCAACGACCACGGCGGCTGGTTCCGCGGGGTAAGCCGAGCCAAGGTGACACGTCACGTGATGGTCGAGGGCAGCATCGCGCTGCTTCTCGCGGCCCTGCTCGCTGGGGCCACGGCGCATCAGGTCGATACGGCAGACGACCGTGTGGACTACCGGCTCGGCCCGGGCGACACCGTGCACGACATCGTGCAGCGGTTCGACGTGGGCGAGCAGGTCGAAGTGAGCATCGTGAACCTTAACGCGGACAGCCCCGTTCACATTGCCTTGCGCATCGCTGAAGAGGCCGAACCTGCTTTTGAGGCCGGTTACGTGAACTGGGCGACCATCGAGGCCTCGGGGAGCGTGATCACCGTCCAGCCCGGTGCACGGGTGGACCTCATCGTCGACCAACCCAAGGTCTGGTGGTTGGTGCTCATGCACGTGGACGACGATGCCGAAAGCAGCATGGTCGAACTGCAGGTCACCAACCACTACGGTGAGGCCCCAATGAATCAGGCCGTCCTCCTCTCGCTGCCCTCGCTGTGGATGACGGGCTTTGTGCTGCACCGCATCGCTCGGAACCGTCTCAACGGACTGCACTGGCTTGACCCAACGCCCTCTCACGCGTGGGAAGAGGCCTGAGACTCCGCTCGCTTCTTGACGGGCCGGCACGTGGGCGGAACATGTCGGGCGCCTCCGACCTCGTCGAGGCCCTTGACGAGTGGGCGCAGAGCCCCGTCGGCCAGGCCCTCGGGGAGGTGCGGGACCACATACGCCGTCGCGCGCCGCTCCTCCTTGGCATCGGGGTGCTCACCTTCATCCTCACTTTCCCCCTGACGGCCGACCTTGTGTCGTTGCTCATCGCCCCGGAGCGGCTTCCTGACGGTGTACGCATCATCATCACCACGCCCATTGAATTCCTGATGCTTCAGGTCCGCCTTGCGGCGAATGCAGCGCTGGTGCTGATGCTCTTCGTGCTGCTGCTCGACCTCGCACGAAAGGGGGCCAGGCAGCACCTCGTCGAGGTCGCTCCCCACCTTCAGGAGGTCAGGGAGCGCCTCTCCCTCGGCGTGCTCCTCCTTTCGCTCGTGAGTGCCGGCGTGCTTGCGGTGGGCGGCCTCGCCTACGCCACCTACGGCCTCGTGCCGCTCTTGTTGGACTACCTCACCACGGACGCGCAGGCCGTTGGACTGAGCACGGACTGGCGCTTGATGGCCTACGTGGGTTTCCTGATCCGGCTCCACCTTGCCGCGGTCGTGGGCTTCCAGGCCCCGCTGGTGACCATGCTCGTGCTCCGGTCTGGGGCACTGACGCGTGAGGCACTGGTCGGTCAACGGCGTCAGGTGTGGTTTGGTTGCGTCGTGGTCGGCGCTTTCGTGTCGCCCCCGGACCCGCTGTCCCTCTTCCTCGTGGCCGTTCCGGTGGTGCTGTTGTTCGAACTTGGGTTGTTTGCCGACCGACTGTTCCGTCGGCCGACGTGAACGCCGGTGCAGCGGAGATCCCATCCTACGGGCCGGGTGTGTCCGGATCGGGGCCCCTTGTGAACGACTATGCACACGTCCGTACCCTTTGTGAGGGCTCACTGGATGGCCTTGGCGCGGTTCCGAAGGGCAAGGATGGCGGGGTGCAAGGCGTCAATCGGCACCGGTCGTCGACCTGGGAGCGGGTTGTGGTCTGGCCCGTGGTGGTCGGAGCCCACCGTGACCGTGAGCCCTGACGCGACCGCAGCCTGCCACAGCTCCGCACGGTAGCGGTCGTCGTGGCTGCCATGAAAGGCTTCGACGGCGTCGACGCCGTCTCGCTTGAGCACCTGCATCAGGTCGTCCGTGTCCACGTCATAGTACATCGGATGGGCTAGGGAGCAGAACCCCCCTGCGGACGTGACCCTCGAGGCAGCCTCGAGGATGGAGGGTCGACCGCGATCCACGTGTGCAGGACGTCCATCGCCGATCCACACGTCGAAGGCCTCCT
>JAURMD010000035.1 GCA_030830875.1 Thermoplasmatota archaeon | reverse complement strand
GGCCGACCACCTCGCTCGTCGAAAGGCCCAGCGCGAACAGGGTCTCCGTCAGGCTCGGGACGAGGCTGACCACGCGCACGTTCAGACCTCAACGACGCGGATGTGGACCGTGGCGCCGTCGACGGTGAAGGCCTCGGCGTCGTCCGGTGCGGCCTCGCCTTCAGGGTGGAACACGGCTTGTGCGGCACGGGTTTCGTCGGCGATCCAGGTGCGGTCGGCCTCCGCGAGGTCGGGCGCGTCTTTGGTCCAGACCTCGAGGGAGATCATGGCCTCCATCTCGAGGTCCATCGCCTTGCGGCGGGCCTGCACCCGGCGCGTCACGTCGCGGGCCATGCCGCGGCTGAGCAATTCTGAGGTGAGCGACATGTCGAGCACGAGGCTCACCTGCGCATCGCCGCGGTCAAGGGTCATCGCCGCAAAGCCGTCGCGCTCGGCCCGGCGCACCTCGATGTCCTCGAGCGCGATGTCGACGCCTTCGATGCTGCACGTGCCGGCTTCGATGCTGGCGAGCAAGGCGTCGGGGTCCTCGGCGATCTTGATGGCGTTCGCGATGGTGTTGACCGATTGTCGCGCCTTCGGAGCGAGGCTGCGGAAGTTCGGCGCGAGCACGACCCGCTGGAAGCGGTCGAGGTCCGGCTCGGCGCTGATGGCCTCAACGTTGAGTTCCTCCTCCAGCAGGTCGTGGAAGGTGGCGAGGTCCGGGCCGGCGACGATCCACCCCTCGCGGCACGGCAGCCGCTGGCGGCGGTCAGCCTCCACGCGGATGCGGCGTCCGGCCTCGGCGAGTTCCCTCACGAGGTCCATCGTCGCCTCCAACGCCTCGTCCTGCGGCGGCAGGCTGGCGGTGGCGGCTTCGGCCGCCTCGTCCCACAGGTCCGCGGTCGCGCCCTCGAGGGCTCCGGGGCGGCCGTAGGGCCAGGGGGCTTCGTGGACGGGCGTGCCCGTGAGGTTGCGGTGGATGACGTCCACCATGAAGGGCGAGATGGGCGCCATCAGGCGGCAGACGGTCACGAGCACCTCGTGCAGGGTGTGCTGGCAGGCGAGTTTGTCCTCGCTGTGGGCGGATTCCCACAGGCGGCGGCGGCTTCGGCGGACGTACCAGTTCGAGAGGTCGTTGACGACGAAGTCCTCGAGTTCACGTCCCGCCTTGTGGTAGTCCCACGCCACGAAGTGCTGATGGTAGGACCGGGCGACCGTCGCCATGCGGGAAAGGATCCACCGGTCGAGGGCCGGCCGCTCCACCACGTCAAGCGCCGGGGCGGTGTCGGCGTCGTAGCCGTCAAGCGCAGCGTAGTCGGCGTGGAAACGGTGCACGTTCCACAGGGTGAGGAACATCTTGGCGTAGGTCTCGCGCACCCCGTCCGGGTCGAACTTCAGGGGGTTCCATGGCGCGCCTGCGGTCACCATGTACCAGCGCGTCGCGTCGGCCCCTTCGCGGTTGAAGTGGTCCCAAGGGTCGATGATGTTGCCGCGGGATTTGGACATCTTCTTGCCTTCCGCGTCGAGGATGAGCCCCAGCGAAAGGCAGCGCTTGTAGCAGATCGAATCGAAGACGGCGGTGGAGACCGCGAGCAGGGTGTAGAACCAGCCGCGGGTCTGGTCGACGCCCTCGCAGACGTAGTCCACGGGGAAGGTCTGAGCGAAGCGCTCACCGCCGTCGAAGGGGTGGTGCCACTGGGCGAAGGGAGCGCAGCCCGAATCGAACCAGCAGTCCATGACGAAGGGCTCACGCTTCATCGGCAACCCGCTCGGGCTGAGGAGGGTGAAGCCGTCCACCACGGGGCGGTGGAGGTCCACGTCGTCGGGGCAGTCCGGGTTCTCAAGGCCAGCCGCACGCGCCTTCTCGACCTCGGCCTGAAGTTCAGCGATGGAGCCGATGCAGGTCATCTCCCCGGTTTCGCTGCGCCAGACCGGCAGCGGGGTGCCCCAGTAGCGCTCGCGGGAGATGGCCCAGTCCTTGACGTTGCGAAGCCATTCCCCAAAGCGGCCCTCGCCGACCCAATCGGGGGCCCACTCGACCTGGCTGTTGAACTCGAGGAGCCGCTCCTTGACCGCGGTCATGCGCACGAACCACGAATCCATCGCGTAGTAGAGCAGCGGGTGGTCGGTGCGCCAGCAGTGGGGGTAGTCGTGGGCGTAGTCCTTCGCCCGGTAGAGCACGCCTGTCGCGGCGCCGTTCGCGCCGGGGCCGCCTTCGGCCGAGAGCAGCCGGATGATGTCCTCGTCGCAGGACTTGACGTAGCGACCGTCGAGGTCGGGGTGTACCCCGGTAACGAAGTTCCCGTCCATGCCCACGGTGTGGTGCGCAGGAAGCCCGACCTCCATCCCGAGGTGGTAGTCGTCCTCACCGTACATCACCGCGGTGTGCACCACGCCGGTGCCGTCCGTGGTCGTGACCCAGTCCGCCTCGAGGACGGTCCACGCGGTCGTGGATTCACCCCGCGGCACGGCGTTGGGGAAGAGCGGCTGGTAGGCGCGCCCGATGAGGGCTGAGCCGGGCATTCGCTCGACCACCTCGACGTGGTGCCGCAGCACCTCGCCCATGAGGTCCTCCGCGAGGATCAGTTCCTCACCGACCGCGGCGCCTCCAGCGCCGTCCCACGATTCAGGCTCGGCGGTGACCTTGACCCGTACGTAGGTGACCTCGGGTCCAACGGCGAGCCCAACGTTGCCGGGCAGCGTCCACGGCGTGGTGGTCCACGCCAGGATGGACGCGTCGTCGTCCACCAAGCGGAACTTGACGTAGACCGAGGGCTCCTCGACCTCCTTGTAGCCCAGCGCCACCTCGTGGCTCGAGTAGGAGGTGCCCGTCTGTGGGCAGTAGGGCAGGACCTTGTGGCCGCGGTAGAGCAGGCCCTTGTCGAACATCTGCTTCATGGCCCACCATCCGGATTCGATGTAGTCGTTGTCGAGCGTGACGTAGGGCTCGTCAAGGTCGACCCAGTAGGCCATGCGCTCCGTCATCTCTCGCCACGCCTGCTCGTAGGTCCACACGGACTCACGGCAGGCGTCGTTGAAGGCCTGCATGCCGAAGGCTTCGATCTGCTCGTTGGACATCAGGTCGAGGCGCTTCTGCACCTCGATTTCGACCGGCAGGCCGTGCGTGTCCCAGCCGCCCTTGCGTTCGACGATGAAGCCCTGCATCGTCTTCCAGCGGCAGACGAGGTCCTTGTAGGTCCGAGCAACGACGTGGTGGATGCCGGGCCGTCCGTTCGCCGTAGGCGGTCCTTCGACGAAGATGAACGGCGCACCGCCCGCCTGTGCGTCGATGGAAGCGCGGAACGCGCCTTCCTCGGCCCAGCGCTCAAGCAGGTCCCGCTCGAGCGCCACCGGGTCCAACTCCCCAGCAGCCGAGGGACGTGGCATGGGCCGAGGACCGGGGGCCTTGTCTTCAACCTCACTCACCGGACCGAGGCACAGCGGCCCGCCGGGACAGGTTTCAAGTCCCCGCAGGTGCACCGTCGAGCATGGCTCGTGCGGGACGTCCGGCGAGCGCCATCCTGTTGCTTGTGTGCATGCTGACGGCCAGCCTTGCGCCACTGGTCCCTGCGCCCTCGTCACCGCTGGGCGAGGTGATCGGCTCGGCCGAGGCGTCGAGGGGCAGCGGCGTTGCCCTCGTCGAGGGGGAGTCCGCCGAACTGATGCTCGGTACGGAGGCCATGGCCAACCCGCCGTACCTTGACCTCTCCAGCACCGTCCCCCTCACATCGCTTGGTCTGCGGGTTGAGCCGGTTGATGTGGCAACGCGCGACGGCTTTTCGTGGACTGGAACGGACGCATGGGAGGCATCTGGGGCGAGCCTGGACGGTACGGCTTCCATCGATGGCTCCCTCACCGCCAGCGGCGGTGCTCAGTTCTGGGATTTCGACACTGGACTTCAGGGCTGGACGGCCTCCAACACCTACAGCGATGTGGTGACAACGCCGGCCTGCGGTCTGAACGGCAGCACTGGAGGTGCCATCCGCACCTACGCCGGCGCGACCAGCATCACGTCGCCCTCACTCGACCTGTCCGGCATCTCTGCGATGCCGCTGCACGCCATGATTCGTCAGGGCTCATCGTCATGCGGCGAAGAACCGGAAAGCAGCGAGGACCTGATCCTCGAATACGTGAACAGCGCAGGAACGTGGACGGCCCTCAACACGTGGGCTGGGTCGGGAACCTCGACGAACTCCTTCCAGTTTTACAGCGTACAACTTCCCGCAGGAGCCTTCCACGCATCGTTTGCGCTTCGCTTCCGGCAAACGAGCGGTTCGGGCACCTGCTGTGATTTTTGGTTCGTCGACGACGTTCGCCTCGCGGCTCCGTTGACAGCAGCATGGACGTCGCCGCTCATCGGTTGGGGGTCGGGTGCCTCGAACGTGGCCGAAGGACGCTGGGCGGACCTCAGGTTGGAACAGACCATCCCTGCGAACGCGACCCTTCTGTGGTCGGTGTTGGACGCAAGCGGTTCCGTGCTGCCCAGCCACCACAACCGCACAGGGTCCTTGGTGGACCTAAGCACCATTGACCCAGACCTCCATCCCGCACTTCACCTGCACTTCCGCTTTGAGCCTGGTCTGGGTGGAGCGATGCCAAGCGTGCACGCCGTGCATCTTGACGGCCGCTGGTCGGACCACTTCTGGGCCGACCCGAACGGAACGGGTTGGGGCCTCAGCAACGGCTCGGAATGGTCGACCTACGACCCGTCCAGCGTCGAGGCGATCGTCGGCACAAGCGACGAAGTCGCGGAAGGTTGGCGGATCGAAGGCGAGGGCAACGGGAGCATTGTCTCACCATGGATCCATGCCGACCTCGGCGTGGAAGCATGGCGCATCGACGCGGCCGTTTCCAACCTGAACGTCTCGATGCGGACACCCGCGCAGAGCACGTGGTCGCCGCTTACCCTACCCGCCTACGTGGTGGCCGATGCGAACATGGCCTCGGTGCAACTTCGATTCGACCCCATCAACCTCACCACCCCCGTATGGGTGCCATCGAACACGACCGGGAACGGCACGGGCAACAGCACTGGTAACAACACGGGCAACAGCACGGGCAACAGCACTGGTAACAACACGGGTAACAGCACGGGCAACAGCACGGGCAACAGCACGGGCAACACCAGCAACGGCACGTGGGTCGACGCCCCCGCAGCCTGGTGGCTGGCGTGGGTCAATCTGGACGCCTTGAGCGGCGCGCGCGTGGTGGCGCCTCGCCTTGACCTCGGTCTTGACGGGCGTGATGAATGGCATCCTGGGACCTCCTTGCCCGGTTTCGGTGGATGGGGATGGCAGGACCGCTTCGCCGACGGCACGGAGGTGGTCCACGTCAATGCCTCAACGACCGGAACAGCAGCGGTTGACCTATGGGTTCCTGCGGACCTGACGGGGCTGGGCCTCACCGTTCGCTCAGCAAGTGGAAACATTTCCTCATGGACACTGCTCTATGGCACCCAGGTGCTGCTCTCCGGCGACTTGACACCGGCACCTGCGCACCGCGTCGACCTCTCGCCGGAGCACCTCGCCGACCTCCGAGCGGCCCTTGCACAGCGCACTGGGCTTTCCATCCAAGGCCTCGCGTACCACGCGCTCACCGTTGAGGTGAACGGAGCCGGACAGGTTTCCTTCAGCGCGGCCTCGGCCCCCGCACCGGTCGCTGTCAACGTGGAAGGCAGCGGGCAAGACCTGCTCGTTCGAGCCGCGAACGCTGCCCGCGCTTGGTCGTCGGGCACCCTCGACCTCGACCTGCTCGCCGAACGTGCGGGGCGGGTTCAGGTGAAGGTGCTCGAAGCGACCTTGAGCACCGGAGTTCAGGTCCATCGTTCCGACATGGTGGCAGGCGCTGCCTCTCCGGTGACCCCGTCGGCGACCTGGCGTCAACTCAACGTGACGTACCTGCACAACGCGGCGGCAAGTGCGGTTCGCCTCGACGTCATGAGCACCACGCAAGAAGACGCGTGGCACCTTCCCTTGGACGGCAGCCCCCCTGCGCACCTGCTCAACGGTCCGCCCATCGTTGAACTTCATCCACAGCACCCGGTACGGCACGTCAGCGGGCTGGGCTTGGGCGGGCTCGACGCCTCAACGGAGGTTCAGGTCACCTTCCGCCTCACCTCGGAATGGGAGGACGCTGAAGCGGTGGATGTGGAACTTCGCTTGGTTGATGCCGACGGTACGGCCTCCATGCCGGCCGTGCACCGTTGGTCGAACGGCGAGGTGGGGCTCGACGACGATATCGTGCTGGATCAGGTTGTGTTCAGCGATCATCGTGGTCCCATTGCGGAGGACGTGACCTACCTTGTGGCAGGGACCCCGGTGAACGTGAGCATCAACATCGGGTGGGAGTCGCTGGCCGACGGTGCAGAACCCTTCGCCCCCGGCGACGCTGACGTGCAAGTCCTCGTCGGTGGAAGCGTCGTCCACTCCGAAGTCGCTCCCGCAAGCGACCAATACACGGTGTCCACCGTCGCCCCCTTCACCTTTGGGAACGTCACGTGGGAGGTTCGTTTGATCTCCACCTCTGGCTTGGGGCTTGGGCCGGTGTGGAGCGTGAACCGCACCTTCGAGGTCGATCCAATGGCCCCAAGCGTGCTCAGCGTGGACGCTGAACGCTACGACCACCGAGAAACGGCCGCAGACCAGCGCTTTGAAATCGAGGTGATGGACCACGTGTTGCTTCCTGCAGAACTGGAAGCGATGGTGTGGCTGGAATGGCGGGACGACGACAACGGCGACAGGTGGCCAGACCCCAACGAGCACCGTGCCGTGCAGTTGCATCCCCCCGCGGACCTTTCGCAGCCCACAGGGATCTACACGCTCTTCATCGATGACACGTCAGGCCTCGACGGTGAGCGGGTAGGTTTCTACGTGCGTGGAAGCGACGCAGCGGGTCATGCCCTGCGCGACGGGGGTGGTCCTGAACGCACCGAGCACCTCGTCATCTACCAGTTGGGTCCGGAACGCTCCCCTCAGTTGCCAAGCGGTGGTTTTGCCTTGCTCGGTGGTCCACGCTCCATCCTTCATCCTGCGACGTCCTACACGGCCTACATTGAGATGAAGGAAGGCAACGGCTTGAGTGACCTTGCCGAGGTCGAAGTCCACCTTGCCTCCAACCAGATGAGTTCACCGATGACCGTTGCCTGGTCTCCACAAGCAGGGGGATGCTCATCGACCACCGGACTTGTGATCGTTCATGACTGCAGCATGAAGACCACCATGGGTGCAGCAGGAGCGTTTTCTGAATCGTTCACCCTTGAATTGACGTTTGAACTTGCGTGGACCACACCCAATCTCGGCACCTTGACCCGCGCTCCGGGCGTCGTTCTGGTCGACCGCGCAGGCAACCGTGTGTCGCTGACCTACGATGAAGCAGCGTGGCGCTTTTCTTCAGCGCTAGAAATTCCGTCGGAGGACGTCGATCTTCACCTTTCCCAAGGCACCATGCTCGACGACGGAGCACGGTTAACGCCAGGCAGCCGCTTTGAAGTCTCAGGGAGCGTTCGCTTCGCCGAAACACACGACGTTCCGTCCTTTGAATGCGGGGTTGACCTTCACATTGCGGGCCGAACGACCGTAGCGACTGCAAACGGTGGCCGTTGGTCCACGGAGATGACGGCACCGTCCCTTGGTGGTACCATGCCGCTGACATGGGGCGTGGGCTGCCTGCCGGACGGTGGTGTCGACGTCACCGATGAATCCAGTGCCGTCCTCTGGATGGTGGTGGACGGCACAGGCCCCACCGTCGTCGACGTGGCCTCGCCCCTGCCGGGTCGTGCCCTCAACCTTGAGGTCTACGAGATTGAACTCGTGGTCGAGGAGGAGGGAGGCCTCGATTACACCACGCTTGGGCTGACGTGGTGGCTGGTCGATGACGGCACCGGTGAAGCCCTCCGAACGGGTCGTGTGCCGATGCGATTGCAGTCGGACGATGAAACCGGTCTGCGTTTGCAGGTTGAGGGCACGTTGGACCTCTCCGGAATCGACCGCACGATGCTCCGCGAGCGCCTCACGCTCGCTGTGGCGCTCGACGGCAGGGACCTTGCCGGCAACGAAGCGGAGCATCCAGTTGCGGCTGGAGGCATCCCGGGGGCTGACGCGGCGTGGTCGATGGTGTGGTTGCACCCTGAATTCGGCATCGACGCCACCGCGGTAACCTACCAGCACCTCGCCCTCCGCGTTGCTGATTCCACCGTGGTCGAAGCGGCGGTGAGCAACACGGGCACGCTCGACGGCGCTGTCATCGTCCGATTCGAAGTGGTGCACCTCGACGGAAGCAGGGAACTTCTGCGCGAGCAGACCTTGCGGGTCGGCCAAGGGGCCATCGAAACCATTGCCATCGATTGGCAACCTGACAGAACAGGGGCGCAGTGGGTCGAAGTGGTGCTGCCCGAAGGGCAGCAGGCCAGCGGCCCCGTCGTGGACGTGCGTCCCGAACAGGACGCACGCCTTTCCGAGCGCGTTTTTGGATCGGTCAACCCCATGCTCGGAGGCGTTGTCGGCTTGCTTGGCCTGTTGGTAGCGGGCCTCTTCCTCGCAGTGCTCACGCGGCGCACCACCGAGCAAGGCGCGAAGGAATCCATTGACTGGAGCGACTTCGACGCCGTTGACGAAGAGGACGAGGACGACGACGAGGACGATGAGGTCGTCAGCGACGCACCTGTCGCACCTCCGGCTGAGGCTGCCTCGGCCAATCCGGTCGAGGCCCCATCGGTGAGCGTCGCAAACGCGGATTCGACGGGGTGGATGCAAGGAGCGGACGGCGTGTGGTGGTACCGTGATCCCGCCGACGGCTCCTGGTGGTACCAGGACGAACACGGTGAGAACAAGCGCCTTGGCTGAGGGCCGCCAGCCCTATGAGGCAGCAAGGTGAGCACGGCATGAGGCCCATGCGCATCGCCCTGCTGCAGGCTGACCCAACGGTGGGTGACCTTGCAGGCAATGCGGCGAGGTTGCTGGCCCTTGCCCACCAAGCGCACGCTGCGGACGCGCACATCGCCGTCACCACAGAACTTGCCATCACCGGGTATCCTCCGCGCGACCTGCTCCTCTCCTCGGCCTTCGTTGAAGCGGCTGAACGGCGTGCTTCGGAACTTGAGAGCCCGCTGCCCATGCTGATCGGGACGCCGTTGCGCCATGACGAGGACGACCAACGGCCGCTGAACGGGGTGCTCTCCATTGGGGGCGGTAAGGTTCGTCGGGCCCATGCCAAACAATTGCTGCCAACCTACGACGTGTTCGACGAAGCGCGGTACTTCAGCGCTGGACGCCAGCCCGGTTTGGTCCGAGGTGCCGGCGGCCTGGACCTTGGCGTCACGGTGTGCGAGGATGCGTGGCAGGCTGCAGGCCTCACGCCTTCGTCCTACGCGTCGGACCCCATCGCCCAGCTCGCAGCGCTGGTGGGTCAGGACGTGGTGCTCGACGCGACGGTCAACCTCTCGGCCTCGCCCTTTCATCAAGACAAAGTTGAGGCACGCCTTCACGTTGCCCGGACCGCGGCGGCCCTTCTGGGGCATCCCTTCCTGCTGGCCAATCAGGTTGGAGGAAACGACGATCTGGTGTTTGATGGCGCCTCGATGGTGGCGTGGCCTGACGGGCGCGCGGTGCTGGCTCCGTCATGGTGCGAAGGCGTGCTTGTGGTGGACCTTGAGGACCCGTCGGACGCTCGCTGGGTTCCTTCGACAGAAGGCGACGCCCTCTGCCTCGGACGTGGCGACCTGACGCACCTTGGTCCAAACGAAGATCCCACCTACGACGCTTTGAACCTCGAATCCATCGTCCACGCGGTGGTCACGGGTCTTGCGGATTATTGCCGCAAGTCGGGACTTGAGCGGATCGTGCTTGGGCTGTCGGGGGGCATCGATTCTGCGGTGGCGGCCTGCGTGGCCGTCGAAGCACTTGGAGCGGACGCCGTGCACGGCTTGGCCTTGCCATCGAGGCATTCTTCACAGCACAGCCGCGACGATGCTCGATGGACGGCGGAAGCGCTTGGTGTGCGATTCAGCGAGATCCCGCTCGGACCGTTGCACGATGCGGCAGAGCAGGACCTCGGTGCGGTCCTCCGCGCCGGACATGCCGTCGCTGCGGAGAACCTCCAGGCCCGCTTGCGTGCCCTGTTCGTGATGGGGCACGCCAACGCCGAAGGCGCGATGGCCATCGCGACGGGCAACAAATCCGAACTCGCCCAAGGATATTGCACGCTGTACGGTGACATGGCTGGCGGCTATGCACCGTTGGGCGACCTGTGGAAAATGGAGGTCTACGCGCTCGCTTCGTACTTCAACGCCCGCGCCACGGAGGCCGGAAGGCCTGCGCCGGTGAACGAGTCCACCTTCACCAAGCCGCCTTCCGCCGAACTGGCGCCCGACCAACTCGACGAGGACACATTGCCGCCGTATCCCGTCCTCGACCGCATCCTTCGCGCCCACATCGAAGAAGGACTCGACCGTGCAAGCATCGTCGAACGCGGTGAGGACGCCATGGTGGTCGCGGAGGTCCTTGCTCGACTTGGCCGAAACGAGCACAAGCGTTGGCAGATGCCACCTGCGCCTCGTGTGAGCCGCCGGGCCTTCGGGCAAGGTTGGCGCATGCCCTTGGCCGGCCGACACGATTGGCGGGATTAATTCCAGATCGTCCACGTGCCCGTCAGTCCGCCATGCGCCCACGCGTGCAGTTCGTGCCCCGTTGCACCGTCATGGGCCACAAAGGCCACGGCGTCCTCACCCACGATCAGGCTGCCGTAGCGTCCTGTTCCGGCATCCCCGGACGACCACGGGTCGTACAGCGACCCCCACCCCTCAATGGTCACGTGGTGCAGGGCCGCTCCACTGCCGTTGTCGGCAAGCACCGCAACGCCATTGCCGAGCGGGGCAAGGTGGCTGGGCGCGGAACCCTGCCAACCGGCCCGGAGTTCATGCACGAGGGTACCCGCCACGCTGCCGTCGGTGGAACAGATTTCCGCGCCGGTGCCCATCGTCACGCAGGAAAACCAGACCGCTCCATCGTGCGCCACCGGCTTCGCGTCAACGCCTGGTGCGAGGATGGACGAGGACAGGGGCAGCACTTCATCGGTGTCGGGGTTCCATCGCCAAAGGCTCGCATCGGCGCCGTCCACGACGGCATCGAAGAGCAGCAGCCCGTTCCACGCGACGGTCCCGAAGGCGTCCCCGACCACTTCGGTCGCCTGACCGTTGGAGCGAACAAGCGAGGTGACGATCCGTGGTCCTGCCTCGGCGGTGAGGTGGACCATCTGGCGTCCTTCGATGGTCGTGGCGGAAACCGCCACCCCTCCGTGGATGGCCACCCCTGAGGTTGGAGCGGAAGACGTTCCTGGGTGGATGTCGTGCACCGTGGGTGTGCCGTTGGCATCGATGTGGAGCATCTCAACCTCTCCGCTTGCGTCCTCAACCTCCATCCACAGGTCGGTGCCGTCGCTGATGAGCACATCTCGGGCGAAGCGCAGCATCCCTTGCGACCACTGACCGAGCGCCTCGCCATCGCTCAGGGACGGTTGGTCCTCGAGCAGGTGCGTTCCCTCAACGGTGCCGTCCGTCCACCACGGCAGGCCGGCGCCGCCCGGCTGGCTGACGACGCGTCCTCCGTTCCATTGGACCATGCGTGAGGTGAAGTCCACCGTGTCCATGCCTGCCGTGGCCGTCAGGCGTGCCGGTTGGCCGCTGATGGGGTCGTAGGCCCACAGGTCCCGCTGACCCTGCTCCCCCACGGCGTCGAAGAACAAACGGGCAGCAGCGTGGTCCCAGGTGAGGCCGAGCATCCTTCCTGGCTCCGCGTCGCCGGCCGGGTTCAGGTCAAGCACTCGCACCGGAGGGCGCCAGCCGTCTTCGACGAAGTAGAGTTCGCAACCGGTCGCCCCGTCGGACATCGCTGCCCAGAGGTCCTTTCCATCCTCGCCGAAGGTCATCGCGTCGCACCCCGAGGTGAACGAATTACTCAACCCGGTGTTGAGATCGGTCACCCGCCCGAACGCGAGCGGACCGTCGCACAAGCGAAGCACGTGGTCCACTTCGTCGTCGTGCAGCACGCCATCGTCGCGGATTCCTGCTCCAGCGCCGTCGTCGAGGCCCATGACGAGCACGAGCCCTGCGCTGCACACGTAGGTCGGCACGCTTCGGGGCTCGATGAGGGAGGTGAAACCAGCGGCACCGTCCGCACCGTCCGCACCGTTT
Organism: Thermoplasmatota archaeon; assembly: GCA_030830875.1. Classification (GTDB taxonomy): domain Archaea; phylum Thermoplasmatota; class Poseidoniia; order Poseidoniales; family Poseidoniaceae; genus MGIIa-L3. The sequence goes on along the minus strand of JAURMD010000035.1, from coordinate 3,416 downwards.
GCACCGGTGGGTCCGAAACCTCCCTGCGCTCCGTCCATCCCCGCAGTGCCGTGGCACACCGTCTCGTTCCCGAGGAGTTCTTCAGGTTCAAGCAGGCCGTTGCCGTTCCCGTCGCCTCCCCACGACAGCAGCACGCCGCCGTTCGGGCACGTGCTTCCGGAAGCGATCGTCGTTGTGCTGAGAAGGGAAGGTACAGCGTCGTTCCCATCGGCTCCGCCGGCACCGTTCGTGCCCTGAAGGCCGTCGCACACGACGACGTGGTTCACCTCTTCCGACGTGTCGAGCACCCCGTTGGCGTTGACGTCAACGCCCGATGCAAATCGCGTACCGCCTGCTGGGCACTCGTTGCCCTCCGCCGCGCTGGTGTGGAGAAGGAAGGTGGACGGTGTGCTGACCTCCTCAGGCAGGACAAACCCTGCTGCGGCGAGCACCAAGGCAAGCACCAGCCCAACGCTGTGCCAGCGTCCATGACGCCGTCGTTCGTTTTCGTTCGTGGGCGGCTGGTTGCTCGGAAGGTGACGTCCCTCGTTCATCACCAGCAGCATCGACCTTAATGATATCAAATCTTCCGATTTCCTATCACATGGCCGTCGGCAGGCTTGAGGGCCGTGCCACCTCCCTTGGGCCATGGACGTCCCGCCTCGCCTGCTGGCGATGCTCAACGGCGAGGAAGGTACTGCCCGTCAGAAAGGGGCCCGCCTCGTCGTCGATTTGGCCCTCACCTCAGGAGCCTCGTCCTTTGTGGAGGTGTCCGACGCGCACGTGTCGGGGGTGTCGGTGATCACCGGCGGTGAAGGGCTCATGCAGTTCCTTGACGACCTCACTGCGGACGCCGGGCCCGGTGTGGCCATCCCCACCACGCTGAACGCTGCCGGCTGCGACAGCGACCACATCGAGGCGATGGACCTCGGTCGGGAGGGCTTCCTCGAGGCCCAACTGCGCATCATCGATGCGTACACCACGCTTGGCATTGCCCCGACCTTGTCCTGTACACCGTACGACCGTGAGCCGGGTCCATCGCCCGGAGTGGCGTGCTGGGCGGAATCCAACGCCGTATGCTACGCCAATTCGTGGACCGAAACGCGAACGAACCGTGAATCTGGGTTGTCCGCCCTCGCCACCGCCCTGACCGGGTTTGCTCCGAAATGGGGCCTTCATTTGGACGAACACCGGCATCCAAACATGGTGGTGGAGGTCACGGCGGAGATTGGGTCGCTGTCTGACATGTCCATCCTTGGGGATTGGCTCGGCTCGCAAGTCCAGCCGGGATGGTCGATGCCTTGGGGTCCAATGCCCCTCGTGAGGGGGCTCGACCCTTCGACCACCTTCGCCGGTCGGAAGGCGTTGACAGCGGCTGCCGCGAATTACGGGGTCCCCATGCTGTGGGCCGAAGGCCTCGGCCCGCACATCGAGGTGGACCCCACCCGCATTCAGGGCACCTTGACCTTCGACCAAGCCACCTTGGACGAACGGCGCGACGCGCTGGCACCAAAAGGGGCCGTGGACCTCGTGGTCATCGGTTGCCCACAGGCCTCCCTCGAGGAGGTTCGGGCCACGGCCGCTGCGGTGCGTGCGCGGGCTGAAATGGGCCAACACATCCCCAACCAGCGCCTCTGGGTGTTCACCAGCAGGGCCAACCACGCCCTGGCCGAAGCGGACGGAAGCATCGGCGTGCTTGAGGAGGCCGGGGCCCTCGTGCTCAAGGACACCTGCCCAGAGGTGACCCCCTACAACAGGTCACGGTTCAACCACCTGTTGACCAATTCGATGAAGGCCGAGCACTACCTGACAAGCGGGCTCAATCGCCTCCCGACGAGCGTGGCCGACATCGAGACCTGCGTGGCCCACGCTTTTGATCCCACCTTGGTGGAGGGGCCCCGCCCGACGCTTGCTGAACGCTCGCACCACGTGCCCACGAGCAACGTTCAGCACAGGGCGGGTGCCTGCAACCTGACCGGTCATGGACTGTCATCGCAGGCGTCCTACCGCATTCAAGGACGAGCCATGGTCACCGACGTGCCGATCACCTACCTTGGCTACGTCGACCGCATCACCGGGCAGATCGACGAACGTGGCCACCCCCTCGACGGTCGGGCCATCGAAGGCACCGTGCTCATCTATCCAAAAGGGTCGGGCTCGACCGTCGCCCCCTACGTCCTGATGGGGCTGCTGTATGCAGGACGTGGTCCAGCAGCCATCGTCAACAGGGACCTCTGCCCCCTGACCCTTCCTGCAGCCTCCTTGCTCAACCTGCCCTATGCACACGGTTTCGAGGAGGACCCGTGCTTGGAGGTCAACGACGGGGACCTCGTTGAGCTCGTTCGTGAGAACGGCGGCCCTGTCCGCCTGACCGTCGTGGAACGCGCCTCGCCGGAGGCGTGAGCGTGCTTCCGGCCCTCGTCACAGGAGGGGCGGGCTTCCTCGGATCCCATCTCGTTGACCGCCTGCTTGCTCGAGGCCTTCACGTGGTCGTGCTCGACGACGGTTCACGCGGTGCGTTAGCTTCCGTGCCCGAAGCCGCGCACCTTGTGGTGGGTGACGTCAGGGACCCCGCGGCATGGGCTCGCGTTGAGGCAGAGGTCGGTCGCATCGGCCTTGTTCATCACCTCGGAGCCATCAACGGCACCGCTCGGTTCGACAAGGAGGCCACGGCCATCGTCGATGTGGCGGTGAACGGCGCAGTGCAGGCCATTGGGGCCGCACAACGGTGGGGGGCACGGTTGGTGTTGTGCTCTTCGCCCGAGGCCTTCGGCGACAACGACCGTGCGATGCAGCCCGGGGCTCTGCATTGTTTTCCAGACGTGCGAACCCACCTCCGTCATGCCTACGGCGCCTCGAAGTACCTCGTCGAGGTGCTTGGGCACGACGCGTACAGGACGGGGCTTGACGTCCGTGTGGCCCGACCGTGCAACGCGTATGGTCCTCGTGCCCGGGCCGGTCGTGACGGACAGGTGGTCGCGATGATGTTTGAACGCGCCCTTGAGGGCCGTCCCATCGAAGTGCATGGAAGCGGGCAACAGGCGCGTGCCTTCACCTGGGTTGGCGATGTCGTTCTCGGGCTGGACCTGCTCGGTTCGTTGGATGAGGCCGTGGACGGAAGCGGTTCGTTGTCCGGGATCGTGGCGAACCTCGGCGTTGAACTGGAGACGTCCGTGATGGACCTTGCCCAACGGATTGCGGCCTTGACCGGCGCCGCGATCGAGCTCCGACCCGATCGTGGGCAGCCTGGGGATGCCCTTCATCGCCTTCCCGACGCTTCAGAAGCGCGGATACGGCTCGGATGGGATGCTGCGACCAGCCTTGATGAGGGATTGGCGATGACGTGGCGTTGCCTTCAGGACGATTCGTGATGCACGGTTTGCGCCCAACCCGTAGGGCTGGCCATCAGCCTGTCCTGCCCGTGCTGGCAGAGCAGG
>JAURMD010000034.1 GCA_030830875.1 Thermoplasmatota archaeon | reverse complement strand
GGTTTGATGGTGTGCATGTCCACCACCGTGGCGTTGATGCCTTCGGCCGCGAGGAGCGCTGCGGCTTCGATGGCTTTGGAAACCATGACGCCACAAGCAAGGATGCCAACGTCCGCGCCGTCGTTGTGAACGATCCCTTTGCCAATCATGACTTCGGCCTCTCGGCCTTCGTACAGAACTGGGGTCTTGTTTCGCGCAGTTCGCGTGTAGGATGGTGAGGGATGGTCCACCAACTGCTTGGTGAGCAACCTTGTCGAGACGTCGTCTGCCGGATGCAACACGGTCACGCCGGGGAGGGTCCGGTAAATGGCAAGGTCTTCGATGGATTGTGCGGAAGAACCGTCGGTTCCTGTGTGCGTCCCGCCGTGCGAGCCACATAGGTGCACGCGGAGACCAGGACGTGCCACGCCGTTGCGCATCTGCTCGAACGCGCGTTCCGTGAAAATCGCGAAGGTGCTCGCGAACGGCACGTACCCAGAAGAGGCGAGGCCCGCGGCCGTCAGCAGCATGTTCTGCTCGCCGATCCCGCACGAAATGGTTCGTTCTGGATGTGCTTTCCTGAAGAGTTGGGACTTTGTTGACTTCCCAAGGTCGGCTTCGAGAACAACGACGCGGGGGTCGTCCGACAATTCGAGAAGTGCCTGCCCGTAGCCATCTCGCGTGGCCGCCATTCCGCTCATGCTGCCACCTCTCCGAGTTCAAGCATCGCCGCTGCAAATTGTTCGTCGTTCGGAGCCGCACCATGGAAGGCAGGGTTGTTTTCCATGAAGGAGACGCCCTTGCCCTTGACGGTGCGTGCCAAGAGCACCGCCGGTCGGTCGGAGACCGCGTCCACCTCGGCGATGGCTTCCACGATGGACGCCATATCGTGGCCGTCCACCGTCGTTACAGACCATCCGAACGAAGCCCACGTTGCTGCGAGGTCGTTGAGTTGCATCTGGACCTCACAGAAATCGTCGTTTTGGATGCCGTTCACGTCAACGATGGCTTTCAGATTTCCAACACGGTGGTGATGCGCAGCCATGGCCGCTTCCCACACGCTGCCTTCCTGCACCTCACCGTCGCCCAGCATCACCCATGCCTTGCGCGTTGAGCCGTCAAGGCGTGCCGCGAGGGCACAACCGAGTCCGAAAGACAGGCCCATGCCGAGCGAACCTGCAGAAAAATCGACGCCTGGGCACCATTTCATGTCAACGTGGCCTTGACAGACGCCTCCCTTCACGCGGTAGGACGTCAGGTCCTCGTGGGCGATGAAGCCGAGGTCAGCGAGCAAGGCGTACATGCCCGGCGAAGCGTGGCCTTTGGAGAGGATGAACCGATCCCGGTCGCCCCACGTTGGCTCTTCGGGACGTACCCTCAACACCGTACCGTACAAACCGACGAGCAGGTCAATTTCTGAGAGCGAACCGCCGGGGTGACCTGCCTGAGCACGGTGCACCATCCGAACGATGTCAACACGGCATCGGCGTGCCCGCTCTTCCAGCATCGCCACATCGGCGCTCATGCCGAGGAACGCCGTGGGTGGGCCTTTCATCCTTTCAGCGAGGAGGTCGACCCGACGATGACGGAATCAACGATGATGCTCCTCGACGGAGCGCTCCAAGGACCACCGCCACCACCATGCCGGGTCCAATGCCACGAGGCATGGTTTGAGCGACAAGGGCCACGAACACGGCGACGAACCACAGGAAGAAGAGCAAGGAGGGAAGGTCAGGGAGCGCGTTGATGCCGAGGCTGCTTGCAACATCGATGTCCAGCACAATGAGGATGGCCAGCAACACGCCAAGCAAGGATTCTCCCGCGATGTACCCAGCACCGATCAACACCCCGCGCGCCTGCATCGAAGCAACTGCGTCTTCTGCTTCCTTCGATGGGACCTCCTGCTCACCACCGTCGATGCGACGAACGACAGCGGCTCCCATTGTGGCCACGACCAGGCCGCCCAAGAGGATCGGGACGGAGAGTTTCAGCGGCAAATACAGGCCAATCGCCACCGACATCACCGGCATGCGCATACGGATGAGCGCCACAGCAAAGAGGGCCCCAAGCAGCACCATCTGGATGTTGATCGAACCTCCAAAAGCGCCCTGCGCGATGGCCCCAATCAATTCTGCCTGTGGGGCAAAGAGGGCCTGCGAGCACGTGGGGTCTTCTGGTCGAGGATTCGCCATGCACGCGGTAACCGAGATACGGAAGGCTTCGTGAAGCAGGCGCAGGACAGGTCCAATGGTGATGGCCCCCACGGTCACGCCAACGATTTCCGCCACTTGTTGACGCCATGGCGTGGCACCGACCAAGTGGCCGGTTTTCAGGTCCTGCATGACATCCCCTGCAATCGCTGACGCGGAGGCCACGACGGCGGCGATGAGCAGTGTTGCGAGCACGAGGTCTTCCGTTTCAAGCCCAAGCGCGAGGTCCCCGACAAGCCAAACGATGAGCACGGTAAACAGCAGCGTGGCGATGGTCATCCCAGAAACGGGAGAGTTGGACGAACCAACCACGCCAGCGATGTAGCCCGCAACAGCACTAAAGAAAAAGGCGACGAAGGCGAGGAACAACGTGCCGGCAAGGGCCAGCACCAAGGAACCAATCACGGTCCAGTAGAGGAAGAACGTGGCCACGACCAAACCGACCACGGCCATGGATACGCCCTTCAGAGGGAGGTCCTGTTCCGTGCGGGGCAGGGAGGCCTCTTCGGTTGAGGATGAAGCAAAGGACCCGGACAACCCTTGGATGATGGTGGTTCGCATTGTCCAGAGGGTGTACACTCCGCCGACCACCATGGCGCCTACGCCAACATACCGAATTTGGCTGAGGAACACGGCGGTGAACCCCGTCGTGATGTCCCCGCCCGGCCATCCGTGAATAAGGCCGTACAAGGGAGTGAGGAGACCAAAACCGATCACACCCCCCAAGAAAATGTAGGACGCAATTCGGAGTCCAACGATGAAGCCGACCGAAAAGAGGGCCACTGAGAGGTCGGCGCCTGCATAGAGACGGCTTCCAAAAAATCCCACGGCTCCTTCCACGGCATGGTGCACAGCTTGTGTGACCTTGACCACGAAACCGTAGATGGCTCCGATGCCCAAGGCGTAGAGGATGGCCACCATCCCGTCACCGCCTTCCTCTCCGGCCACCAGGACTTCTTTGCAGGCGACCCCTTCGGGGTAAGGCAGGGCCTCCTCGACGATGAAAAGCCTCCGTAGCGCAATGGTGAACATCGTTCCAAGCCAACCACCGAGCAGAGCGATGGCCAACGTAACGCTCCATTGAACGTCGTCCCACAAGCCGACAACGAGGAAGGCGGGTACGGTGAAGATGATGCCTGCTGCAAGGCTCTCTCCCGCGCTGGCCATCGTTTGAACGGCGTTGTTCTCCAGAATGGTGACATCTCGGTACAGCAACCTGAGAATGATCATCGACATGACGGCAGCGGGTATGCTGGCGGAAACGGTCATCCCTGCATAGAGGCCAAGGTAGGCGTTCGCCGCGGTCATCAAGACACCAAGGACGATGCCCACGACAAGGACCCGAACGGTGACCTCTGCTACGCTTGCGTCAGCGGGAACATAGGGTCCGGCCTGCTCGCTCACATGGGAGCGAGCGGAGGTCACCCCGTCAATGCATCGCAATGTTATCACTACCTCCGCCACCACCTAGATGATGGATTCTCTATTCCAACGGTAAAGGGGTGCGCGCTTGTTCATGTCCGGAACCGATACTTCCCGCCTCTACAAGGCTGAAGGTTCAGCGGAAGGCCGCGACGAATACACGTGGCATGCTCAAGCCGCGGATGAAGTGGCCGCCAACTTAGGATCCGGCCCGGACGGGCTGTCCGACGACCAAATTTTCGCGGTCAGGGAACAGCATGGGTGGAACCGGCTTGACTCGAAGAAAGCCGATCCAGCATGGAAGCGGTTCCTCGAGCAGTACAACGACCCACTCAATTTCCTGCTGATTGGGGCGGCGCTCATCGCCCTTGCCATTCATCCAAACGAGCCCGGTGATGCCATTTTCATCTTCATTGTGCTCACAGCGAACGCCTTCTTCGGATTTTGGCAAGAAGGGCAAGCCGAGCAGGCGGCCGAGGCCCTCAAATCAATGACCGTGTCGTCGTGCATCGTCGTCCGGTCAGGCCTCGAAGTGGAAGTGCCAACCACGGACCTCGTCCCGGGAGACCTTGTGCTCATCGACGAGGGCCAGCACGTGCCGGCTGACCTTCGAGTTTTCCAAACGATACGATTGAGCATTGACGAATCTGCACTCACTGGTGAGTCGTTGCCTGTCAGCAAAAGCGTGGAACCGGTTGCTCAGTCGGCGTTGTTGGCCGATCGCACAAGCATCGCGCACATGGGCACAACGGTCGCCTCAGGACGAGGCACTGGAATTGTGGTGAACACGGGAATGAGGACGGAGCTCGGACGTATCGCCGCGGACATCGCGGAGGCCGAGGCGCCAAAGACACCACTTGAACTCAAGTTGGAATCCCTCGGTCGCTTCCTCGGCATCATTGCCTTGGTCGTGGCCGTGCTCCTCGTTGGAATGAACCTCGTCATCGCCGTGTTTGGAGGCAGCGACGGGCTGCTTGACATCGTCATCGAGCAATTCATTATCGCCATCGCAATCTTTGTCGCCATCGTTCCTGAAGGCCTCCCCATCATTCTTGTGATCACCCTCTCCCTCGGCATGCGGAACATGGCCCGCCACCGGGCCATCATTCGACGCATGAAAGCGGTGGAAACCCTCGGTTCAACCACTGTGATTTGTTCGGACAAAACCGGTACGCTCACCACCAATCAGATGACGGCCCGGACCCTCAGCCTATTGGACGTCGATTTTGATGTCTCTGGCGAGGGATATGCGCCGATTGGCCACCTGCACCTCGATGGAGCAGAGATCAGCGAGTCAATGTACGCCGACGTCCGATCTCGAAAAGATTTCCAGTTGCTCGCTTCTGCGTTGTCCCTCTGCCACAACGCGGCCATCTCTGAGGTGGACGGACGTTGGACGGGTCTGGGCGACCCCACCGATGTCGCCTGTGCAGTCCTTGGGTCCAAACTGAACGGCGACCTCCGCTCGTTCCGTGACGTGCATCCACGCGCAGCCGAAGAGGGCTTTGACAGCGTGCGGAAGCGAATGTCGGTCGTTCACGTTCTCAACGGCACACCTTGGGTCCTCGCCAAAGGTGCAAGCCGCAGCATTGTGTCCATCGCAACACAGGTCTACGACAACGGAAGGCTTCGACCCATCACCGACAAGGACCGTGACCGGTTCAAAGAGACGGTGCTCGCCATGGGAGGGAACGCCCTCCGGGTCATCGCGTTCGGCGCCCGACCGCTCGAGGAAGGAGAAAACATCGGAGTCGAGGCCTCCTTTGAGAACAACCTTGTCTTGCTTGGATGTGTGGGCATCATTGACCCTCCACGGCCGGAAGTGGCCGATGCGATTGCCCGTTGCCACCGTGCAGGCATCTCCGTCAAGATGATCACCGGCGATCAGTCCACAACCGCCTCCGCGATTGCCGCTGAACTTGGAATCAACGGTGAAGGCATTGGTGGTGCCGAACTCGCGGAAATGGACGAAATGCAACTGCATGATGCGGTAGCAGGCGCATCGGTGTATTCGCGCGTGACCCCCGTCGACAAGATGCGCATCGTAACGGCGTTGCAGCAACGTGGTGAAGTTGTTGCAATGACGGGTGACGGGGTGAACGATGCCCCTGCGCTTGCTCAAGCGAACATCGGGATTGCCATGGGTTTGGCTGGCACCGATGTCGCCAAGGATGCTGCAGACATGGTGCTTCAGGACGACAATTTCGCCAACATTGTTCAAGCGGTTGAAGAAGGAAGGAAAATCTACGCGAACATTCGAAACTTTGTCCGATACCAAGTCTCGACGAACGTTGCGGCAGTGGCCCTCATCTTTCTCAGCACCTTTGTGTTTGGTTGGCCGCTGCCCCTCACCGCCACGCAGATCTTGGTGATCAACATCCTCATGGATGGCCCTCCTGCCGTGGCCTTGGGCATGGAAAAGCGGCACGGTGACGTCATGGCTCAACCTCCTCGACCCGTGACTGAACCTTTGCCGAACCGAACAGACGTTGCGCTGATGTTTTTCCTTGGGGCAGTGATGGTGACGGGTACGCTCATCGTCTTCTTCTTGGCAGGTGGAGGCCTTGAGGCGTGTGAAGGCTTGCCTGGTGCTCCTGATGGCGAATTGCCATTTGACCCATACGCCTGTGCTGACCCCAACGCTGCGAACCATGCCGAAGAATTTGCGAAGTGGGAATCCTTCAGCGCAGGGCAATTCGCCTACGCTCAAACGATGGCTTTCTCCGTCTTCATCGTGTATCAATTGTTCAACGTTCTGAACTGCCGTTCCAACGAGCGCAGCGTGCTTTTCGGGCTTGGCGTCTTCTCGAACCGTGCGATCAACATCGCAACCCTCATTTCGCTCGGTCTGCTCCTCTTTTTCGTTCAAGGAGCATCTTGGGCGCTTCCGTTCGAGGGCCTTCACGTTGGAGACCTGCTCAGCACCCAGGCGCTGTCACCAAGCGATTGGCTCGTGATCGTGCTGGTGGCGGCTTCGGTGTTGTTCATTGACGAATTTAGGAAAATTGTACGCTCCACGGAATTCTTCCGCGAGCATTGAGGCATCGTGGGAATCAACCAACGTTTGAAGGACCACGTGTTGGAGCCTTAGCCGTGGTGCAGGTCACGTCGGAGCCGAAGGCGGCTGGCGCTGCCTACGATTGGCGTGAGCGCTTGGCAAGTTCCGTTTCGGAGCACACCTGGAGCGCTGGGCTTCAACCCGTGGCCGAGGTGTTGGTTCGTCAAGGCAGGCTTGGGCACGATGAAGGACGGAGGCTGTACGACCACGTCGACCTTGCCGAGGTTGGCCATCTTGCGGTGCTCGCTCGAGAAGCCCGCTTTGGGAAGCGTGCCTTCTTCAACCACAACGTGCACATCAACCCCACCAACGTCTGTGCCCTCGCCTGCCGTTTCTGTGCGTTTCGAAGGGGGAAGCGCGCGGACGATGCCTACGCCCTCGACGCTGACGCATACGTGGAGGAATTGAACCGATTCGCCGACCACGTGACCGAAGTTCACACGGTGGGCGGGCTGCACCCTGACTGGGAGGTTGGCCATTACGAGGCCATGTTCCGGGCCGCCAAGGCGTCCCATCCTCACGTCACCATCAAGGCGCTGACCGCTGTTGAGGTCAAACACCTCGCAGAACAATCTGGACTGAGCATCGAAGCCACCTTGATTCGGCTCTTCGATGCTGGACTCGACCAACTCCCCGGCGGGGGCGCTGAAATCCTTGACGACGCCGTACGCGAAGTGATTTGCAAAGGAAAAGAAAGCAGTCAGGAGTACCTGGACATTCACGAAACGGTCCATCGGCTTGGCCACGTCAGCAACTGCACGATGCTGTTCGGCACTGTGGAAACCATCGATCACCGGTTGCAGCACATGCTTCGTCTTCGGGAGCTCCAAGACCGTACGGGTGGCTTCCAATGTTTTGTTCCGTACCCCTTCCTTCCGGACCACTCCCGGTTGCCTGAAGCCCAATTGGCAACGGGCACAGAGGTGCTCCGGACCATTGCCGTTTCACGCCTTGTCTTGGACAGCATTCCACACCTGAAGGCCTACAGGATGAACATTGGTGACAGCCTAGCCGAACTTTCCCTTGCTTTCGGAGCCGATGACATCGATGGTACGGTTCAGCAAGAGTCCATCATGCACCTCGCAGGGTCTTCGGCTCCGCTTGACAGCGACCGAAGACGCATGGGGCGGCTGATTGAAGACGCAGGTTGCGAGCCATGGGAACGAAACTCCGACTACACGTCCTTCACCCTGCTCGAACTTCCCGATCTCCCAGCACGCCGACCGCTTCGAATGGCACAAGGGTGAGGGCATGCCTGCGGCTTGGAGAACCACCATCGGACGTGTCGCGTTCATCAACTGCGATCCGCTGTTCACCGGACTTGACCCCCAATGGTCCGTGCTTGCGGCCCCTCCTTCGTGGCTCACCGGGCACGTCCTCCGGAGGGATTGCGTGATTGCTCCTATTCCTGCAGCAGATTTTGCTGAGCATCACGAGGAACTGATGCTCGTTCCCGATATCGGCATTGGCTCAGCGGGCGAAGTTGGCAGTGTGCTGCTGTTCGGCGGGTGCTCCATCGAGGAAATGAAAACCATCGCCGTCCCCACCGACTCGGCTTCCTCGGTCGCCTTGCTTCGTTGGCTCATGGCCGAACGAGGATTGTCCGTCGACTTCCTGCGCATGGGTCCTGACCTCCAGACCATGCTCGAGGCGGCGGACGGGGCCCTCATCATCGGTGACCGCGCGTTGGACGGAGCTCGTCGGCACCCAAACGCAGTACGCTTGGACCTCGGTCAGGCATGGTCAGAGCACAACGGATTGCCGATGGTGTTTGGTGTCTTTGTGGCGCGTCGTGACACCTCGATCGACGACATCAAAGCCGCCCACGCGGCTTTGGTTGAACGGCTGGAGTTGTTCGAATCAGGGGGTGAAGCCCGTCAGGCCGTTCTCACAAAGGCACAAACACACACCGGCCTTGACACCGCTCGCCTCGACCGATATTTTGGGGAGGTGTTCAACCGGCTTGGTTCGTCCGATGTCGAAGGGCTCCACGCCTTCCTCAAACAGGTGTGTAAGATGGAAGTGGCTCCGACGTGGGCGTGGGCTTCGCCGGTGGCGTGAGAGGTGCCTTCTTGAAGGGCCGCTGAGAGCGAGAGGCATGCCAAGCGACCTGCCCCTTGACGACCATGGGAACCGCATCGTTCGCATCGGTCATTCTCCAGACCCAGACGACGCGTTCATGTTTCATGCATTGACCACCGGTGCCTTCCCCACACCTGGGTACACGTTCGTGCACGAACTGCAGGACATCGAGACCCTCAACCACCGTGCGATGCGGGGTGAGTTGGAGGTATCTGCAGTGTCGATCCACGCCTATCCAGAACTCGCTGATCGATACGCCTTGATGAATTGCGGTGCATCGATGGGCGAAGGCTACGGCCCCATGATCGTCGCGCGACCAGGCCTCAGTGTTGAACGCGCGAAAGAGGGAACCATCGCCGTGCCCGGCCTCAAGACGAGTGCCTACCTCGGTCTACGGTTAGCGTGGGGCGATGTGCAGGTCGAAGTGGTTCCTTTCGACGAAATCATGCCCGGCGTGCTCGATGGAACCTACCCGTGCGGTCTCATCATTCACGAGGGCCAAGTGACGTGGACAAACCATGACCTGAACGTGCTCATCGATCTTGGGGTATGGTGGAACGAGCGCACCGGAGGATGGCCGATGCCCCTTGGTGGAAACGTCGTGCGTCGCGACCTTGGAGAGGAGGTCATGATCGACATCACGCGCTACACAAAGATGTCCATCGAGCACGCGATTGCCCACCCAGACGATGCGTTGGCCTTTGCGAAAGCATGGGGCAGAGGCATTGACGACGAAACCAACCAACGGTTTGTGACCATGTACGTCAACGATCGAACCGTCGACTACGCCCCAGAAGGTCGAGCCTCGATCCGCAGGTTCCTGAGCGAAGGCAAAGCGGCAGGGTTGATCGACCCCTCGTTTGATGTGGATGGCATGGCCTTCATTGGTGCACCGGAGGCATGAGGTTGCGCCAGTCTGCGCCCAAGGTCAGCGAGTATGGGTCCGTGGACCCTGCCCCGGCAGCCTCCGGCCCTGTTGCCGAACATCGCAAGGTTCTGTTGAACGAACACGAGCGCATGTTTCAGCGAATGCGAGCGGTGTTCGCCCTTCGGAACGAAGGCAGCGACGAGGCCGTCGACGCCCTTTGCGATGCCTTTGGCTCGTCAAGCGCCCTCCTTCGGCATGAGTTGGCCTACGTGCTTGGTCAAATGCAGAACCCCCGTGCCCTGAACGCCTTGTGGGCTCGGCTCGCGGACACAAACGAGCACGTGATGGTCCGACACGAGGCTGCTGAAGCCATGGGTGCGATTGGAGATGCCCGTTCCCGTCCGCTCTTGGAGCAATTCCTCGATGACCCTGCGCCTGAGGTTTCGGAATCGTGCGAAGTTGCGCTTGACCTTCTCGATTGGTGCGAGCGCGCAGAATGGGACGATGCCTGAGCGAAGCCTCAAGACCCGACCTGCACCCCCAGAGGATGAGCACCATGCCGCATGACCACATTCGTCTCGCTCAAGCCCCGAACGGGGAAATTGGCCCGCGCTGTGCCACCTGCGACGTGCGCCTGACCTTTGGTAGCGCCATGGTGTTGAACAACACGTACGTGTGTTGGGAGCATTATGTCGAGGCCACCGGTGCGGATTCAGCCACCACTGTTGGGGAACGTGTGACTCGATTTTACGAACGCTGACCCGTGGGTTCAAGCGTTGTCGCGGTCGTGAGGCAGCCGGTGGCGTTGTGGAAGGCTGGGCCAGCGTCGCGCACAAATTCAGCGGATACTACCGTACCGCGGAACTTTGGCACCCACCTCGCCTCGCTCGTCGCGAGTGGATGTTCATCCCCTTCGGAGGCGCCACGCCTGTGCGGCACCAGTCCTTTTCACGCATAGAAGACGTACGACGATACCTCGTCGAACGTCCTACGCATTCCTGCTTTTACTCAACGGCGTATTGGAAGCGTCCATATGAGGCCAAGATGGCAGACAAAGATTGGATCGGTGCTGACCTGATTTTCGACCTCGACGGCGACCACCTCCCCGGCGTTTCGGACCGTGATTTTCCGGGAATGCTCGATCTGATTCAAGAGCAGGCGTGGACGCTCTGGTCCGAATTCCTGCACCCAGAATTTGGATTCACTGAGGAGCACCTTCACGTGACATTTTCCGGCCACCGTGGCTTCCATTTGCACTACCGTGATCCGTCGTTGGTCCACTTGGATTCGGAGGCTCGACGCGAACTGGTCGCTCACATTCGGGGAGAAGGCGTGGATGTTGCAGGTCGATTTGCGCGGTATGCGGATGCTTCCTCAACGGGATGGTCTCGTCGTGTTCGTGAAGGTGTTGCCGCCACCGTCGCCACCTTAGGCTCCATCGCGTCAAACGAGGCCGCCGCCTCCCAACACCTGACTCGATTGCACGATGGAGTCCAGCGACGACGGACGACCGAGGGTCGTTCCAGCGGTCCACATTCGAAGGACGCCATCAAAAAACTGGCAACAACGCTGTCCGAACACGGCCGCTCAGAGCGTCTCTTGGCTGGAAATTTCGACGTGCTAAAGGACGGATACAGGACGTTGTTTGCCGACCTCGTGGCTTCGGACACCTCGATTGTGCTCGGCGCTGCTGGTGAAACTGACGAAGTGGTCACCATCGACACGCGCCGGCAGATCCGCTATCCAACCAGCCTGCACGGGAAATGCGGCATGCGCGTGTCCACGCTCCCGCTGGATCGCCTGAACCCTGAATCTCAGAACAGGTACGATGCCCTCCAAGAGGCCGTCGTCTTTGGTTCGATGCGGGACAGAACCATGGAGATGACCGTCGACGATGCCGTGTTCGGATTTCATGGCCGACGCATCGAAGCCAGCACAGGGGACAGGGTCCTCGTCAGCGAGGCCGAGCAAGTCTTTCTTTCGCTGAAGGGTTGGGCACGCACCATCGTCTGAGGGATGGCCTCCACACGCAACTGCATTGAGGAACCTTGAAGGGGCACATCACGACCAAAGGGACAGGGTTCAGCATGGGTCGGCGCAAGCGGAAGGGGGACGAGGCTCCGGCAGCGCCCCTGCCGCCGCTCCCTGACCTCCCTCCGCTTCCAGGATTGCCGCTCCCTCCTGCAGGTGACCTCCGAGCACCTGCCATGCCGATGGACCCGCTTCCGGCGCCTCCGCTCCTTCAGCCTCTTGGAGCTGAGCCGAGCGAACCGACCCCGAAGTCTGCAAGGACGGCCGATGAACCGAGTTACGGGGACATCTGGGCGAAGCGGACGGAAAAACCGTTGCAACAAGTCTACGGCCACATCGACCGTTTGTCGAGCAGGGAAGCAGGCTCGCTCCTCGAACGCTACGCAGACCGGTTCGGTCACGACCTCGATCGTGAGATCGTCGTCCTACGAAAGCAAATGCTTGATGAGCGACTTGCTGAGGCACGAGAAGCCCCAACCGTTGAACTTCTCGACGCCGACCCTGTGCCGGTCGAAGGCGACCGATTGAGCATTGTCGAAGCACGTCTCCGTGAACTCAAACCCCAATACGAAGATGCGAAGGCTCGGGGCGACGAGCCGACCTTGGCGACCCTACGCCCTGAATTGAAATCGTTGATGGAAGAACGCCGGTCCCTCAAATCACCGTCCTCTCCTGCCTCCTCCCAAGCCGTCCTGGCGACGGAAGCCCCCGCAGCGACCCCCGACGAATTCCCTGCCTTCGTTGGCGTGGTCGACGCGTTGCTCGGTTCTGATCTCCCAGAGGACGCTGTCAATGCCTTCATTGCGAGTCCAGATTTTTCCATTTACCAAGAGGTTGGAAGCAATCCATCCGGAGCCTCCGACGTACAACGGGCACGCTTCTTTGTGGTGGTTGATGCCTTGCTCGGAGGCATGCCGGACGCTGCGGTTCAGAAGTTCATCGCAGGGCCCGATTTCGCGCTGTATGGACGAATTGGCGCACGCTACAGTTAGGGGGAGAACACATGGGACTGCTTGACAAGGCCAATGCAAACACTGGAGGAGCGACCACTGCGGCTCCTGTGG
>JAURMD010000033.1 GCA_030830875.1 Thermoplasmatota archaeon | reverse complement strand
TGTGGTGCATCAGTTGGACGACGATTGGGCAACCCCAACGTTGGACCCGGCGATGTCCGACCTCCTTGTTCCGGACTGGTTGACGCTTCCGTTGGCCATCCTGCTTGGTGTCCTCCTTGTGCTGATGCCGTACTACACGAGGGTTCGGCGGCACCAGCGGATGTCGGACGACGCCTTCCTTCGGGTCGGTCGAGGTGCCCTCTTCGCGCAAAGCCTAGGGGTTGGGCTTCTGGTTGGCATGGCGGGACTTGCGCTTACGGTGTTGCTCTCGATTGGCCCCGCCCGTTCTGGGCACGATCCGCGTGTGCTGATGCTGGTGATCTTGATGGTCTTCGTCGAATTTCATCTGCTCGCTCGATTCCTCCAATCCATGGCGTTGGGCTCCCGGCATCGTCGCCTTCGGCGCGGGCAGCAATGGAGGCCTGGTCCAATGGTGCAATACATTCTGGCATATCCCGCCTTCATGTCACCAGCGCAATCGATGATGCAACCCATGATCACTTCAACACCTGGAGAACGGTCCATCACTCCGGGACTTGACCCACCGGTGCTGCCAGCACCGCGCGGACAGGTCCCAACGACCTTTCAGGACATCCTTGATGCCGTTCAGCGTCAGGTGGCCGAGGCCAACGCCCGCGCCGAAGCGCTCGAGGTGGAACTCGCCGAAACGCGACGGCACGTGACAAGGCTTGAGCACGATCTGGTCGAGCGGAGGGCTGAGATTGTCTTGCTTGAGGCAGCACAGCATCGGTTTGAACACGACTTGGCCTCGGAAACAGAGCGAGAGGACGGCAAGGCGCTCTCCATGCACGATTCGGTCGTGGCCGGCGATGCCTTCGTTGGCTCCACGGTCATCGACCGACACATCGTGAACGATCCCGAAGCCATTGCGAGGGCGGTGCTCGAAGCGTACCGTTCGGGACGAGGTGAAGCGTGATCAGTATTCGCGCCAGCCATGGGCACAATCTTTGCAGGTCAGCATTCTGGTTTCAGGCTCATCCGAAGATCGCGTCTGTTCAAGGTAGGAATACACCTCGTCCGATTCGCACTTTGGGCAGAGGTAACTGCCTTTGGTCAAGACGCCACGCGCCTTGTCCGAGTCCTTGATCACCTCGTACTCGCGGTCCACAGCCTGTGTGGAGGAGGTCGCCTTGGACAAGTCGACGACTTTTCCATCGGCGCCCTTCACCTCAAGTTTTGCTGGACCGTTGTAACCGCACTTGTAGTTCGTGCAGGCAATGTCGCCAGAAGGGCTGGGGAAGGACAGGGTTCCACATTTTGGGCAGAACATGGCACCACCCTGACCCCTTGCACCTTATAACATTCCTATCCGGAGCATCTTCTCCGCATCCCGAAGGGTCATGACGGTCGAGCCTCACGTCGCTGTGTGCGGCTTGTGGTGGAGTGGCATGCGGCCGCCGTTGTGACCGAGGACGGCGTGCAGGTCGATCTCCTCGTATGGGACGGACGCGGTGGGGTTGCTGCGGCTGCTGAGCGCCTTGATGCTGTGGGTGCGGGGCGGCTCACGCCTGAGGCGAAACGCCTTCGAGAACGGTTCGAAGATGCCGTGCCGTCCCCCGCGTTGCCTGCTGACCATCTGCCACGACCAAGCGAAGAACTCCTCGCTGTTCTCGACGCAGCAGCCCTGCTGTTGGCCGAGCGAGGTGTGGCGGATGCTGCGGGCGACCTCGACCGGCGCATTGAGCACCTTCAACGGGCCATGGAGGAAGTACGGCTCGCTGCCAACCTGCAAGGCTCTCGTTTCATCGAATGGCTTGGCCTCTTTCTTTCGGATTTGGACCTTGATCAGGACCGAGTGGCGTTGGCGCGTACGTTTGCAGCAGCCGAGGACCTCGGCGGATGTGCGCGCGGGCTTGGTCTTGCCCCCCCGCTTCACGTCCCTGCCCGAGCGGAGTGGCGCAGCCTTCGGGACCTCGCGGTCTCCATCGTTGAGGTTCAGGGGCGTCTCGACCGGTTGGAAGCGGCGTTGCGTACGCTTGTCGAAGAGCATCTCCAAAGCCTGAGCCGCTTGGTTGGTCCGCTGCTTGCAGCGAAATTGTGCGTTACGGCGGGCGGACGGAACCGTCTGGCCCGGCTTCCATCGAGCACCGTGCAGGTGTTGGGTGCCGAGCAGGCGTTTTTCGCGCACCTTCGCACGGGTTCACCTCCACCAAAACACGGTCACCTCTTCGGCCATCCTTGGGTCAAACGTTCACCGCATTGGGTGCGGGGAAAGGTTGCACGAATGCTGGCGGGCCGGTGCTCCATCGCGGCCCGCCTCGATGCATACGGCGGCGATCCCATCACGGATGAAGACGTGAAGGCTATTGAGGCCAAGGTCGAGGCCCTCCGCGTCGCACACAAGAGCCCTCCTGCGCGGAGGGGATGAGGTGACGCGGACGTCCTCTCGACCCCCGGGTCGGGCCATGACAGAGCGATTGCGCCAAGGCGCGGGGGACTATTGGACACGTTCGGCCGACCCCGGCCATCTCGTGCATGGTGAAAGCGTTCGACGTGTCAATGGACAGGAATGGCGTCGCTGGGACCCCCGCCGTTCGAAGATCGCTGCTGGACTGATACGAACTTCCGGCGACCCGCTTCGCCTCTTGCCTCCAAAAGGAGGCCACGCGCTGTACCTTGGGGCAGGTCATGGCGGAACGATCAGTCACCTTCACGACATGATGGACTCCACAGCGCGCTTGGTCGCCGTGGACCTTTCCCCGCGCTGCCTTAGGGACTTGACCTCCTTGGCTCGACGGCGACCAGGTCTTGTTCCCGTGCTCGGCGATGCGAAAAACCACGCTTCGTTTCGGCCGTTGTTGCCCGTCGGGGCATCTTGGGTGTTCCAGGACGTGGCCCAAGCCCATCAAGCCTCGATTTTCGCATCAGCCTGCATGGCCTTCCTCGTCGATGGAGGGGTAGGTGTGCTTTCGCTCAAGGTCGCCAGCGACCGAGGCATCGACGTTGTCGCCCTTCGGGCGGAGGTCGAAGGCACACTTGCAGCGGCCTCGTTGCGACTTGACGAGGTGATGGATCTGGCAGGTTTTCAGGAAGACCACCTCATGTTCGTGGTGACGGGGGCGAGCATGAATGCCTGAACTTCCTGAAGTGGAAACCGTCCGACGCGGACTGGCCG